>CAZGBZ010000001.1:0-54024 GCA_964524135.1 uncultured bacterium
CGTTAAACAGCAATTTATATGGCAAGAGTAATAGGTATTTCAAAAGGCGGGTCTTTAATTGCAAGAATAGGATTTTTGTATTCCAGATGGAAGTTTGGAAGGGTGCCTCAACCATTGAGAATTGCAGCAGCACATTCTAAAATTCTTAAAGGATACAGTCTAATGGAAATGGCCCAAGAAAAATCCAAGAAAGTTTCTGGTGCTATTAAAATACTTTCCCAAGTGAGAGTAGCAACAATTATAGGATGCCCTTTCTGAATTGATATTGGCTCTGCCGTGGGCAGAGATTTGGGAATAACAGAAGAAAAATTACAGGAACTCAATAATTATGAGCACTCAAACTTGTTTTCTCCCGATGAACAAGCTGTGCTACGGTATGCAGATGCAATGACTTCAAACCCAGCAGAAGTTCCTGATGATATATTCGAGCAATTAAAAAATATTTTTGATGATTCTCAAATTGTTGAATTAACATCAGCAATTGCTTGGGAAAATTATAGAGCCCGTTTTGACCACGCATTAAAAGTTGAATCCCAAGGATATTCAGAAGGAGCATTTTATCCGTTACCAGTAATTAACAAACATTCAGATAATAAAGAATGACCAATGAAATATGCTGTTTAACCCCCACGCCACCCAGCCTACATTTAGATCTACACTACGTTACGATGTACAAGGCATTTCGGCAGGCAGGCGGACCCTTCAGCAAGCTCCAAATAAACTCAGCTTGCGGAAATGAAAAGACTGCAGAGTTTATTTGTTATTTTGTAATGAGTAGTGAGAAATGAACAATATAGTGCTGTTATTTGGAGTTTTAATTATGCTTGGCAGTGTAACTCTGATTGTAAAGCCTGTTTACATATTGGGTATATTTGCCAAATATGGTGAGACCACAGGTCTTCATGTTTTCGCCATTATCATCAGGATTATTCTCGGTATTGCACTAATAATGGCTGCGGCTGATTCTAAATACCCCATAGTACTTCAAATCTCAGGTTGGCTCACACTTATTGTTGTATTAGTACTAAGCGCTATTGGAAGAGAACGATTCAAAAGTGTAATTAAATGGTCACTTAGTATGAAACCTGGCTTTCAGCGCCTGATGGGTTTTTTGGGTATTTTGTTCGGATTCTTTCTTTTTCATGCGGTGTATTAAGAAAGCAATATTACAACGTAACAAATCACGGAGGAAATAGACCCAATAACACCCTTGGTTGATACAAATTTTGTTAAAAGGGATTTATCAGGGTAGAACGTACATAAAAGGTTGGCTCTTCATTCTCTTCCCATCTATCAATGGTTTGAGCATAACCAACTGAAAAATAAAAAAGGGGTATATCTTCTATTTTCCAGGCATATTTCAACTCATAACCAGCTGTAATAATTATATCCCCCGTATCCTTACCATCTGACCAGACTTGTCCAAAATCAGAAAAGACTGCCCCACTAATGTCACCAATGGTAATACCCAATACATTTGCGGGAATTGAAGGAATCAAGGGCATGCGCAATTCCGCTGTGCCATAAGCCATTAAATCACCAATTTTTATTTCATCAGATCCCCTGATATTCATATTTTCATATAACCCGCCGGTTCCACTATTCCCCGGAAAATAAATAGCATGATCCCGTGAAAACCCTACATATTCTTGTGCAGGTGGACTACCCCACAATTTCATACCCTTAGCCCTTATAAATAATACTGCCGGCTTTAAGGGGTGATTTAAATAAGAATCTATTGTGAGACGATTATAAGAAAAGTCTCCAATAATTTCTTTGACTGCAATATCTATTAATCCTTTTATTCCCCATCCTTTAGTTGGCAGAGACATATTAGACCTATGGGGTCGCCGTTGGGTAAAGGTATAGGCAATGGTGATTACCCCTTCCTTACCGCCCTCCGGCTCTGGTAAGTCTGTAAATTCATGAAAATAGGTGGTATCCAAATCAACATCTACAGAATCCCAGGGCATGGTTGGAATTTGTCTATTATGAAAGGTTGTATTAACCCTAAAAGTATGGTTAGCTGAAACATAATCTCCCCTATTAAAAGGGATGCTAAACCACACATCTCCTCCATCAAACTTTTCCAAAAGTCCGCTGTAAGACTCATCATAATATCGGAATGACCATGCAATATTATTATACACATTTATTCCCCAAAGGGGTCCGTGCTGGGCATTAATATAGCTAAGCGAATAAAATATTGTTTTAAAATCCCAGCTGGTATAACCACCAAGCCCTGTTAACATATGCTTCCCAAGTGCATCATTCCATGCGGTAAATCCGATTGGGATATCTAAAGGTAATATAAAACTGGTCATGTGCCGGAGATATTTATAAAATCGATATTCTTCATCCTTTATAATTTTAACAGGATTTTGAGGGTTAATTCCCGTTAGAATATGTTCTGGACTTCGCACACGCCAAGATGTGAAATCTTTGCGTAAGTTCAGGGTTGAAGTGGTGATATCTCTTACAGGATTTACTTCAACAATACGGACTGAATCCACATCGTTAAGGGTTCTGGCTAATATACTATTACCATTTGGATTCCATTGTACTGACCAAATTCCATCGGCACAGTCAGTTAGCATGGCAGACTTTCCATTAGCAATAGTCACCGTATGAATGTTTGGGGTAGAGCCGGCATGAGAGGTATAGCTGATAGACTTTCCATCGGGATGCCAAACCGGAAGATAATCTACCGCGGGATCATCCGTTAGACGAATGTTTTCTTTGGACTCCAAGTTAAGAAGGTAGAGATCAGTGTTGGCATTCGCGGCTGACATGGCATAGACTAAGGATTTTCCATCTGGTGAAAGCGCAAGTGTCATTATTTGAATATCATCCTCATAACTGGTAATTGCCTGGTTTGCTTTTGTGGTGAGATCAATATGGAAAATATTAGCTACTCCCTTTTCATGACGGATATAATATAACCCCGTTTCATTTTGATCCCAAACCGGGAAAGCAGCGCGTTTATTCTCAGTGACCCAATAAGCCTTCTTTTTCTCTTGGTCATATATCCGAATATCCCATAAAAAGGACCCGTGCTTGCCGTAGCGGAATTTTGCATAAGCCAGCCTGTTATTATCAGATGACCAGACTAATGTTTGATGGAAGCGACCAAAATCAATTTCTTCCTTATTATATTTTGGCTTAGGTGGTTTATTTTTATCCTTATCCTTTTTCTTTTTAAATATCTCTTTAAAAAACTTTTTCACCTTTTTTTCTTTAGGTTTGGAAGTATCCCGAACAGCTATAAACAGAGATTGATCCCATTGATCTTTATCATCTTTTCCAGTGAGAGCGATATGGAGGCTATCCGGTGAAATTGAAAATGTGGACATCTTTTTAATAGGCAGGGTAGCAACTTCACCTAAATCTTTATAGGTTTCCTTTTGAGCCCGGTAACCATAGTAATAGGTGTTCATAGTACGCCGCCAATCTTCTTCAAATTGTTGTACAGTAACACCAGTATGTTCTTTAAATGCTTTTTTAAAATTTAGCAATTTTAAGCCATTTCGGTGGCTCATAATATTTATAAGGGTTGAATCGCCCCATTTTTCTCCCATCATTAATAATTTTGAATATCCATCATGATGAGGATCCATTTCATTCATTTTATTTTTAAAAACATGATATTTGTGAGAAATATCGGCACGATGAGGTCTCCAGCGTTCAGTCATATATTCTGCAAGACCTTCAACAAACCAGCCAGGGATTCCCGAGTAAAATGAATTTAATGGCTCGGGCATCCAGGTTTTTACTGCATTAAAATACATGAGATGCTGGAGTTCATGAGCCAACACTTGATAGACCCATTTTTCATCCTCCAGCCAGATAGCAGCATCATTTTGATCTACCCAGATAAAGGTCTGATTGGTGGGCATGGCATACCCATTCATAATTTCATCTTCAGCAGTGAATATGACATCAATTATGGGGACCGACTCTAAACCTATTTGCTTTAATAGTATGGGGTGAATCTGCTCTGCCATGCTGGCGCCCTGTTTAGCAATCTCCTCAATCCCTTGGTGATAGTGTACCCGATAATGTTCGGTTGTTAGTGTACTCCATTTGAGTTCATTATGGACTCTTCCGGTCATAATCCAGGGTCCCTGGCCAAATACCGAAGTGCCTGCTAAAATAAAGGTTAGAAATATGAGTATTTTTGCCATTGAATTCCTTTTTAGTTAATATAAATATGTGTAATTGTTTAGAATAGCAGCTTTGAAAAAGATATAGTCACTCAACTATTTCGAAGGTACCGCCTCGGCGTATATCACTTACACCTTCGGTTAAAGTGACAGCATTTACACCACCGAAGAATAGATTCTTTACTTCAAATGGATGCAGGGTATAATACTCGGGTAAATCAATGTTGTCGAGAGCAATGCCTGGTTCGTGGTACAGTTCTCTTCCTTCCAAATGGATTCTAGGGGCAATAATTGCTTCTTCAAGGCTAGTCCCTTTTACCATATAATTGAGGATCACCTGTACAATGGCAGAGCGAATACGATTGCTGCCTCCGCTGCCTAATAAAATGAAGGGTAGATTGTTTTTTAAAATAATAGTTGGAGACACCATGGTAGGCAGCCGCATGGGATGGCGCCATTGGTGAAATCCCAACGGATTCAGATCTTCCTCTCCTAACATATTATTAAGCATGATGCCGGTACCGGGAAGAATATAACCGCAGCCCTCCCCATTGGTAGTGGTAACACCGGCACAGTTCATATCTTTATCAATAACACTCACATGGGTAGTTTCTCCCCTGCCCGACAGAGAAATTCCATCATCACTATTGTCACATTTAGACAGCAATCCCTCCAAATACTTCTGAAATATTTTATTTTCCAATAACTGTTCAACCTGATATTCCTTATTGGGATTTGTACAGACTTCCTTTCGGGCTAAATTGGTAACTGCCATAGCTTGAATAATATGAGTAATATTTAAATCCTTCAATTTTTCATCTTCCAGCAGCCGTAGTAAAAAAATGATGAGTGTTCCTCCTGCTGAAGGTGCAGGATTAGAATATACCTCTGTCCCCATAAAATTGGTCATTACCGGTTTGCGTACAGACACATGGTAGAGACTCATAGATTTTTCATTCAATAGCCCCTCTTCACCAAAAGTTTTGGCTATTAATTCGGCATATTCCCCTAAATAAAAAGAAGTGGCACCTTCCCAGGAAACCCGCTCAAGAAATTCCGCAAAATCTGAATTAATAAAACGGTCACCTTCGGATAGCATTTCTCCATTTGAGCAGAATAAATCCCGCCCTGCCTCTGTATGGGTAAATATGGGCTCTAAAATTTTAAAGATATAGGCCTGTTTTTTATTGAGCAGATACCCTTCTCTGGCTAATTTTATGGCTGGTTCCATGACAACCGGAAGGGGAAGAACTCCAAACTGTTCCTGCACAATTATCAAGCCCAATAATGTGCCCGGCACTGCCGCAGAGCCTTTACCAATATGGAATGTCTGGGAAGAATCTCCAAAATCCACTTCTACACCGAAGAAATCCAGTTTTTCTTTTCCTGTCCGGGGAGGTGTATCCACAAAAAAGTCGTACACTACCGGCTGTGCATCAGATTTACGGATCATCATAGCGCCACCGCCTCCAGCTCCGGTGAGGGCAAACTCAGAGGTCATAGAGGTAAATACAGCAGCTACTGCCGCATCAAAGGCATTACCACCTGCCCTTAATATTTCAGCGCCTGCTTCAGTGGCTTCTTTAGAGCCGGTGGAGATGATTCCTTTATTCATGGGTGGAAATTTATTATTTTGAAGATGTTATGGATGGAAGGATATTTTTTCAGTAGGGGACGGTTTCAAATTGTCCCGTATTCGTTGGGCGGATTTTAATTCCGCCCATACGGGTTTTAAATTTATGTTAATTCCCAGCATTCTGCAGTATATACGTGGTTAATCATTACTTAAAATCAAATTTACCAGCATGACAACATCCAACACATTCACAGAACCGTCATTATCAAGGTCACTACAGGGACAGTCAGTATTTTCTAAAATACAAGCTACAATAGTAACTATATCAATTACATTTACCTCGCCATCGTTGTTTATATCCCCAAGGATAGTACAATCTAAAACATTGGTTTCATATAAAGTATATGGGCCAAACCACGCACCGTATAAATAGACAATACCGAAATCCTCGGCAAAGCAGAAACCCATTTGTGCATCTGTTATACCTGGATGCCATATTTCCAAACATTGACAATTTTCAAAAATACCCAATTCAGTTTCAATAACTTGTGGATTACCTAAGTAAGCCTCTGCATATTGTGAGCTATCTGCACGCCAATAAATAGTAAAAGGATTACTTTGCCAATTAAAGTCTAGAAATAAAAAGGTTCTGTCTTCATAAGGATAATAAGCATATAATTTTGACTCAGATTCCTCATTATCTATATTCCAAGCGAAGTAAAAGTTGCCAAATCCAAATGCTGAAAGACCATTATCATCTTCAAAGTTGTAAAAGTCTTCTCCATTATGGTTTATTACTTCATTAACCTCAATATGATAAATGTTATTATTGAAATAATCATTGTAATTCCAAAAATTCCCATCAGCGAGAGGAAGATAATTTGCTCCGGAAACACCTTCACAACCCGGGTCTGTCTCTGGGCAATCTCCGCCATCACAATCGTAGCAGGTGAGGTCACAACCCCAATCCAATCCGCAATCGGGGTAGCCATCACCTATCCAAGACTCAGGACAACAATCTCCATCTCCGGAGCAGTCATCTACATAACCCTCCTCGCAGTGGTCAGTCCGTTGATTTTGTGGTTTTATTACCCGCTCAATGCGAACATGTCTTACTGGTTTTATCTTATCTTCAATAATACTTCTGGGATTGTGTTTAATGGGTTTTAGGGGTTTTTGATCAGCAAAAATTAAAAATGAGAACGCTGTGCTGAGCAAAGTCGAAGCAATAATAATTATAAATGTAAGTCGTTTGGTTTTCATAATAAAACTCCATAAATAGTTTCTGTAGGGGCTGGGTTTCCCTGCCCAAAATTTCCGGGAGGGGTGACCCCTCCCCTACAATAATAATTAATTTCATTCGTGTTCATTCGTGGTTAATTACCCACCTAAAATCAAATTTACAATGGCAATTATATCTAAAATATTTATTATTCCATTTTCATCTAAATCAGCAGCGAGTTCCTGGGCGGGTGTAAACTCGGCAAAATCCAGTATTACATTTGCCAATGCCACTAAATCTAAGATATTTATTTCTCCATCACTATTACAATCCCCGGGTATGACCATAAATAGGTCAACATGGGCTATGAGAGCCCGAAGTGATATTTCTGTTGCCTGCCGTGCAGTGTCCCAATCAATTTGCTTGCCTACGTGAATATGCCCGCCGGCAAAACAAGGTATCTCCTCATCTTCATGGTAGGTTTCTTTATACCAGACACCATGATAGCCGGCAAATTCAGATAAAAACATCCCTGCATTGGTATCATCCAGATAGGGGTCCAGTCCAATTTCTGCTCTGATGATATCCGTAATGATTGCTTCCACAGGAAGGCTGGTAAAGCGCACATGATAATTTTCTACTGTGTCATCAGGGGGATTGGGAGTAGGCAATAAAGGAGCCGTATAGTCATCATTCCAGTTGGTACGGTTTACTAGCCGATTTTCCAGTTCCCAACTCATATCGTTATATCCCCGGCTGAAGGTCATCATTGCAATTGGCTGTACCGTCTCAACAATAGGCCAATAATCTTGGGAAAAATCCTGATAATCTACTTCAAGGTCTCCAAAACCCTGTCCGCAATTATTGCAGTCTGCCGGGTCAAATTGAGGGAAAAAGGAAACCACATCATAGCCCAGACCTTCCCAATTTTCACCCTGCCAGCCTTCAGGATTAAGTTCAGCATCCTGACTGAAATGGCGCACCATTTCATTGGTTGGAGGCCAATACCCCGTTAGCATAATTTTGGGTCGTTCCCGGGATTGATTCATAAATGTGGGGGCAGGATTCTCCTTCACAACAGAATCAGCGATGAAGTCAGGCTGCATACCTGTAATGGTGAAATTGCCCTGAAATTCCGGGAAAACAGGCTCACTGTATTCTAAAATGAGATTACTGCCTTTAAATCTTCCACTGATTAATTCAGATTGAATCGTTTTTAAATAAGGACCAGTATATGAATCCTCATCGTTAAAAATAAATAGCCTCCCCTCATGGGGGATATTCCAATTACTAATTAATAGATGACCGCTTTTAAATTCGGGTAAAATGAGTTCTAATCTCCAGATAAATTGGGTAGGGAGAATGGTTAAATGGGCATTTTCACGGAAGTCAATTGCAATCTCTTCAGAATTAAGAGATATAATATTAGTTGATAATTCTACGCCTTCATTTTCCAAGCTAAAGGGGGTAAAATCTGGAGCCACCTGAGCAAATTGAATATTGAAGATAGAAGATAGAAGAATGAAGATTTTTATTAGATTAATTTTCATTACAATAAATCCTTCAAGCTATTTGTAGGGGCAACCTGCTTATCCGTCAGGCAAGGGTTTCTTTGCCCAAGAATATCGGGGCCGGATACCTGTCCCCTACAGTGGTAAAATTTGTATTTATTGGGGTCCATGGAGGGTTACCCTTCTCCCAAAATTATATTAACAATACTTACCAAATCTATCACATTATAATTACCGTCACCATTTATATCCCAATCGCACCAAACGGAACAATCTTCCACGTCAAATGCATCCAGAATATCACATATTATTGTGGTAAGGTCTAAAATATTTACAATGCCATCATTATTTACATCTCCCAGTTCGGCACATTCTTCTGGAGAGTAACCCAATTGATTATACAAAAAGGTGAATCCATTTTCTAACATTCCGGGCCAGTATTCAGAAGGACCACCGAACCAATTTCCGTTCACCGTACCCCAATATTCATGCAATTGACCCTCTTCGGCATACAATGTATTTTCAATATTCAATTCATCTAATCGTTCATGAATAAGATTTGAGCCATATACAATTGGGAGGGCAATATCTAATAATGGAAATCCGGCATTAAAGGGAATTACAGGGTCAGCCGTTCCATGAAACATGAGAGTGGGCACGGCATCCCAAGAATCTATCCAGTCTAAATCACCAATAGCCCCCCAGCAACTGATAATTGCTTTAGGTCGACGCTCATGGTCATAGGGATTCCCCTCGCAATCAATGCAGCCCAAATCTGGATCCTGCCAATTTCCATAAGATGCTTCAGGTCGTTCATCTTCATCAGAAAATGCAAGGTGTAACGCTATAAATGAACCGGCACTGCTACCCCACATAAATATATTATCAGGATCAATTCCAAATTCCTCTGGATATTCTTTTAAGTAGCGGATTGCCGCACTTCCATCCTGAACGCCTCTGTAAACGGCACGTTCTCCACTATAACTACTGAGGATATTGAGACCTAATCGATAATTTAAACTGATGGCCACATATCCTCGCTTTGCGGCTGACGTAGAAAGAGCTACCATATCATCCAATTCATTATGTCCGGAGAAAAACGCACCTGTATGGAGAAATATTATAACAGGACGGTTCGATAGAGTATCCCCTTCAGGTTCATATACATCCATATCTAAATCTATATCATAGGTATTCCATTCAAACAGAAAAATGAAGGGGAGATCAGGGGCATTGCCATATACTACATCCTCAGTTTTTTGAACAGACTCAAAAACTTCGTCAACATAACGGATGCCCTGGGCAAATACCATGGTAAAAGATGCTATTATTAAAATTAACCGCATCAAAATTGTATATTTCCTAAAATATCCATCTCGAAATATACTATAAAGACAGGGTAATGCAAGGTGATGCAAGTCGCATGAACATAATTTGAACCTTTTACGAAATTATTTACAAGGGTTAGAGGGCTTAAATCACACGATAGACTATGATACCGATCATGACGATGAGGGCAACCTCTATGAGAGCAACGCCTATATTGCCATTCTTGATTTCCTGCCATTCATCAATATCCTTCGACAGTTTATTAAAAATAAAAACTGCAATTGAAACTCCGATTGAAAAACCAATGGAGGCTGTAATTGCCCAACCAATGGCTCTGAGGTATTCTATTATTTGTGCGTTTAATTCAAGTCCCATAATTTATATTTCCTATTTTTTTCTGATTAATTGCTTAAATATTAGTTTAAATACAGCAATAAATCAAGCAATCTTAACTATCTTCTTCCTCATACTTTACCTGAATTGCTTTGATTGTCTCATAAATATCAAAAAAGCATTCCACCAAAAAGGGATCAAATTCGATACCAGATTTTTTTTCGATTTCATCCAATACTTTTTGTTCATCCCAGGCTTTTTTGTAGCAGCGAATGGACATTAACGCATCATACACATCGGTAATTTTTACAATTCTCCCGGAAACAGGAATATTTTCACCCGCCATTTCTGCATCAGTTTTATTTGTCATCACATCTGAGCTTATTCCAGTTGTCCCATAAGGGTAGCCGGTTCCATCCCAATTTTCATGATGGCTCAACACTATTTTGGTGGCAAGCTTGTCCATTTCTGAGGCAGAATACTTAAACAGCTCTGTGCCAAACACCGTATGCTGCTGCATTACTTTTCTCTCTTCATCCGTAAAGGGTCCGGGTTTTTTAAGTATAATATCTGATATTCCCACCTTGCCCACATCATGCAGCATTGAAGCCAGGCGGTAATTCCCCTTCATTTGTTTGATTTCATTTTTGGGAACATCGTTTTTCACTGCCCAGTGTTCATATAATTCCGCCGAGTAGGCACCTACCCGGTTCA
Organism: uncultured bacterium; assembly: GCA_964524135.1. GTDB lineage: Bacteria > Fidelibacterota > Marinisomatia > SCGC-AAA003-L08 > D37C17 > D37C17. The sequence continues at coordinate 10,849 of CAZGBZ010000001.1, forward strand.
CATGAGCACCGGTTTCCTTAGGATCACGTAATTCTGCCATTTTAATCATACGCAGGATCATTTCTTTGGTTATCCGTGCCCGCTCGATATGCACTGCTGCTAAATCTGCAAAACTGGAAAGCACCGTCTCATCATCTTTATCAAATTGGATATTCTGTTTCTGACCACCTTTTTTATTGATTAATTGGATAACTCCCACATTTTCACCATTTACATTATCTAAAGATGTAGCCAGCATGGATTTTGTCCGATAATCATTATCCGTATCAAAACTCTTGTCGAAATGGAATGGATAGGTATTGGAAAGCTGATAAACATCGGGGAAGTTCAGAACCGTATTCTGCCCATCTCCTTTCAGGGAATTTAAAGCCACAAACCCTGCAATTGAAGAATCAGTTACCGGAATTCTATGGCTCAGATAATTATTTTTATTATCCAGGTTAGAGGTAAACAGCTTGTCGTTCTGGGTATGCTCAAAGACCAATTCATCCTCATCCCGCAGATAAATTGTACCTGCCTCTGATTCGGTGAGAGAACGGGCTTCCGCTAAAATTCTTTCCAATACACTATCCAGGTCATCGGTATAATTTAGCTCATGGCTAATTTTTAAAAGGGTTTCAAAACGGTGAGATTTATTTGCCAATTTTATCTGGATCCAGAATGCTGGAAAATGGGATTAGAGGTTATTCAGCTTATCTAACTTTGGTTTTATCACCAATTGACAATAGGGGGCATTTTTGTTAATTCTGTAATAATCCTGATGATAATTTTCAGCAATAAAGAATTTTGTTAATGGCGTTATTTCCGTTACAATCGGGTCTGGATACAACTCCATTTTATCAGCAGAATCTTTAGACTCTTTGGCCAATTTTTGCTGATTTTCAGAATGAAAATAAATTGCTGAGCGGTATTGGGTGCCCACATCTGCTCCCTGTCGGTTTAAAGTGGTGGGATTATGGGATTTCCAGAATACCTCCAGCAGTTTTTCATAGCTGATTAGTGAGGGATCATAATCAATCTGGATCACCTCTGCATGTCCCGTTTTGCCGGTACATATATCTTCATAGGTAGGGTTGTCGGTAGCACCACCCGTATATCCAGCTCTCACATCCACAACTCCATCCAATTGTTCAAAAACCGCTTCTACACACCAGAAACATCCAGCGCCAAAAGTAGCCTGTTTAATATTCAGATTTATATTTTTTTCCGTTTCTGCCAAATTGAATTCAAAAATAATCCAGATAAAATAAAACAATATGAGGTTCCATTTACAGGTAATGTTCATGTTACAATTTAATACATTTTTTAGAAATTAATTTGTGGTAATTTTATTATCATTAATCAACCATATTCAGGATTAAATCAGGGGGTATAAATGAAATTTATTTTTTCTTTCATGTCTGTTTTCACCTTTATTTCGCTGGGTTTTACCGAAGAACCTAAATATTGCGGATATGATGAAGTTATGGAGCAAATTGAATTTGCCCATCCCGGATTTAAAGCATCAACAGATTATATTTTTGAACTTGCCAATAGACAGGGATCTGAAATGGGAACACGGGATATTGTTTATGAAATTCCGGTTGTGTTTCATGTGGTCTATAACAATGACGCCCAAAATCTCCCGGATTATGTCATGGAATCTCAAATTGAAGTACTGAATGAAGACTTCCGACGAATGAATAGTAATGCCGATGAAACCCGAGAGGAGTTTCTCCCCTTTGCTGCAGATGTGGAAATTGAGTTTGCTTTAGCTTCTGAAGACCCAAATGGAAATTCCACTACCGGCATCACCCATACTTATACGGCTGAAACAGGCTTTCCTTATATCGATATCTGGGATATATTTACTGGAAACATCACTCTAGATAATGTGAAAAAATCCTCTGAAGGGGGAGTAGATGCCTGGGACACCAGCCGCTATCTGAATATATGGGTTTGTAATGTAGAAGAAAGCTTTCTGGGACAAGTACTGGGTTTTGCATATCCCCCTACCAATGTGAATGAAGTTCTTGAAAATGTAGATCTCGATTCCGTACCTGATTGGCCTACCGAGGGATTCACTTTAGATGAAGATTTACAGGGAATAGTTCTCCATTATCCCGTGGTGGGCACCAATAACCCACAGCATGGAGATGATGGTATCAGCGGCAATGAATTCGGCCGTGCCTGTGTACATGAAGTTGGACATTATCTGGGGCTTCGTCACATCTGGGGTGACCCTATAACCGGCAGCGGTTGCTCTGTAGATGATGGCTTAACAGATACTCCCATCCAGAATGCTGCCTCACAATTTACCTGCAATCATAATCTCAACTCCTGTACAGACTACCCTGTTAATTACTCTGATATGGTAGAAAACTATATGGACTACAGCAACGATGCCTGTATGAATATGTACACCACGAACCAGAGCATTGTCATGCGGGCGATTCTGGAATTAGCCCGCCCGGGACTGATTGAAGGGCAGGATGGTGAGAATCAATGCCCTCTTTCTGGAGATATGAATTCGGATGGAGTATTAAATATTCAGGATATTATCCTACTGGTGAACTCTGCTTTAGGTATTCCAGGTGATGATACCTGCGCTGATATGAATGATGATGGAGATATTAATATCCAGGATATCATATTATTGGTGAATGCAGTTTTAGGGTAATACCTAATTGCGTATAATCTGATTCTCCCTTCTAACCACTTAAAATTAATTTTAAAAAGTACATTTAATTTGTATTAAATTTCATCCTATGAAAAATATTCTCATTATTTTTATATATTCTGTTTTTTCTTCTCTTATTGCGTCGAGCCTGGAATTCTACCAAAATAGTTATGCGGTAATAATTGGTATCAATAATTATAATTCTGATAATGTCAAAGATTTGGGTTATGCCGTTGAAGATGCGGAAAGTATTGCCAATTTACTTATTGGGAAACTGGGGTATAAAGAGGAGAATATCCACCTTATACTGAATGAAGATGCCACCCAAATAAATATAAAGAATAAACTATACCAAATTGCCATGGAGGCCGGTGAAAATGATAGAATCTTGGTATTTTATGGAGGACATGGAGAAACGATTGCATTACCATCTGGAGGAGAAGTAGGTTATTTACTCCCCGTTGATGGTAACCCTGACAACCTTTTTGCCACGGGACTTTCCATGCAGGAATTTAAACAAATATCTGAAATGACCCCTGCCAAACATGTACTCTATTTAGTGGATGTATGTTATGGCGGCATAATGACGGTAGGAACCAGAAGTTTAGCTAAGAATAATTTCAATGATGATGAAAAATATCTGAAAAAAATAACCACAGAATCTGCCCGTCAAATTATTACAGCTGGCGGAAAAGGAGATACAGCACAGGAAAGAGCTATTTGGGGTCATAGTGCATTTACGAAAGAATTATTAACCGGTATAGAAAATGGACTGGCAGATGGTGATCAAGATGGATATATAACCTCAAACGAACTGGGTATCTATCTCAGTAAAAAAGTTTATATAACCTCTGAAGAAAATCAAACCCCAGTTAATGGACGATATGGAAGTGGTGAAGGTGAATTTGTATTTGTGAACCCTGCTTATATAGAAGAAATTGTTGAGGAGAAAATTGATGATGCATTAAGCTCATCTCCGGTAAATATTATTGACAATACACAAGTGGAAAGAGCCTATTCTGAGATACAAAATACACTTAATTTCATGTTAAATAGAACACGTGGCAGTGGTGAATCATTTTCTACTTTTGATGGTCATGAGGAATATTTGGATTCTAGTTTCGTCGGTCCATTTCTTAAAATTTTCTTAGAAGAAGAAGGGATTGAAAGTGAACATGATATCCAATTATTTATTAAAAAGTTTATTTGGCCTTATATAGATTATAAGACTTTTAGAATATCTGCTTTTACCTTGCCAATCTCTCCTTCCTTTTCGCATAACCGTGTTTCGGGGTACACTATGGGACCTTATTTTTCAACTACCCAATTAAAACCAACTGCAATAAAGTTTGAGTACTGGCCAATCTATAGCTTTTCTTTAAAACAATTATTTCATTCTGCCACATTCAAGCGCCATCCCTGGGGAAAAGAAAGTCAAGAATTAAATATAACCTACCATGATGAAATTGCATCTAATGATAGCTGGATGAGGGGAAAAATTAATGTAATATCTTCCATGTTTTATGGGAAGGATTATAAAGATTATTTTCATAAAAAGGGATTTTCTATAGATTATACTCATCGTTTTTCAGATGAACTGACTTTATTTAATAAATTGAGTAATACCAATCAAAAATATTTACCTGCATTACTTAATTATAAAAATAAACTCTTTAATAAGAGAGACTTAATTAACCGTGATAACTTTCAAACAGCACCAATTCCCTTTGAAGATGGAAGGCATGTGACAATTCAGACTGTATTTTCGTTAAATCATCTAAACAAAAAAACGATGAATGAATTCACCTATACTCTTACCCTTAAAGATTCCTCCCGTTCAATCACAGAATCTGATGCTCCCAAGGTTTACCTAATAGCTGAATCTAAGGGTTGGTCTGCCATTCAGTACGAAATGAAAGTTCAAGACTCCACAGAAATAAGAGAAATGTTGGGAGGCATAGTAGAGTTTTCTTTTACTAATTCAAAAGATTCATCTCATCTGCAAGGTGATTCCCTTTTTACAATGGAATACACCTATGATATTAAAATTCCTCTGCCCCCTGGCTCACATGCATATCGCTTTTTAATTGATAGCACCCGCTATGAAATTGATGACGAAAATGAAGAGCGAGTCATAGATACCGATGGCGTACTTAAAACCGTCTCTATAATTAAAATAGAAAAACCCTATCGATTTGATATTGGCTATGAGTATGCAGATAAATCTATGGGCAGTGATTTTTCTTATGAACACCTCAGCTTTAATTATTCAATTTTAAGAACCTTATCCAGCAGTGACGGAATTACATTCAGATTTATGGGAGGATTCAGCAAAAAGCAGCTTCCGGTACAGAAATTGTTTTATATAGGGGGAGAGGGGTCCGTAAGAGGTTTTGATTATATGGATACCAAAAAGTTTTCTGGCAATCAAATGCTGTTAGCAAAATTTGAATATCATTACTTTAATTTAAATACCCCTATTATTACAACTCCAGTATTTTTATTCTATGATGTGGCATTTATAGGAAATAAATTTGATTTTAATCAGCCCATTTCAAGCTATGGTTTGGGTATTACCGATGATGATTTTAGAGATTCACCTAGTAGTTTTACATTCATTTTATATCGAACTGCGGAATCCAATAATGGTAATTGGGGTATTGAGGCCGTGTGGAATTATTTCTTTGACCAGTTGGAAGAAACTGATATTGACTTTATTTTGCCATAGGTAAATATAACCATAATTAAAAAAGCCCTCGATTTTCGAGGGCTTTTTATTTTTCGTCATTTTCCGCCTAATTCAATATATCTTTTTTCTTTAATTTAATTACTTTTCCAAACTGACTAAGATCTTCTGAATTCACCTGTTTGGTATCCGTTAGTAAGGTGATGACAATGGGTCTCCCAGCAATATTATCCTTTTGAAAATTAACAATATCATCGAATGTCATATTCTCATAAAAACTAACCTGATCTTTCCGCGGATCATCCAAATAGCCCTGCTTCAACCAATTAGATACCCGAGATGGAAAACTTCTAAAACTGGGACGATTGGCATTAATACTCTTTATAAGCCCTGATTTTATCTGCTCCATTCGATCTGGTTTTTCCGGCATATTGAGTGTCAAATCTTTAAAAACTGTAATAGCTTCTAAGGATTTATCTGCCTGACAGCCAACATAGCCTGAGAAATAGCCCTTTTTATTATTATAAAAATTGGTTTTATACCCACCCCCGGATGAATAGGCAAGTGAGCGGAATTCTCTAATTTCCTGAAAAATGATACTTCCCATGCCTCGTCCAAAATATTTGTTATAGGCATTACTTTTAGGTCGGTCACTTTCTACAACTGGATTTCCATTTGCCAAAAAATAAATCTGACTTTGTACTGCTTTTTTATCCTTCACCAAATAGACAGCATCTTCATCCCAATTTTTTACCACTAAATCATTGGGAGACTGAGAATCTATTGGGTTTTTAGATAGAGGGATACTTTTTTTAATAGATGCAGCAACGGAATCAAAACTCAGTCTACCAGTATAAAAAATATCCAGTTCATATTTTAGCGCATTTTGAAAAGCCTGAATATAATCAATTGATTTTGTGTTTTTAATTTCCTTAACTGTCATTCTGCGTAAAAAACTGGATTGTTCACCATAGGCTACAAAATCACGAAGTGCTTTGCCAACAGTAGAGGGCTCTCTTTTCTCTATTTTTCTACCTGACTTTGCAGATTCCGCCAGCTTTTTAATTTTGTCATCATCCCCCTTCACATTTGTTATAAATTCATTAACAAATTCCAGAGATTCATCTAATTGATCATCAAATCCTTTTACATGAATCGTAAAATAATCCCTGTCAGAACTGAATGAAATGGTAGTGCCAATCTTCTGCAACTCACCCTTAAATTGATTGAAAGTGTAAGAATCGGTACCCAGTAAGTTTAAGAGTTCTGCAGTTTGCTCCAACTTTGCGTCTTTCAGGTTTCCAACTCCATATTTAAAGTTGAGTGAAAAAATACTATTGATGGGATTATAGGCATGATACAAATGAACATTTTCTGAAATATCATTATACTGTACATCTTTATCAAATTCAATATAGCGAATATTTAATTCACCTTCGGGGATTTTTTCCAATTTATCAGCAAATGTCGATTTTTCTTCTGAGTTCTTGGGGATTACCGGCTCAAATGAAGGTTTTTCCAATTTTGTTTTTTTAGGAAATCCCATTTTTGAATGAAGTACCAAAAAATCATCACCAAAATATCTATTGGCAACTTCCATCACTTCTTCTTTGGTAATATTTTTTAATATTCCAGGCCAGGCAACGATATCTTCCCAAGATTTATTTTTAATAAACAAATCCGCTAAAATAAATAATCGTCCTTCCATACTTTCAATATATTCTTCATGCTGACGTAACATAGTTAATTTTACTGCATTAAAGTATTCATCATCAAAATCTCCTGCCTTTAATTTATCAATTTGACCTCTCACCAAGTTTTCTGCTTTGGTTAAAGATTGGAAAAATAATTTAGGCAGGAAAAAAAAGTTGGCAGCTCCCATATCCACAAAATCCATATTAAACGCACCGGCTTCCATTATTTTTCGATCCACAACCAATTCATCAATGAGCCCAGTCTTGGATTCATTGGTTAATAATTGCAAACAAAGTGATAATGCGCCTTCATCATCATGACCAATAGGCACAGTGCGGAAGCCCATAAATCCCACTTTTATTGGGGTCATTCTTTTATTTATTTTTTCTCTACCATCAAAGGGATTTTCTGTAATATTTATGGATGGTGGAATTTTTCCTGATTTCCAACTGCCAAATTTTTCTTCAATCAGTGGTAATATTTCATCGGGATACAGATCGCCCGTAAGAACTAGTGCCATATTATTGGCTACATAATAGGTGTCATAATATTCCCGCATTTTTGTAAGAGATGGATTTTTCAAGTGGTCAACAGAGCCTAAAACCGTTTGCTGTCCGTAAGGGTGTTCTTTGAAAAAATGGTTCATATATGTGGTGAATAATTGCCTGAACATATTATCCATTGCACGGTTCTTTTCTTCATACACCGTTTCCAATTCAGATTGAAATAAACGAAAAACCGGATTCACAAAACGATGGCTATACACCTCCAGCCATTTTTCAATTTGATTACCGGGGAATTTATTCAAATATACAATGGCATCATTAGAAGTGAAGGCATTGATCCATGCTCCGCCCATGCCTTCTAACAATCTGTCAAATTCATTGGGGATGGCAAATTCACCAGCTTTAACTGATAAACGGTTTATTTCATTTTGAATAGCCAACCTTTGAGTTTCATCGGAGGTTGCTCCCAACTCATCATATTTTACTTGAATACTATCTAAAAATACCTTTTCTTTTTCAAAATCAATGGTACCCATTTCCTCTGTACCCTTGAATAGCAAATGCTCTAAATAATGAGCGATTCCAGTGGCATCTTTAGGGTCTCTTTTCCCACCGCCCCGCACAGCCACCGCACCAAAAACAGAGGTGGTATTATGGTCTTCATTGAGATAAACGGTAAGTCCATTGTCTAAGGTGTAGGTTTGTACTTCCAATGGATTAAACTCCCCTGCTGTAATAATTGATGATGTTATTATCAGCATAAAAAATAAGTTGATTTTTGATTTTGCACATTGCATTTTGTTCTCCTTTGCTATTTTAATTATTATATAGAAATATTTAATTATTTAATTTGTAAAACGTAATGAAATTCTATTAGCAGCCTTAAATAATTACGCTTTAAATAATTAATTCTTTACCACTTCTAATTGCTTTACCTGCTCATCAGCATGGTAGGATGATCTTACCAATGGTCCTGATTCTACCACTGCAAAACCCATTGTAAGACCTTTATCCTTAAACATATCAAATGTATCAGGATGTACATATCTCTGAACAGGTAGATGATCGAAAGTAGGTTGTAAATATTGTCCCAAGTTAAATATGTCAATACCTAAATCTGCAGACTCCTGCATAGTTTCCAACACTTCAGAATCGGTCTCGCCTAATCCCACCATCATACCTGTTTTGGTTTTCAACCCCCATTCAACAGAAGCCTTTAGGATAGAAAGTGATCTATTCCAATCGGATTGAGGCCGTACCTCTTTAGATATTCGCCGGACACATTCTACATTATGAGAAAATATATCCGGGTTTGCCTGAAATACTTTTTCATAAGCTGGTGCATAATCTCGAAAATCCGGAGTTAATACCTCAATGGTACATTCCGGAGATTGAAGGCGAATTTGCTGAATAGTTTCAGCCCAAATTTTTGCTCCGTAATCACCTTTCAAATCATCCCTATCTACAGAAGTTATCACCACATGACGCAAATTCATAGCTTTAACCGTTTTGCTGGTACGGATTGGCTCAAGTGTATCTGTTGCTAATGGCTTACCTGTCTTCACCGAGCAGAAACCACAGGAGCGGGTACAGGTATCTCCCAATATCATGATGGTGGCTGTCTGCCTTCCCCAGCATTCATAAATATTAGGGCAGCGGGCTTCTTCACAGACCGTATGAAGATTATTTTCCCGAATGAGTTTTTGGGTTTCCAAAAACTTCCCGGATGTGGAGAGTTTAATTTTCAACCAGTCCGGGCGGGTTCTCTTTTTTGTTAAAGTTTGTATCATTTCAATATATTACTTTGGAGTGCATATACCAAGTTGATGCTTACCCTAAATGGGTGTAGATGTTGATGCATGGATTAACACGGTTAATCCACTCCATAATTAATTCTGAATTTTATCACTATTATACTGTTCAATTACTTCTACCAATCGTGCCAGAAATTTGGTACCATAAGCACCATCAATAATTCTATGGTCATAACTCAGAGTTAAATAGACCATACTTCGCACCACAATGGTATCTCCATATTCGGTTTCCTTTACAACAGGCCGCTTTTGAAAAGAACCAATTGAGAGTATTCCCACATTGGGCTGATTGATAATGCCCATTCCAAACAGGCCGCCAAACACACCTGGGTTGGTAACGGTAAAGGTAGAGCCAAATATTTCATCGGGAGTTAGTTTATTTTCCCGTGCCCTACCGGCTAAATCAGAAACTGAACGTGCCAATCCCAGAAAGTTTTTCTCTTCAGACGAATGTATCACCGGCACTATGAGATTGTCATCCGGCAATGCAACTGCCACACCCATATTGATATTGCGGTGGTGCACAATATTATCCCCATCTAAGGAAGCATTTATGAGTGGGAATTCCTGAATAACTCTAATACAAGCATCCAACAGCATGGGTGTATAGGTGAGATTGACTCCCGATTTGGCTTTAAAGTTTTCTTTATTTTCAGATCTGATATTCACCAAATTGGTTACATCTGCCTCAACCACAGTATAGACATGAGCTGATGTCTGTAAAGACTGCAGCATGTGTTCTGCAATTCGTTTGCGCATTCGTGACATGGGCTCAACTTCATCCGACATTGCCAATTGTACAGGTTTTTGTGGTGTTGCTACTGGGGGAGTTGGCTGCACAATAGGTGCTTCGCCCATTACAGGTGCAATTTTATCACTTCGGCTGGCAATAAATTTCAGCATATCAGATTTATTCACCCGTCCATCTCTGCCAGACCCCTGAATTGAATCCAACTCAGATTGAGATATTCCTTCTTCCCTGGCAATAGATTTAACCAAGGGTGAGTAAAATCTTTTCTGAGATGAAATGGACTCATCTTTTTGAGTGGGAGCAGGAGGAATATCTGCTATTTGAGCTGTTTCTGGTTTTGTGGTGGGTTCCGGTTGAGGCTCAGGTGTTTCATCTGCAACATCTTCCGTTTTTTCTGGGGGGCTACCCACCTTTTCACCTATAGTACCAATTCTTGCAATGACATCCCCCACTGGAATAGTATCATTCACCTGGGCAATAATCTCTACAACCGTACCAGTTGCTGGAGATGGTATTTCAGAATCCACCTTGTCCGTGGAAATTTCTAATAAGGTCTCATCTTTATTAATACTCTCACCTACCTTTTTCTTCCATTCTAAAATGGTACCTTCAGTAATTGATTCACCCATTTTAGGCATCACTACATCAAACATTCTTCATTACCCCATACTCATTTGAGATTTAAATTCGATATCAATTTTGCAGTCCGGATATTTGTTACTTAAATCCTCACTGCACTTTTTACTAAATTTTCCCTGCATATTAAATTCTACAGGTACTGGCACCTGAAACATGATGGATTCCACATGATGGTTTTTCACAATCCGTAAGTCCTGAATAGATTCCTCTAAGCTAAATAATTTTTGATTTTCCAGAATAATATCCTTAATGACAGCAATTTCTTTTCCTTCCAGAGAGACCGGATCCACATGTGTTATGACATCTGCTTCTAACTCTTGAGATATTAATTTTTCCACTTTATCGGCAATTTCATGCATGCTTTCAGGACTTTTACCCTCTGCAATTTCTATATGCAGGGAAATAAATCGATGGGCTCCATAACTGTGAACCACAATGTCATGTACATTGAAAACTTCTGGAACTTGGAGAGCAAAATCTTTAATTATTTTTATTGTATTTGCATCTACCGGCTTTCCCAGTAGATCATCAATGGCTGACCGGGCAATGGTATAAGCGGATTGAATCATCATTATTGCCACACCCAAGCCCATAATGGCATCCGTTTTAGGATACCCCAACCAGGCTCCTCCAAATGCTGATAAAACCAATACCGATGACCACATATCACTGCGATGATGAATGGCATCGGCAATGAGAGTGCTGGAATTAATTCTGTCCCCTAAATTATAACTTAACCGCGCTAACACTTCTTTGAGGATTATGGTAATCAATACCACCAAAATAACAGCCCAACTCATCTCAATCGCAGCTGGATTCATAAACCGGGTAAAACTGGTTTTTATAAATTCAATTCCGGTAAATCCAACTAAAATTGAGATGGTAAGCGCTGCAATGGTCTCTGCCCTGCCATGACCAAAAGGATGTTCTTTGTCCGCCGGCTTGGAAGCCATCTTAAAACCAAAAACCACCACCGCGCTGCTGGCCATATCTGAGAGTGTATGAAAGGCATCAGCAATGAGTGCTATACTATTGGACAGAAATCCAAAAATTAATTTTAAACCAAACAGGAAAAAATTAGCGCAAATTGAAATCCACCCCTGAGCGATGCCAATATTACCCCTGAATTTTGGCAATTCTGGATTTTCACCAACTGGCACCTGTTTGCGAATGATATATTCAGCCAATGCTGTCATACTAAAATTCCACGATCTCCTTCAGGGCACCTTCAATCCAGGAGGTTTGAACCAATAGTTCATTTTCCAGAACTGCTGCATAGGCGACTGGCGAGTCTTTTGAAGCCACTCGTTTTATGGGAGCATCCAGATATTTGAACCCTTCATCGCTAATTCGAGCGGAAATCTCAGCGCCAAAACCATTGGTCAGATTATCTTCATGAGCTACAATTGCACGATTGGTTTTTTGCAGAGATGTTAAAATGGTTTCCATGTCCAAGGGATTTAAGGTTCGCAGATCAATAATTTCTACGGATAGTCCCGTATTACGGGCAGCTTCAATTGATTTTTGAACAATGGCTCCCCAGGTAATAATTGTGACATCGTTGCCTTCCTGAACAATACGGGCTTTCCCAAATGGTAGAAGGTAATTTTTGTCCGGTTCCGGAGATGCAGCAAAACCTTGTCGATATAAGCCCTTATGTTCCATAAACATGACCGGATCATCCATCCGACAAGCCATTTTCAGCAGGCCCTTGGCATCCGCCGCATTGGACGGATAGGCAATGTAAATTCCTGGCAGATGGGTGAAATATCCATCGATGCATTGACTATGGCAGAGGGAGCCATGAATGTATCCCCCAACTGGTACACGCATGACAATAGGGCTGCTCCACTTCCCATTTGATCGATAGCACATGGTGGCAACTTCATTTCGAATCTGCATCATACTGTACCAAATATAATCGCCAAATTGGATTTCAATCACTGGCTTATACCCCAGAGTTGCCAACCCAATGGCTGTCCCAATTATTGATGATTCTGCTAAAGGTGAATTAAATACTCTGTCAACTCCATGCTTATCTGTAAGTCCTCGAGTAGCAGTAAATACACCTCCCTTTCCTCCCGCAACATCCTGACCATAAATCATCATTTTATTATTATTGGTGAGCTCTTCGTCTAGGGCATGATTAATGGCATCCACCAATACAATTTTTTCACCGGAATTTGGTGCTGGCTCAGGTAAATCATTGGAAACTACGCTATGGTATACATTACTCAGGCTGTCATGTGAATCGGGATCTGGTTGTGTTTCAGCCCATTCTGCATCTGCATCCACTTGGGATTTCACCATATCCCGTATTTTATCAAAATCTTCCTGTTTTGCAATACCCTCCTCAACACAAGTTTTGGCAAAGGTAAGTAGGGGATCCCGTTTTCGGTCTGCCTCTAAATCTTTTTCAGGTCGGTATTTCCGCTGATCATCTGATGAAGAGTGAGGCAATAAGCGCACTACATCAGATTGAATTAGTGAGGGTCCCTTTCCTTTACGAGCCCGTTCTACGGCTTTTTTAAAGGCGAGATGGGTTTCGAAAAAATCGGTTCCATCCACATTAAAACGAGCCAAGTTATCATATCCAGCGCATATTTTATATACGGACCCACCAGCGGTTTGATCTTCTATTGGAACGGAAATAGCATAGCCATTATTTTCAATATGAAAAATTACGGGAGATTTATCTCTACTGGCCCAATTCAATGCTTCATGGAAATCGCCCTGACTGGATGTACCTTCCCCTGAGCTTACATAAGCTACACCATTTTCTCCATTTCTTTGAAGGGCAAAGCCAGCACCCACAGCTTGGAGAAATTGGGTGCCTGTTGGGCTTGATTGACTCACAATATTTAATTCCTCATGACCATAATGCTGAGGCATTTGCCGACCACCTGAACTTGGATCAGCCTCCTTAGCCAGAAATGCCAGTAAATGCTCCCGGCTGGTCATACCCCAACCTAAGCAAAACGCTTGCTCACGATAATAAGGGTAGGCATAGTCTGACCCCGGTTTAAACGATAATGCAGCAGCCATACCCGCAGCTTCGTGACCTGAACCGCCAATATGGAAAAAGCCTTTTCCCTGCTTCAATAAAATTAATTGTTTATCATCCAAATAACGTGATAATGCCATTTTCTCATAAATGTCCAATAATTGTTTTTTGGTAAATCCCTTAAACTTCATTTGTATCCTTTGAGAGAAAATAATTAAATGATTTCATAATTTTAGTCCGAATGTCACAACTATCAAACTGAATATCCAAATCCTCTAATGAGGTGACACCATATTCAAAAATACCACAGGGTATCATGCCATCAAAATAGGTCATATCGGGATTTAAGTTCAGGGCAAACCCGTGCATGGTGACCCATTTGGAAAGGCGTACTCCCATGGCACAAATTTTGTCATCATCCACCCACACTCCGGTAAGTCCTTCTTTTTGCCCTGAATCAATTCCATAAGATTTCAAGCAGTCTATAACCACATTTTCCAGCAACCGCATATACCATGAAACGGACATTTTATAGTCGTGCAAATCAATAATGGGATAACAGACCAATTGCCCCTGGCCATGAAAGGTCACTTCACCGCCTCTGTCAATTTGTACTACCTCTGCATCTCTCGGTTTAGAATCTAATAAATTATTGAGGTCTGCATTTTTCCCAAATGTATAAACGGGATCATGCTCCACAAACAATATGACATCTGGAATGTCCCCTACCACCCGATTGGCATGGAGTTGTTTTTGCAGTTCCCATACAGGCTGATAAGGCTGTCTGCCCAGCCAAAAATATTGATTTTTATCTTCTGAGGAAAGAAATTCCCAAATGGAATCTGGTGTATCCAAAGTAATTAGTTTAGGCTCTGTTTCTACTATTGGGCTCATTTTAATTTTCCAATTTCATCAAATATGCACAGCCTCCCCCAATGCATCCGCGGTGGCTTCCATAATGGCTTCTGATAGGGTTGGATGGGGATGTATGGTCTTCAATACTTCATGGTGGGTTGTTTCAAGATTTCTTGCAATGACAGCCTCTGTAATAAGGTTTGTGGCTTCTGCCCCAATGATATGGCACCCCAGCATTTCCCCATATTTGGCATCGTAGATAACTTTTACAAATCCATCGGTGTCTCCTACAGCCATGGATTTTCCCAATCCCCTAAAAGGGAATTTACCAATTTTAACTTCGTAGCCCTTTTCTTTGGCTGCTTTTTCAGTAAGTCCCACTGACGCCACTTCCGGATGGCAATAGGTGCAACCGGGGATATTATCATATTTCATGGGCTCCGGATTCAGTCCGGCTATATGCTCAGCAGCTATGATGCCTTCAGTTGAAGCTTTATGCGCCAGCCAAGGGGGACCTGCCGCATCACCGATGGCATACACATTGGGCTGAGAGGTCTGCAGGTATTCATTGACCTTTATCCAGCCTTTGTCAACCGCAATGCTGCAATCTTCAATTCCCAAGTCTTCAATATTGCCCTGAACGCCTACAGCAATGAGGGCTTTTTCAGCTTCTATGATATCACCACCCTTTAAGTGAACTTTCACCTTAGATTTTATTTTTTCAATTTTATCTACCATGGTATTGGTGAGAATATTCATTTTACGTTTTTTAAATAATTTTCCTAGTTCTACAGAAATATCCTCATCTTCCACTGGCAGTATATAGGGGAGGGCTTCGATAAGGGTTACCTCTGTTCCAAAAGTCTGGTAAAAGTGGGCAAACTCTACTCCAATGGCACCGGCTCCAATAATAACCAGTGACTTGGGCTGCTTTTCGGGAATCATAGCCTCTTTATAGGTAATTATCTGTTTGCTATCTGGCTCCATCCCTGGAAAATATTTGGCTCGCGCCCCGGTGGCAATTATGATATTGTCAGCCGAAAGTTCAGATATTTTCCCATCCTCATCAGTGGTTTCGACCTTACCATTCCCTAACAGTTTTCCACGAGCAGGAATATAGTCAATTTTATTTTTCTTAATGAGAAATTCAATCCCCTTGGAAAGCCGCTTTGCCACATCCCGAGATCTCTTTATCATTTTCTCCCAATTAACGGTAACGTCTCCTGATTCGATCCCATATTTCTTTGCATTTTTTACAAGTTCAAATACTTCTGCATTTTTCAGAAGCGCTTTTGTAGGAATACAGCCCCAATTAAGACAGATTCCCCCTAAGTGATTTGCTTCTACAATAGCCACCTTCTTTCCTAATTGAGCAGCTCGAATAGCAGCTACATAGCCACCGGGTCCGCCGCCTATTATGATTAAATCGTGTTTCACAATTGAAGATTTAAGTTTGAATAATTAAAATGGTACAAATTTAGATTAAATTTTATTATTGCTTTCAACTTTTAAGTTTCTAATTTCCGTCTTCACTTCCTCAACGAAATTATTTTTAAAAATTCATCCCGGGTTTTGGAATCTTTTCTGAATTGCCCAATCATTGAGGAGGTAGTGGCGTAGGAATTTTGTTTTTCTACTCCTCTCATTTGCATACACATATGTTGCCCTTCCAATACTACTGCAACTCCTTTAGGTGATAAAACCTCATTTAAAGTGTCGGCAATTTGGTGGGTCATCCTTTCCTGAACTTGAAGTCTTCGTCCAAACATGTCAACTATTCGAGGAATTTTGGAAAGTCCAATAATTTTTCCATTGGGGATATATGACACATGAGCCTTTCCAAAAAATGGAAGCAAATGGTGTTCACATAGGCTGAAGAAATCAATATCCTTAACGGTAACCATTTCATCATATTCTTCAGTAAATACAGCATCGTTAATGACGGATTCCAAATTTTGCTTATATCCATTAGCTAAGAATTGCCAAGCTTTTGCAACCCGTTCAGGAGTTTTTACTAATCCTTCTCTTTTGGGGTCTTCCCCAATTTCTATTAGTAAATCTTCTATCAGTCTTTCGATTTTTGATGCATTGTTTTTGGTCATTATGGTTTTGGTCCGTAATATTTTGTTGAAATAGTTGGAGTTTCCTGTAGTTTTATTGAATGTAGTTTGGCAGGTAATGGAATTTGATCAGCCAACTTTTTCCAAATAAAAATCACCATATTTTCCGTAGAAGGCTGACGATTTTCAAACCAGTCAATATCTTTTTCAATTTGGCTATGATCCATTATTGAAATCACATTTTCATGAACAATTTTGTTTAACTTTTGTAAATTAACAATAAATCCTGAATCATTATTTATTTCCCCTGAAATGGTTATATCTAAACTATAATTATGACCATGTAAATAAATATCGTCACCAAATATTTCATAATTTTCTGCTTCATTCCAGCGGTTATTCCAATAACGATGGGCAGCACAGAATTTATATTGTTTAGTTATATATGGCATGTCAATAATTCTTGGTGAAATCTGTGTTTTTAATTGTATTCTGCAAATATTAACAGAATATAAAATTTACAGGTTCTATATGAATTTAGCCAATGAGAGTTTGTTGAATTTTACTTGAAATAATAGCCCATTATCACCCACCCAAGAAATATTCCCACAATCCCCATTATTCCGATTATATTATCTGGAGACGGAGGTTTTAAGCCAAAGATGGCAAAAATAACGCCTACAATTACACCCAATCCACAGGACTGCAATGCAAGGTATAGCTCGGTTTTACTGAATAATTGATCCATTTTTAGTTTCTCCTAATTTTGATGGGCACCAATTGGATATCACACAAATATTACATTTTGGTCTATTTGCAATGCATACCGCTCTTCCATGGTCTATGAGAAGATGTGCGAAAAGTGTCCAGTCATTTTTATTTATTAATTTTGATAATTCAGATTCTATTTTTACTGCATTTTTAGTTTTTACAAATTTTAATAGATTCGTTATACGGGTAACATGCGTATCTACCACGATAGAAGGGATGCCCTGAATATTACCCAATACTACATTGGCTGTTTTTCGCCCTACTCCTGGAAGTTTTACCATCTCATCCAGAGTGCTGGGTAAATTGCCAGCATGGTCATTTACAACAGACTCTGCCATTGCCTTAATAGATTTTGCTTTATTATTGTAAAATCCAGTACTATAAATCTCTTTCTTGATAGTTTCTAAAGGGAGATTCACAAAATCTTTAGGAGTTGGAAATTTAGCAAATAATCCCTTTGTCACCTTATTCACTCGTTCATCGGTACATTGGGCAGATAAAATTGTAGCGGTCAATAATTGAAAAGGGGATTCGTATTGAAGAGAACATTTTGAGTCAGGATATTCCTTTTTCAAATTGGAAACAATATTTTCCATTCGAATTTTCTTTTTAGTTAGAGATTCACCCGGCATTATTAATTTTTTTCAATATTGATTCTAAATTTTTTAGCAATTTATTGCGTCTTAAGACCATATCACATCCAAATGCTTTAAAATATTTTACCTGACCTCCATCAATTGTTTGAGTGTAACCTAAAATAAAAAAACTGTTATTATTTTGTAAATCTTGAATCTGCTTCAAATCTTTTTCATTAATATCTCTCAAATCAACAATTATCAAAATTTGATCCTCAGGTTTTGGCAATTCTACAAGGCTTTCACAGAAAATGAGCTGATAGGAGTAGGTGGTAGAAAGCTTGGCAAGGCGGGCACTCATTTGCCAATCTTCCATCCATACGAAAATCGTCATTTTATTTATGTGATACTTTAAGTGTTATAATATAACTATCAGTAATAACTGACGTATCAATAATTTTATTAAAATAATTCTGCACCGTAAATATTTGCTTTTTCAGACTCTGAATATCCATCCCTCTTTCATTTTCATAGGGTTCAAATTTAGTGAGACATTTTTTCATCATGCTTCTGGCGCCATTTAAATTTTTATTAAAAAAATGGAAATAACTTACTGCCAACTGTATTAATCCCTGAATGAATTTCGCATCATCTAATTTATAATTAAGCCATAATTCCTCCCAATATTCGTGGGCATCATAAAACTGTCTATTATTGAATGCAGTTATACCCTGATTAAATAATTGGTCTTCTTTAGTCAAAATCCCTCAACACTTCATCCACCACATCATAATATTTTTTCCCTTGCTTTATTTTTACTGCTATAGTTTTAGGGTCATGATAAAACCAAAGCCACCAATTATTATCTGCTGCTTCTTTTAGAAATATTGTCTTTTCTTCCAAAGTAAGAACAGCATTTAAATCATAGCCCATAATCCAAGGGAGCTTGATATGAGATCGTAATGGAATTAAATCAGAACAAAATATAAGCGTATCCCCTTCGCTGTCTATCTTGATTAATTGCTGCCCAGTAGTATGTCCGTTTACAGAAATAGTTGAGATCCCATCGATTATTAATGAATTATCAGAAACCAATTCCAACACCCCTGCTTTTTCAAGAGGAGCATAATTAAAATCCAGATAACTGGCACTGTCTCTTGGACTTGGATTCATTCCTGCCTCCCAGTTGGTGTCCGACACATAATAAACTGCATTTGGAAAAGCTGGGACTAAATTGTCATTCTCATCCAAAATGATTGCACCACCAGAATGATCAAAATGGAGATGAGTAAGTATCATATGTGTGATATCCTCCATTTTATACCCAATTTCACCTAACCGTTCTCTTAATGGATGATTGGACTGCTGTACATGAAACATATTTGCAAATTTTTCTGTAAGCTTATCTCCCATTCCAGTTTCTATAAGAACTATATTTTCGCCGTCATCTAATAAAAGGCATCGAAGAGCTAAATCAATACGGTTTAATTCATCAGCAGGATTTGTTTTCTCCCAAAGCACCTTGGGTACCGATCCCATCATGGCACCACCATCTAAACGAAAATCACCAGTTTCTAATGGAAATATTTTCCATTTTCCAATATGGTTTAGCATGCTGTTTTTATGTGAGAATTGATTATTTTTTCCATAAACCAGTCATTTTGTTTAGCTGGATATCTAACAGCAGCTCTCACCGCATCCAATCGTAATATTAATTCAGGATAAAATTCTTCCATAGGCAATTCAGATAAAAATGTCCATACCCCCATTTCTCCTTTTTCCTGAATTAAATCAACTAAACTTTGAGGAATAAAATTATAACCATCTTCTGATAATCCCAGCTTTGCAGATTCCACCAATTCTATTAGCGAGGGAATGATTTTATGTGACCGCAGCATCTCAGCATTGAGAATTTGATTTTGATAACAAATCAATTCAAATTGATAAGTTTTTTTATTCTGTTTTCTATCCATAAGGCAAGAGATTCCCAATTTAATTAATGAAAATTGGTTTTCATTTTCAGTATGTCTTATAGTTTTAAATATATGCCAGCAAAATAAAAACTGAAAAGGTGATTTTAACGTGGCAAGTTCCAATAAATATTCAGAAATATATTCCTGATTAGCAACTTGAATTAAATAATTGAGATATTCGAAAGCTTTCGATTTATTATTAGAATTGACAAAATCTCCTAATTTTGATATTTCAATTACTTCAGGTGCTTCACGCTTTATATTTTTATAATCCTCCTTCTTTTCTAAGGAAAATTCTTTCACGTACCTTTCCAGCCATTTCAATAAGTTTTTAGGGGGAATATTAGGATTGATCCCAATTAATGATTTTCCAGCTTGAACAACCGGTATAAGATGTTTTTGACTATATGGAACTTGGGAAGCAAAATTGAACAGGGTATCCAGATGAACTTTTAGTTCATTTATTTTTAGAGTAGTTTCAACCGCCATAGGTCCAGCCAGTTTTTCTTAATTCCAGGGGATTAGAATCATTATTAACTACCGCATCAACCACTTCTGCTAAAAACAGTGGATGGTCTCCCTTCTCTAATACCTCCATCACTTTGCATTGGAGATAAGCAGGAACACCCTCAATTAGAGGTAATTCATTATGTAATCTAAATTCATGTCCATTTAATTTTCCATCTTCTAACAAAGTGGATTTAAAAAATGAGGAAGCTAAATCTGTTTGGTTTTCTCCTAATAGATGAAGAATAAATTCACCTCTCTTTTTGACAATTTCATAGGAGGCGCTTCCCCGTTTAATGCAGACTGAAATCAGCGGCGGGTCAAAGGATGCCTGGCTTACCCAGGTAACGGTTGAGACACAATATTCATCTTCATTCATAGAGGAGAGAACATATACGCCGTACGACAACATACGTAAAGATTGCTTTCTGTAAATTTCATTCATAATATTATTCTAGTTATTTTTCCTATTATTCCGGGCTTCAAATTTACTCTTTAATTTTCAACCCTGAAAAATGATTTCGCTCAAATAACCAATGAATATGTAAATTGATACCAAATTTATAATAATTATTTAAAACGTAAATATCAAATAGAACGTAAGTTAGAATGTAATTACGTATTACATAATTACATATTTTATTGGATATAATACCTCTTATTTTCAAACTTATAAACATCGCCAGAGTACTAAATTAATATGCCCCAAGCTGGAATACATGCCGCTGTTGGTAATCAGTTTCAACGATTTCTCCCTCCTAATTCGAGACTTATTCCGGCAATAATATTTGGAGCAATTTTACCAGACTTAGATGTAATTGCCGTTGCAATCGGTTCACTATTTTACCCTATCCATCAGGCAGAGCAGATTTTTCACCGTACATTCTCTCACAGCTTTTTCACCCTGATTTTAATTTACCTTCTATTTGCAATTTGGGGAGAATGGAAAAATAATTCCACAATGAAATCAGTTGGAAAGGGGTTGGTACTGGGAATGATAACCCATATTGTAATAGACACCTTTTTCTGGTTTCGTGAAATCCACTTTCTCTGGCCCCTGCCCATTGCGCCTTTCAATTTGTGGAAAATTTGGTCAGCGCCTGAATGGTTTCATAGGAGCATGCTAGTATTAGAATTCTTCTGTTTCCGCTGGTATGCTTGGTTCCTCATTCAAAAACATCTTCAAAATCCAAATCGATTATCGTGGATCGTTTCCTATCTGAATAACTGGAAAAATATTGAATCTGTTTTATTCCTACTTTTTGTTTTACTGGGATTATTGAATCCCCAATTTTTCAAAATTCTTTTTGGAGCAGCTTATATTCCCTCTCTCATTATAGCGCTATGGTCAACCTATATGAGCAGGGGTGCATTGGAAAATAAACATAATGTTTAAATTTAACATGTAATTATTGAATTCATAATATTTATCTGTTTTAAATTGAAATACCGTAACACTTAATAATTCACGAATAATAGATTTAATGGAAACCATTTCTACTTTTGTATTCTCTATTGGGCTGATTATATTTGCAGCCCATTTTTTCACGGCATTATTTGAACGTACCCGCGTGCCAGATGTGCTGCCCCTGATTATTATCGGGATACTCATTGGCCCCATGTTTGGCATACTCGCTCCTGATGATTTTGGTTATGTGGGTCCACTTCTCAGTGCGGTGGCTTTAGTGCTCATGCTGTTTGAAGGAGGAAGCCATTTAACCCTGGATACCCTAAGAACATCCCTGAAGGACTGTGTTGTCCTCACCTTGGCTACTTTTATTTTCACAGTACTTTTAACCGCCGGAGTAGCACTTTACATATTGGGCATGGACATAATGCCAGCTCTGTTTATTGGTGTTGTTTTAGGGAGCATATCTCCAGCAGTCGTGGTTCCCATCGTTCGTATGTTAGGTCTTTCCGAAAACACAAAATCAACCTTGGTTGTTGAATCCGCCATTACGGATGTTCTCAGCATTATCATTGCTTTGGGAATTCTAAAAACATTTCAGGCGGGACATAAAACCATCATGGAATTTATCGGTACCAATCTGATTGCCACAATGGCAATGTCCTTGGTTGTTGGATTTGCTGGTGCGGTAATATGGTCAACAATTTTAGAAAAAATTCGCAAATTCCCCAATACCATCTTCACCTCATTGGCATTTATATTTTTTCTGTATGGATTATCTGAAATTCTGGGTTATAGCGGTCCCATTTCAGTACTGATCTTTGGAGTGGTATTGGCAAATTCAAAAAAGATACCTCTCAATATTGTACAGAAGTTCGGTGCTGACCATTTAACGGAATTTACAAGTATTGAGAAAACACTATTTTCTGAAGTCATATTTCTGGTAAAAACCTTCTTTTTTATTTTTCTGGGGATGTCCATTCAATTTGGGAATTTCAAGATTCTGTTTATGGGAATCTTGCTGACACTTCTCATCTATGGAGGACGATTGCTCCTAAGCCGCTTACTCATTTCTAAAGAGACATCTAACAGTGAAGCTGCCATGATATCGTTTATCATTCCAAAAGGGCTGGCAGCCGCAGTACTGGCGGAAGTCCCCATGCACATGAGCCTTCCGACAGGAATCGAAGAAACATTTATTGAAATTAGAGCGGTAGTTTATATGGTGATTTTATTTAGTATTCTGCTCACCTCCATTCTGATTTACAGTCAGGGGAATGGATTCACCCGGGGACTTTACGAAAGATATTTTTCGAAATCCACCTAAAACAGTTGGGGTTCGAAAAATCACTGCCAGCTTATTATATTTAATTAGTTACTAATTTACTTTTACCCATACTCCTCTTTTTTCCTGCCAGCCATAACGTTCAGCACCTTCCTCTTTATGAACAGAAATTTCCGTCACAGACAGGTCATCGGTCGATTTGCCATTCATGAAAATATCAAGGTCATAGACCTTCCCATTTGAAGCCTGAAAATCAGCGCATGCAAAATAGGTATCATTTCCTAATCCCGTTAGACGATCCATGTGAATTTTAAGAAGATCCAGCTGCAATACTTCATTAGCTGATGCATCATAAACCATGAACTTACCGCCTTTTAATTTTGCATCACTGGCAATAAACTCGGCAACAGCTTTCCCAACAGCCTGTGCAGAAACTTCCGCAGTCTTTTTACTTGGATGTTCTGGGTGTTCAGGATGTTCTCCCATAAAAGACAATGATACCATTAAAATACTATAATAAATAATCGAAAAATAATTCATATTTTACTCCATTTAATACCTTGATTGACCCCGTAGTTTACTCAATGATTAAAACTAAATAAAATAAAAATCATATTTATTTTCATCTGAAAAATTGTAAGGTCAATGCAATCATAATACATTAACTTTCCCATCTTACATTTTATTATTATTTAATAATTTATCAATATATCAATGCCTAAGACGAATTATTCCAGCGGAAATCCAACAGCTAAATCAGATTTTTATGTAGAATTCACACCTGCCAATTCAGGTGGAATAAAAATTGATATCCAATCTAAAACAAAGGTTCTTCATCTTTCGAAATTAGAAAGTACTACTCAAAAGACACTTACTAACCTGGAAATAAAACATGGAAAACTTTCTGTAATTGATAATGGTGGACAGTATTTTGTTTTGCAGGCTAGAATTGAAGCAGTAGTAAAAGCGCCTCACCCCGGATTAACCAATGAATCCCTGCCTCCAATGAAGAATCAATCATGCTATAAATCCAAACGGGATAGGTTCCGTCGCAGCCGTTTATATTTGCCAGGAATACAAGCAAAACTCATGCTCAATGCGGGTATCCACCAGCCGGATGCAATTATTCTCGATTTGGAGGATTCTGTTGCTTCATCTGAAAAAGATGCTGCCCGCTTAATTGTACGAAATGCACTACGCACACTGGACTTTTTCGGTGCTGAAAGAATGGTTCGCATTAATCAGGGAAAACTGGGATTAAAGGATTTGGAAGCCGTCATTCCTCACAATGTTCACCTCATATTGGTTCCTAAGGTGGAAAATGCCAAACAGCTAAAAGCAGTTGATGATAAGATTAATAATATTTGTGAAAAATGCGGTCGGAAAGAACCGGTGTATCTCATGCCCATTCTGGAAAGTGCTAAAGGAATATTAAACTCACTGGAAATAGCCCAAGCCAGTAAAAATAATGTGGCTTTAGCCATTGGACTAGAAGATTATACTGCCGATATTGGTGTACAACGGACGAATCAGGGACGGGAGTCATTATTTGCCCGTAGCCAAGTAGTAAATGCTGCCCGATCAACCAGCATTCAAGCTATTGACACCGTTTTCAGTGATGTAAGTGATGAGAAAGGTTTGAGAGCCTCAGTTCAAGAAGCCAAAGAGTTAGGGTTTGATGGTAAAGGGTGCATACACCCCCGGCAAATTAAACCTATTCATGAAGAATTTGCACCATCTCAATTTGAAATTGAAAAAGCCAAAAAGATTGTGCTTGCTTTTGATAAAGCAGAGAAAAAAGGGTTAGGCGTGGTGTCACTTGGGAGTAAAATGATTGATCCACCTGTAGTAAAACGGGCTCTCCAAACAGTTGATTTGGCAATAGCAAATAAATTACTCAAGAAAAATTGGAAGAAATGAATATAACCACGAATTTCACCAATTTACACGAAAAATGAGAGACCAAATAATAAGTTACCGTGAAATGTGTGATTTGGAAAGTGTACAGACTCTTCAACGGGGAATGAACTATAAAATAAATAAAATCTATTCTGTAATATTGATGTCTCAAAGAAAAAATGCACCTTACAAAGATTGTATAGCTAAAGATGGTATTACAATTGAATATGAAGGACACGACCTGCCAAAAACAGGTGTAGATTTCAATCCTAAAAGTGTTGATCAACCTATTAAAACAAAAACAGGACAATTCACTCAAAATGGTAAGTTTGTCAACGCTGTGGAAAATTACTTAAATGGCAAACAAAATGTTGAAACTGTAAGGGTTTACGAAAAACTGCTGCCCGGAATATGGAGTGATAAGGGATTTTTCAATCTAATTGATTACAAAACTGTTAAGAGTAATAACAGAAGGGTTTTTAGATTTATTTTACGGGAAGCTGACTTTGAATTTGATACTTCAGATTTGATGAAAAAAATAATTAGACCAAGAACAAGAATCATTCCCAGTGAAATAAAGAAGAAAGTTTGGGCAAGGGACAAAGGTCAATGTGTGATTTGTGGAAAATCAGACGAATTACATTTTGACCATGATTTACCCTATTCCAAGGGAGGATCAAGTGTAACTGTAAGAAATGTCAGAATTTTATGTGCGAGACATAATCTTGAAAAATCAAACAAAATCCAATAATTAGCGCAATTCGTGTAATTCGCGGTTAATTAAAAATGGGACTGAAATTGAAATTACTTAAAAACAAATCTGGGCGATTGGTGCCAGAAATGGTGAACGGAGTAAAATCCATTCCCTTTAAAGGCGTAGGCAAACACTCACCCAAGGGAGTTAAAGCAGCTCCCCCAATCCGAGTATGTCAGGAATTTCCATCTTCAGGCAATAAAGTGGTATCTTCTTTAAAGGAAGCTTTAGAAAAATGTAACATTAAAAATGGTATGACCATTTCCAACCATCATCACTTCAGAAATGGTGATTTAGTAATGAATGAAGTTTTTGATATTCTTGCCAAATCTGGTAAAAAGAATCTGCGCTGGTTTCCCTCTGCCTCATTTCCCTGCCATAAACCCATGATTAACCACATGGAAAGCGGCGTTATAAGTCACATTGAAGGATCAATGAATGGTCCACTTGGAAAATATGCCTCCGATGGTAAAATGAACGGGTTGGCTGTTCTTCGCTCTCATGGTGGCAGATGGCAGGCTGTACAGGATGGAGAAGTCCATATTGACGTGGCCATCATTGCTGCCCCCACTGCTGATCCCTTTGGCAACTGCACAGGAGACAGAGGTCCCTCTGCCTGTGGTTTGCTGGGCTTTGGACTGGTAGATTCTCTTTACGCTGACAAGGTGATAGTGGTTACGGATAATTTAGTGGACTTCCCCTGTATCCCCTGGCAGATTCAAGGCAATAATGTGGACTATGTGGTGGTGATGGACAAGATTGGTGACCCGGAGAAAATTGTGTCAGGAACAACCAAACTTACCAAATCCCCTGACCGCCTTTATATTGCTGAACTCACAGCTAAATTTGTTAAAGCTGCGGGAATAATGAAAGAGGGATTCAGTTTCCAGGCTGGCGCGGGCGGGACGGCATTAGCTTTTGCAATTTACTTGAAAGAGATGATGATTGATGCTAATATCAAAGCTCGATTCATTAGAGGAGGATCTACCAAATATTTAGTTGAAATGCTGGAAGAAGGACTCACCGATTATATTTTAGATGGACAAACTTTTGACTTAGAAGGCGTTCGCTCCATGCGGGAAAATTTCGGCCATGTAAATACTTCCCCCTTTACCAGTTATAATTGGCATGGAAAAGGAAATTTTGCATCAATGCTGGATGCAGTAGTATTGGGTGCAACAGAAGTGGATGTAAATTTTAATGCCAATGTAGTAACCCATTCTGATGGACAAATGCTCCACGGTATTGGCGGCTGGCAGAATTGCCTTACAAGTAAATGCACCATTTTGCCTATTCCATCTTTCAGAAATCGTATTCCCATTATTGTGGATCAGGTAACAACCTTGGTTGGTCCAGGAGAACTTATTGATGTGATCGTAACAGAACGAGGGATTGCCATTAACCCCAAACGGAAAGATCTTATCAAGGCCACCAAGCGTTGTGGGCTACCCATTCGTAGGATCGAAGAGATTAAAGAAGAAGTTGACGATTTAGTAGGTGCTCCCTTGGATAAACCAATTTTTACTGAAGAAGTTGTGGGTGTGGTCAAATGGGTAGATGGAACTGTGTTAGATTCGATTTTTAAAGTGAACTACCAATAAAAATGGAGAATAAACATGAAAAATACTGGTAAAATTGTTGGTACCTATTTTTATATAATAGGAGCTATTCAATTAGGATTAATTCTTGGTAGTTATTTTGAAATTGTCAATTTTTTTACGAATAAGGAATCTACCTATATAGATCTATCTTTCATTCTATTTATTTGGGCTGGGCGGAAATTATTTCAATATAATCCAAAATGGAGAACTGGATTGATTTCATTTAATAAGTTGGTTATGGGGTTGATTATTTTGAGTGTAGTTTTTGTAACAATATGGGGGTTGCCTGAGTCCTCTATTATTAGATTTGGTGGAATACCTTTTAGTTCTGAATCCGGTTCAATTGTTGGATTTTATTTGACTTCAATAGTCACTTTTATTTTAACTCTAATACCCTATTTAATATTGAATTCAGAAACTGCAAGAAAAGAATTTGAAACTACCCACTAATTAATAAATTCGTGAAATTTGGATGATTCGCGATTAAGAAAGGAGACTATGAAAGAAAAAGTATTAGAAATTTGGCCTGAAATAAACTGGATAAAAGATGATGATTTACGATCAAAAACTTTGGATGCATGGGTGTATGCCATTGAAAACAGCCCATTGGAACCAAAAGATTTGGAAGAAATTCCGTTTTCACTACTTATCAAGGATTGTAGTGTTTCCTTTATGAATCATAAACGAACCTGTGTACAGTTAGCGGTTGATATTGCCAAAACCATGGTAGATAATTTTGGAAAGGAAATTAAGGTTGACATGGATATAATGATTTCTGGAGCCATTCTCATTGATGTGGGTAAATTGCTAGAATACGAAATTGTAGATGGTAAGTTAGGTACCAGTGAATACGGCAAGGTAGTACGGCATCCTTTTAGTGGAGTGGCTATTGCAGCAAGGTTTGGATTGCCACCAGAAGTTCAACATATTATCGGCACCCATTCTAAAGAAGGCGACCTGGGCAAACGAACGGTTGAATCAATAATCGTACATCATGCGGACTTTGTATCATTCGAACCTTTTAAGGCGTGAGCCGCAAAATGCGCAAAATACACAAAACTAAAATAAACAATTTCGTGAAAATTCGCGTAATTCGTGGTTAATAAAAATTATGAATCAGACTCTTATTGAAAAAATAGTACAGAAACATGCAGTAGGATTAGAACCCGGACAGATAGTAAAATCTGGTGATTTTATATCCATCCAGCCTGCACATGTAATGACCCACGATAACACAGGGGCAGTCATGGGAAAATTCAAAGCCATTGGTGCCAGCAAAATGGCGAACCCCCGACAACCGGTGTTTACACTGGATCATAATGTTCAGGATACCTCTGAGACCAATTTGAAGAAATATTCTGGGATTGAAGCATTTGGAAAAGAGATGGGTGTGGATTTCTTTCCTGCTGGCAGAGGTATTGGTCATCAAATAATGTGCGAAGAAGGCTATGCTTGGCCAGGAACCATGGTGGTTGCTTCTGATAGCCATTCCAATATGTACGGCGGACTGGGATGCCTGGGAACGCCCGTTGTACGAACCGATGCCGCCGCTTTATGGGCAACATGCCGTACTTGGTGGCAGGTCCCGCCCATTACCAAGGTTGAATTAACTGGAAACCTGCAAAAAGGGGTTACCGGCAAAGATGTCATCATTACTCTCTGTGGCTTGTTCAATAATGATGAAATATTAAATCATGTGCTTGAGTTTACAGGAGAAGGTGTTTCCAATTTAAGTGTTGATGAACGACTTTCAATCGCTAACATGACCACCGAATGGGGTGCGCTGGCAGGTGTTTTTCCCATTGATGAAGTCACAATAGATTGGCTAAATAATAGAGCACAAATTATTAGTGAGCGTGGATTAGAAGGGGTACCTTCAGATAAAGATGGTGAAAATGGTATTCACCCTAGAATAAATAAGGATACCATTAATATCTTAACAACTAATACACTTAAAGCTGATATAGATGCGTTTTACACTAAGGTAATTCAACTAAACCTTTCTACAGTGTCTCCACACATTTCTGGTCCCCATAATGTTAAAACTATGACCAGTGTGAACGATGCATTTACTCAAAATATTAAAATAAATAAAGCATATTTAGTTAGTTGTGTAAATAGCCGGGTTGAAGATCTGGCTGAAGCTGCCAAAACTATTAGAGGCAAGCAGATTGCACCACATGTTGAGTTTTATATTGCAGCGGCATCCAGCGAGGTACAGGCTGAAAGCAATTCAAGAGGTGATTGGCAAGCACTGGTGGACGCTGGTGCAACTCCCCTTCCACCTGGTTGTGGACCGTGTATTGGTCTGGGTGTGGGATTGCTGGGACCTGGAGAAGTGGGTATTTCAGCTACCAATCGGAATTTTAAAGGTAGAATGGGTGATCCTTCTGCTGAGGCATATCTGGCTTCGCCATCCGTTGTTGCAGCATCTGCCATTGCGGGGAAAATAGTGCCTCCCTTTGATTGGGATAGTGTTGTACCAGAAGGACATATTACGGTAAATGATAAACCTGAAACCGGAGAGAGCAGCGTTTCCCTGTTGGATGGTTTCCCTGAAAAATTGGAGGGTGAAATTATTTTCTGCCACCAGGATAATTTGAATACTGACGGAATTTATCCCGGTAAATATACCTATATAGATGACTTTACCCCAGAGCAAATGGCTGAAGTGTTGATGGAAAATTATGACCCTGAATTTGGAAAAATAGTAGAAAAGGGTGATATTATTGTGGGTGGATTTAATTTCGGTACGGGATCATCTAGAGAACAAGCGGCTACCTGCCTCATGTACCGTGGAATCCAAATGGTAATGGCTGGTTCGTTCAGTCAAACTTATAAACGAAATGCCATCAATAATGGATTTCTTGTAATAGAAACTCCTGAATTATTAGCTGATCTAAAAACAGAATTTGGAAAAACTAAATTATCTGTTAAAACTGGGTGGAACTTGCAGGTAGATTTCAAAAATTGCAACATAATTATTGGGGAAAAGAAGTATCCAATAAGTCCGGTTGGTACTGCTGCCCAAGAACTCATACTTACCAAGGGTTTGGAAAACTGGGTAAAGGAAAGGATTAAAAAATAAACCACGAATTTCGCGAGTTACACGAAGAACAATGTTAAACAAAATATTATAATGGATAATTTTTGAAATTCGTGTAATTTGCGGTTAAATAAGGAAATAAAAATGAACAGAACAATCGTTAAAATGCCGGGAGATGGCATTGGCAAGGTAGTGTTAGATGAAGCCATCAGAGTATTGGATGCGGCTGGATTTGAAGCCCATTATGTAGAAGGTGATATTGGCTGGGAATTTTGGAGAAGTGAGGGGAATCCCCTCCCCCAGCGCACTCTTGATCTCATTGCTAAACATAAAATCGGATTATTTGGTGCCATTACCTCTAAACCCAAGGATGATGCCTTTGATGAACTCTCACCTGAACTTCAAGAAAAGGAGCTGGTGTATTCAAGTCCCATTGTGGGACTTCGTCAACATTTTGGATTGGATATTTGTCTCCGACCATGTCGAACTTACAAAGGGAATCCGCTAAATTTTATTCGTAGAGGTGCAAATGATACTATTGATGAGCCTGAAGTGGATGTGGCGATTTTCCGGCAGAATACGGAAGGTCTCTATGGCGGAGTGGAGTGGAGTAATCCGCCAGAGCAAGTGTATGAAGCTCTTATGACCCATCCGAAGTTTAAACAAAATTTTGGAGATACTCCTGTTGATGAAGTGTCGGTTTCTACACGAATTTTTACCAAAAAGTGTACCGAACGAATTTTAAGGGCAGCCTTTAATCATGCAAGAAAATATGGGTATAAATCGGTTACTGTCTGTGAAAAACCAAATGTCATACGGGAAACCTCAGGAATGATGTACAAAATGGCACAGGAAATTCAAAAGGCTGACTTTTCTGAAATTGAACTGTGGAATACTAATATTGATGCCCAAATGATGTGGCTTACCAAGAATCCTGAAAATTATGGTGTAATTGTAGCTGGTAACATGTTCGGAGATATCGTCTCTGACGGCTTTGCGGGGCTCATTGGTGGACTTGGATTTGCCTGCTCTGCCCAGTATAATCCTGAAACCGGCATTGGCGTTTTCGAACCCACCCATGGAAGTGCCCCTAAATATGCAGACTACCCTGTTTCCATTGTAAACCCCATAGCGATGGTTGAATCTGCCTGTATGATGTTGGACTTTATTGATGAACAAAGTACAGCCACAAAAATTAGAAAAGCTGTGGCAGAGGTGGTGTCTGATGGAAAAGTAAAAACTTACGACATGGCAAAAATGAGTGGACGAGCTGATGTGGTTGAAAAAGGAGCCGCTTCAACATCTCAAATGGCCGATGCAATTATTGCAAAACTAAACTGAACCACAGATTTCACAGATTACTCAGATTAATTGAAAGAGTTTAAACATAAGGAATTAACCTATAAAATTATCGGTTGTGCAATGGAAGTTCACAAGGTTTTGGGAACGGGTTTATTAGAATCTGTATATGAAGCTGCATTATGTGTCGAATTAGAAAAAGCTGGAATACCATTTGCTACCCAAGTTGAATTCCCAGTCATATATAAAGGGAAAAAGATTAATTAGTTTGTATGTGATTTATTGGCTGATAAAAAGATAATTATAGAATTGAAAGCTATTAAACAAATTACAGACATAGATAAAGCTCAAATTATTAATTATCTAAAGGTTACGAAATTAGAGATTGGGCTATTAATCAATTTTGGTGCAGTTTCTCTTCAATATGAGAGATTCGTTAATTAGTATTTTCTGTGTCATCTGTGTAATCTGTGGTTAAAAAAGGAGAATAAAATGGAAAAATCTATCGCAAGACAAATGGCTGAATATTCAGTTGGACTTAAATATGAAGACCTCCCAGAAGAAGTGGTTCATGAGGTAAAACGCTATATGTATGACTCCATTGGTTGTGCCTATGGCGGATATCATACAAAAGACTTGAACATCATCCGTGATATTTACATGGAAATGGGTGGAAAAGGTGAGGCAACTGTTTTAGGATTTGGAGATAAACTTCCAGCAGTGAATGCTACTCTCATTAATTCACTCATGGTGCGTGCATTAGATTTTAATGATATTTACTGGAAAGATGACCCTTCCCATCCTTCAGATATTATACCAGCCGCGTGGGCTGCTGGAGAACTGGTGAATGCCAATATGAAAGATGTCATAGTTGCCATTGTTTTGGCATACGAATTTGAGCAACGCCTCTGCCTTTTTGCCAAACCTGGAGTTCGGGAAAGAAAATGGCATCATGCCACCCTTACCCAATTTGTATCCCCAATAGTTGCTGGAAAACTCTTAGGATTAACGGTGGATGAAATAGTGCATGCCATAGGAATCAGTGGCTGCCATAACCATACCATTGGATGCCCTACTGCAGGTAAACTCACTATGATGAAAAATACAGTCGACCCTATGGCAGTTCAGTCCGGCGTGTTTGCGGCGCTCATGGCACAGAAAGGATATTCCGGTACTGAAAAGGTGTTCGAGGGCAAAGAAGGATTCATGGATGCCTTTATTGGCTGGAATGCCAAAAATGAATCCATGAAACCAACCGATATGGAAGGAAGAGATGGTGTTTCAACTTGGGCGTGGGATGTTGAAGCTCTGGTAAGCGGGTTGGGAGACAGTTATAAAATTATGGAATGCGGAATGAAGGCTTTCCCTACAGAAGCCCTCACACACACACACCTCTCCTGTGTACTAAACGCCATGATCAGTAATAATCTGGAATATTCAGACATAAAAGAAGTAAAAGTTACCTGTTTTGCTCAAGCATATGATATTTTATTTGACCCCACCAAATACCGCCCAGAATCTCGTGAAACTGCTGATCACTCCCTTCCTTATTGCATGGCAGCTGCGATGGTGGATAAGAAAATTACCACCGATTCTTTTTCTGATGAAAAGCTGAAAGACCCACGAATTTTTGAAGTGATTGATAAAATAATTGGAGAACCCTCTCAAGAATTTGAAAAAATGTTTCCTGCCAAACAACCATCCCGAGTTGTAGTAACGACAAACGATGGCAGAACATTCGAGGAATATCTTGAATATCCCAAAGGGGACCCCCGAGAGCCCATGACTATGGATGATTTAGAGAATAAGTTTAATTCTTTGGTAGGTGATAAATTAAACGAATCAGAAAAACACCAATTAAAGGAAACGATATTCAACTGTGAAAATATGACCACAAATGAGTTTATGACAGCATTAAATGTGTAACCAGTAAAATGTCCATATCCATTTTCAAATGTATCTCATGCAATAAAGAGTTTGATATTCAGGAAATCCGTTACCGCTGTGACTGTGGTGATTTGCTGGAAGTTATTCACGATTTACAACAGGTCATTCCAAATTCCGCTGATTGGAAAGTTAAACTTGATGGCAAATTGGGGGAGGTTGCTTTTAAGCGTTATCAGGATATCTTATTCCCCTCTCTCCCTCTTGACAAACTCATAACTCTTCAAGAAGGTGATACACCCCTTTATGATGTGTCCTATACATTTCCCCAATTTTTTAGCCTAAAGTTGAAACATGAGGGGATGAACCCCACCTTGAGTTTCAAGGATAGGGGTATGGTTGCAGGAGTATCCTGGGCAAATCATTTAGGCTGTGAAAATGTTATCTGCGCTTCTACTGGAGACACGTCTGCCGCTATGGCTGCCTACGCCGGTGCAACACCAAATATGAAGGGAATTGTACTCTTGCCAAAAGGAAAAATATCTCCGGAACAATTGGCGCAACCCATATCCTTTGGAGCATTAACAATAGGAATAGAAACAGACTTTGACGGCTGCATGAAACTGGTCCAGAATCTGACAGAAAAACACAATATCTACTTACTGAATTCCATGAATTCTGTACGTATTGAGGGACAGAAAGCTATAGGAATTGAAACACTCCATCAACTTAATTGGCAGGTACCGGACTGGTTTGTGATTCCTGTGGGGAATGCCGGCAATATCTCCGCTCTGGGTAAAGGATTACGAGAATTATACGAATTGGGAATCATTGATAAACTCCCTCGATTGGCGGGTATCCAAACAGAAGGAGCATCGCCACTTTATAAAAGTTTTAAAAATGGATACACAGAATTAATTCCACAGAAGGCAAAAGCCACCAAAGCATCTGCCATCCAAATTGGTGATCCTGTAAGCTACGGAAAAGCGGTACGTGAATTGAAGCATTTTGACGGTGTGGTGGAAGCCGTAACCGAAACGGAATTAATGAACTGGAAAGCACAAATTGACAGATTGGGAATATCTATATGTCCTAATAGTTCAGTAGCAGTAGCCGGTGCAATGAAATTGAATAGAGGTGGAATCATTAAGCAAAACGAAGAAGTAGTTGTTATTCTCACCGCACATGGCAGTAAATTTTCCAATACCTCAGTAGAATACCATAAAGACAAGGCCAATCAATTTGCTAACCAAACTCATACCATTCCTCCCAATTTAGAGAATCTGGAAGGTGCATTAAACTTATGAAATCAGTAAAAGTATTTGCACCTGCAACCATCGGAAATATTGGACCGGGATTTGATGTATTGGGGCTTGCCATTAAAGGGATAGGTGATATTGTTGAAGCCAAAGAAATCCCCGGAAATGAATTGATAATTGAGGCTGTTTTAGAAGCTGACCATGACATTTCTACTAACCCTGATAAGAACACGGCGGGTATTGCTGCCAAGAAAGCACTGAAATTTATGGGTATTTCCACAGGGGTGGCACTCATAATAACCAAAGGAATGCCCTCTGGTAGTGGACTGGGAAGCAGTGCTGCATCAGCGGTAGGAGGAGCCAACGCAGTTAATTGCCTGTTTGGAAATTCGCTTTCAAAAGAAAAGTTACTGAAGGCAGCAATGGCAGGTGAGTATTCTGTTAGTGGAGGATACTTTGCCGATAATGTTGCACCGGCAATTTATGGAGGTGCCACCCTCACTCGGTCACTAAATCCATTGGAAGTTACTCCACTAGGGTATATATCTGATCTTATACTCGTTTTGGTCATGCCAAAGGTTAAAATTCTTACCAGAGATTCGCGAAAAATACTCCCTGAAAATATACCCCTTTCAGATTTTGTAGTAAACCTGGCCAATACAGCCAGCATTACCGCCGCCTTTTGTAAAAACGATTATAGTTTACTCAAAGATAATTTATTTGATTATATAATCGAGCCAACCCGTTCAACCCTAATCCCAGGATTTCCAGAGGCAAAAGAAGCGGCCTTGGATGCCGGTGCTAATGGAATGACTATTTCAGGTTCAGGTCCCACCGTTTTTGCCATTACCAACTCACAAAAGACTGCTGAAAAAATTGAATCTGCCATGGTAACAGCATTTAATAATAAAGGGGTTGAATGTAATTCGCTCATTACAACCTCTTCCAAAGAAGGCTCTGGGATAGTGAAAAGTGGAATAATTACTTAGATTAAATTTCCCCATGGCAATAAAGATAAATGAGATTTATTACTCGGTTCAGGGTGAGTCCACTCATGCAGGGCGACCTTGCATTTTTATACGCCTCACCTATTGTAACCTCCGCTGCACATACTGTGACACTGAATATGCCTTTTATGAAGGTAAGGATATGCAAATTACTCATATCATGAATGAAATCCAACAATGGGACTGCAACTTGGTGGAAGTCACTGGTGGTGAACCCCTCTTTCAAGAAGAATGCATTATTTTACTTAATGAATTGGTGAAAAGTAATTACGAGGTAATGTTGGAGACAGGCGGATCGCTCCCTATTTCTGATGTACCCAAAAAGGTTATTAAAATAGTGGACTTTAAATGCCCCTCCAGCGCAATGGAAAAGAAGAATTTATGGTCAATTTTGGATGATTTACAATCCCACGATGAAATAAAATTTGTTATTGGTAACCGTGAGGATTTTGATTGGGCAAAAGATAGAATTTCAGAATATTCTTTAGACAAATTATGCACCCTATTATTTTCTCCCACCTTTGGTAAAATTGATCCTCAGCAAATTGTAGATTGGATTTTAGCTGATAACCTACCTGTGAGAATGCAAATGCAAATGCATAAAGTGATTTGGAATCCGGAAGAGACAGGAGTGTAGTATGAGGAGAAAGGAGAAAGGAGAAAGGAGAAAGGCAATAATACTTATTTCCGGTGGAATGGATAGCTGTGTTACCGCAGCTTTTGCCATAAACGATGGGTACATACCAGCATTTCTGCACATTAATTATGGACAACGAACTGAGTACCGGGAGTTAAAAGCATTTCATGAAATTGCCGATCACTTCCAGGTAGACCAAAAATTAGTGGTGGATATTTCCCATTTATCAGAAATCGGTGGATCTTGTCTTACAGATGAAAATATTGAGGTTCCCAATGCAGATTTGGAGAATGAAGATATTCCGATTTCGTACGTGCCTTTCCGCAATGCAAATATTTTGGCAGCAGCAACAAGTTGGGCAGAGGTATTGGGAGCAAAAGCTATATATGTGGGAGCTGTTGAAGAAGATTCATCAGGCTACCCTGATTGCAGGCGATCCTTTTTTGATGCCTTTGAAGAGACAATTGACAGGGGTACGAAACCCGAGACACAAATAAAAATTATTACTCCTCTCATCACTCTCTCAAAAAAGGAAATTGTGGAAAAAGGAATTGCCCTAAATGCTCCCCTGCACCTCACCTGGAGCTGCTATAAGAATGAAGATGTTCCCTGCGGTGAATGTGATTCTTGTGCCCTGAGAGCAAGGGGGTTTGAACAGGCAGGGATGCAAGATCCGATCTTGATTTAGGAATTATCCTGTGCATTACTAACCTACAAGGTGACAATCTCTTAATACATTTTCCCCCTTAGAGATTTAATTATACATTAAGATTTAGCCGTTTTCTATTTGCCAATTGCTGTTGGATAATTTTCACAAGCAGGATGCTTTTGATACAGTTCCTTACCCTTCCCAAGTTGATGTGGGCAACAAGCTGGAAAGAATGTTGAACAAATCTTCAAAAGATATTATACTTTAATAGCACCGTTTGATATTTCACGCAACTCTTCACTCAAATCTTTAGTTTTTTCAACCTCTACTTCTAAATTTACTTGAATGGATTCACCAAAATCGGTATTGATAATTTTCACTTTAAATTTCTTCAGTACAAAATCCACTTTATTTTGCAGGTCATAACTATAATTAAATGAAAAATAATCTAACATAACCCACTTTTTCATGGTTGCATTTTCGATTGCCTGTACTGCTGCAGATCCATAGGCATTAATGAGCCCGGGGATACCCAGTTTACTGCCACCAAAATAACGTATGACAAATATGACCACATTCACTAATTGATATCGCTTCAAGACATTTAATATAGGAATTCCAGCACTACCTTTTGGCTCCCCAGAATCTGTAGCAAATTCCTCTAATTGATTATTTACCTTTATTCGGTATCCATAGCAGATATGGCTGGCATCGGGATATTGTTCTTTTAATTGGTGTAAATTTGTTTTTACTTCAGAAATGCCAAAAGATGGAATGGCTAATGCAGAAAATGTTGAACCCTTTTCACTGTATTTACCCTTAGATTCAGAAGTAAGAGTAAATTCCTCCATTAATTCAATATCGTAATTTTTACTGCTTGTGCTGTACTCTTTTCAGGATTGAGACGGATAAAATAAATTCCAGATGAAGGATTATTACTGAGAATGTTTTGAATATTTTCCCTATGCCACCCCTGGGCAAACGAAGACAAATTAATGCTATTTACTAATTCTCCTCGTACATTGATGAGATCAACAATTGGATTTGAATAATCTGAATCAAGTGCATACAATATAATTAATTCTTGAGACTGTCTAATGGGATTGGGATATATATTCACAATTTTGGAGCTTAATACATTTTCTTCATCTGGCCAACTCGTCACATAAATTATATTACTGGCTGACGATTCCCCTACATCATTTCGACAGGTGATTTTATATACATAAGACTGACCTACCTCTATGTTTTGTTTATCTACAAAATTAGTATCAATTGATATACCAACCGAATCTCCTTCTCGATATATTACATAAGATAATTCTTCACCCGGTCCGGGTGATGGATTCCAGGACAAAATGATGCTATCTTGAGCAGCTACCGCCATAAGGTTTGACGGAGGCAGGGGTACGGTATTAGCAGTAATTTCAATGGGAAGCGTTATTGATGGTCCATCTATACCATAAACTAAATGAACATTTGCATTATTAAAGGAGTCTTCAACAATGGTATCACCTCCCCAAAATAGATTATTAAATTCAGGATTATTGGTTGAAACAATTGCCACTCTCCCTATAAAATCTTCTTCACCATGCTCAATGGTAATTAGAGATTCTAAACTATCAATAAGGAAAGATTCAATTGCTACTGATTTATTATCCAAATCCAATTCAATTAAAGCGCTGTCTGTTAACATAGTACTTGTTGTTTTAATCGGATCAATCAATGTCTGATCAATATAATAATAATGTGGATTATCCATATCATCATATATACCATTGTATAAATTACGACTGATAAAATCTACCCAGCATTCAATAAACAAGGGGTAATTTTCACCATTAAGTACATCTTTAATTGCAGACAATGCAGTTCCACTATTTGAGCCATATCTTGTCCATATTTCTCTCATTATGGTACTATTTAATACATTTAATTTTCCATTTGGATCTAGATAACTACTTAGATAGTGTCCAAAAAGTGCAAGTTCATAACCGGGACCTAAAGTACCAAAATCTTTTTCAGGGTTATTAATTAAATTCCAAATTGGCCAATCTAAATAATCGTCACCATCAGGTACTATTACATCCTCAATCCACATAGAGGTCATTTCATAAAAATAAGGATCAATTCCTGATCCTCTATATCCATATTGTATAGCATGAAAATATTCATGTACTAGGGTTATTTGCATATATTCCAACCCGGTATTTACAAATTGGGAAGGTAAATTATTATTATAATCCGTATCAATTTGAAGGTATGAAGTTTGTTGTGAATTATGAAACGATGGATAATCCTTACAACAATGTCCAAAAATACCTTTTGAATAGTCCTTTAAATAAATATCATAAATACCATCTTCGTCAGATGGCTCCTTATTAAATCCCATTATATTAACTAATACATGATAGGCCGAATCGGCAATTATACCGACTTCTTCAATATAATCTGGAATATTGTTATTATTTAAATCGGTTAAATCTAAATCACCACCTAGTATATTAAAATGGATACAAAATAGACTATCTGGTGAATAATGCTTAGAATCTTTATCAATTCTTCCTTCACAATACATTCCTCTATTGTTTTCTAATTCTAAGCAATCTCTACGCGCAAAAATAAAGGATAAATTTACAATAGTAAGCAGGATTATATATTTCATTTATTTTCTCGAAATGATATTTTTATTGGTACGCCATTAAAACCAAATTTATCACGAAGGCTATTTTCTAAATAGCGTTTATATTGAACAGGGATATCATTAGGATGGTTAGAAAATAAAGCAAATATTGGTGGTGAATGGTGGACTTGGGCTCCATATTTTATGGTAATATTTTTACCTTTAATAATTGGCGGGGAATGGTAAGCCATGGCTTTCTTGATAAAATCGTTTACATCGGAGGTTTTCAGTTTCCGTTGACGTTCTTTAAACACCTCCAATGAAGTTTTTAATACTTCCCGTGTACGCAAATTATGGGCAACTGAAATAAATAATATTGGGTAATACTCAAGCATAGGAAATTGGCCATAAATATCTTGGCAATACTCATTTTGGGTATGGGTATCTTTTTCGAGCAAATCCCATTTATTGATAACGATGATCAATCCTTTGCCCGAATCAATAACATGCCGGATGATATCCTTATCCTGATTATTAAAGCCCTTATCTGCATCAATGAGAACGGCTGCTAAATCGCATTCCTGTATGACCCTAAAGGTACGTACTGTGCTATAAAATTCAATATCACCGGTGATTTTTGACTTCTTTCTCAATCCGGCAGTATCAATTAGACGAAAGTCTTGTTTATTATAGCGGAGAAATGAATCGATTGAATCCCGGGTTGTCCCGGCTATGGGTGTGACAATAGATTTCTCTTCTTGAAGTAGTCCATTCATGAGGGAACTTTTACCCACATTGGGCATCCCTACAATTGCCAGGTTCACACAATCCTTTACATGTTCATCCTTAAAGCTTTCTTCAGGAAGTTTATCAGCAACCGCATCTAACATATCTCCTACAGATCGGTTATTCTGGGCAGATAATGTATAATATTTACCCAATCCCAATTCATAAAAACTTAATGCAGAATCTTCCATTTTCAGCTCATCAATTTTATTTACTGCCAAAATATAGGGTTTTTCTGATTTTTGAATTTGATCTGCTAAATACTGATCAGATGTTGTAATAGGAGTGCGTCCATCAACTAATAAAATAATCATATCGGCTTCATTTGCTGCAATTTCAGCTTGAAGTCGAACATGATTTTCAATTAAATCTTGTGATGCAGGAATATACCCACCAGTATCAATGAGATTATAATCTCTTCCACACCAATCAAATCTACCATATATTCGATCTCTGGTTACGCCTTCCTCAGGGGATACAATGGAATGGCCCGCCCCTACAAGCCGGTTGAATAAAGTAGATTTGCCAACATTGGGCTTACCCAAAATTGCAATTGTTGGATTAGGCAAGGGTTAAATTATTTAAAAGAGTTAAGAAACTATCATTACTTAATTGCAAGGGGCAATCAATCGCATTAGAAATTTCGTCTAGGGTCAAATTATCCAAGGTTAATGTGCCTTCATCATTTAATATTCTATGGCTCATCCAAACAGCATCACCCAATTTTTCGGAAGATAATTGGGTAATTATATCTGTTCCAGTTAATAGGCCTGTTACAGTAACTGATTCACCATAAAAATTATTAACAATGGGTAAAAGAGTCACATTGAGATTATCAATCTGATTTAATATTGGTAGCACTTCTTTTTGCAGGGTTTCATAAACTAATGTCCCCGTTGCCAGAGTGATATTGGTTTCAAAAGCTAATGCACTGGGAAAATTAACAGATTCTTCTTCAAATAAGGTCAAGAACTCTCGAACCTGCCCCACCCCATTTTCAGCTAAATCTAAACCGCCATAATCGGATAATTGGGGAAAAGGCTGCTCTGCCAAAATGAACCATTCATCGGAATAGAGAAGGAAAGGTGCTTTTTTACCTGGAAATTTTTTTCTCATTTTATTAAGTTTATTTAACATATTTTGAGCATATTGTATATCAACAGATTTAATTTTAGTCAGTCCCTTTCTATGCCCTGTGAGCCCAACGGGTACAATGGTACAGGATTTCAAAGTTGGGTAGAATTGATATAAATCTTCCAACGTTTTAATGAGGAATTCCCCATCATTTAAATCCGGCATTAAAACAATTTGAGTATGTAATTCGATTCCATTTTTTGTAAGAAATTCCAATTTTTCAAGCAGCCCATCATCCTTTTTATAGAGAAAAAGTTTTTGTCTCAGCTGAATATCAGTCACATGTACTGAAATATATAGAGGGGTTAATCGCTGCTCAACCACACGATTTAGTTCATTCTGCCCCATATTTGTCATAGTTATGTAATGACCGTGGAGATATGACATTCGATAATCCCCATCCCGAAAATACATTCCCTTCCTCATTTCAGGTGGATTTTGATCTACAAAACAGAAAACACAATCATTTGCACAGCTGCGGATTTTCATTTCTTCAAACTTAACCCCTAAATCATCATCATACTCTTTTTCAATTTCTACTTTTTCCAAACGACCGGATATTTCGAAATCTAATGTGAGCAATTCTTCGGTCATGCGGAATTGATAATCAATTTCATCTTGTACGCGTTTACCATTGATTTTTAATAATCGGTCACCCGGTTGAATGCCAATGGTTTCACCCAAACTATCTGGAAATACTTTTATAATTTTCATTTTGAAATTTTAATCTAAAACAGATGGGCAAATTTACGGATAGAGTAGAATTGAATAGAAAGTAAAACATACTCGGTGAATTAAATGACGATATATAACAATTATTTAAAACGTAAATATTTATTAGAACACATTTTGGTATTCAATTAATTGCCTATTCTTCTGTTACGGCAGAAAGGGGCTTAAAATAATTACTTATTTTATCGTGAATACTATTTTAGACCTTATTTAAATTCACCTATGAAAAATAAACCAGATTCTACTCAAACACGATTAGCAGCCGCCTGTATTTTACTTTCAGTTGCAGACGCAGATGAAATTTTAGAAGACCAGGAATTAATAACTATTGGTGAAATTCTTCAAGAATTTTTCTCACTTGATGAGTCTTCTGTAAAATCATTAATGCAAAATGCTCAGGAAGAATGGAAAAATTCCACTGGCTTATTTCATTATGGTAATCAGCTAAATCAAAATTTCTCCCAGGATGACAAACTTGATTTTATCTGCTGCGTATTTGAAGTTGCATATGCGGATGGTGAACTCCATTATTTAGAGCATCATACAGTGAAGAAAATTGCAAATATTTTACATCTGGAAAATGATGTCATTATTTCTGCCAAAGCCGAAATAAAAAGTTATTTGGATTAGCTCTAAATAAAAAAGCCCCTCAATAATTTGAGGGGCTTTGAATAAATA
>CAZGBZ010000002.1:0-23985 GCA_964524135.1 uncultured bacterium
AATGGGAACCAACCAATTCAGAGTTCATCAGGAAGGTATATTATGGTTTTTAATGGTGAAATTTATAATCACATAGAATTAAGGGAATCTTTACCAAATGGGAAATATAAGTTTAAAGGAAATGGTGACACGGAATCATTAATCGCTTGTTTTGATCATTTTGGAGTTGAAAAAACGGTTCAACAATTAGATGGAATGTTCGCAATTGGAATTTATGATAATCAAGAAAAATATATCCATTTAATTCGTGATTTTGCAGGAATAAAGCCTCTCTTTTATGGTTGGAATGAAAATATTTTAATATTTGCGAGTCAATATAACCAAATATCAAGGCATAAAAATTTTTATAAAGAACCTATTGATGAATCCATTTTAAAGCTCTATTTATCCCAGAATTATATACCTTCACCTTTTGGGATATTAAAACACACACATTCCGTTCAACCTGGTGAAATAATATCTATTGATAAAAATGGAAAACTTCACTCCACTAATTATTGGCAATTCCCAACTTATGTATCTGAAGAAATTAATAATAGTAATTTAATAGATGAAATCGAAAGTGATTTAGATTCGGCTGTTAAGGATGAATTATTATCAGATGTTCCGCTTGGTGCATTTTTATCTGGTGGAGTGGATTCTTCATTAATATGCTATTTCGCTAATAAGTATAAAAAGAATAAATTTAATACTTTCTCGATGGGCTCTGACAGTGCTGTACATGATGAATCATTACAAGCTCAAAAATATGCTGATGATTTAGGGACAACTCACTATTCTACATTTTTAAATGCAGAAAATTCACTAGATATTTTAAAGAAAGCGGTAGCCTCAACCGGTGAACCGTTTGGAGATTTTTCTATTATTCCTACCTATAAGGTAAGTATGATGGCAAAAGAAAAAGTAACAGTTGCACTTTCAGGTGATGGTGGAGATGAATTATTTTTTGGTTATGAACGATTTAAATCGGTTGCAAAAAATCATTCATTATGGAATAACCCTTTTTTGGTTCGTTATTTGGTTAGAGGTATGGATAAAATCGTTTTCAATGAAAAACATTATAACGAATGTATTTTAGCTCCAAATTCTGGTATTGCGCATCAAGGATTGCATGAGAGGATATTGCAATCACAAATAAATAATTTAATTCCTGGATTATCTGGAATAAATCTTCCTGATACTTTCAACATTTTTAATTATCAAACTCCATTCACCCAAAATGAATTGCTGTATGAAATGAGAAAATCGGAATTTTATGGTATGCTTCAAAAAACTTTAACAAAAGTAGATCGAGCTTCAATGGCAAATGGGTTGGAAGTGAGAGTGCCATTTTTAAAAAAAACATTTCTGGAAAATATGCTAAAATTAAATATAAATTATCACAA
Source organism: uncultured bacterium (assembly GCA_964524135.1). GTDB lineage: Bacteria > Fidelibacterota > Marinisomatia > SCGC-AAA003-L08 > D37C17 > D37C17. Next base: position 1,386 of record CAZGBZ010000002.1, read on the forward strand.
ACCTATGAAAGGGCGAAAACTATTACTATTTAATCTCCTCAGAAAATGTTACCCCTCAATTTCACCACAGAAGATGAAAATGGGCTTCTCCGTATCTCTTTCAGGATGGTTAAAGAATAATTATTATAAGCCATTCAAAAATACATTAATTGATACACAGTTTTGTCAAGATGTGGGAATTGAAAAAAAAGTACTCGAAAACATGCTTGAAATGCATAGAGTTGGCGAAAAAGATTTTAAATGGCCAATATATTCTCTATATAGTTTAGCAATATGGATGCAGAATGAAAGAAAACTCATTAATTAAAGTCTTATTTACTATCCCCAATTTTGATACAGCTGGTAGTGGTAAAGCATTATTAAATATCGCTACACGGTTAAATAGTAATTACTTTGAACCACATATTTGCTGTTTTCATAATAAAGGAGATTTTTTTCAAACTGTAGAGAATTCAAATATACCAATTCATATTTTTCAATTTACTTCGAATATGAAATGTAGATTAAAAGGACTACTAAAATGTTTTATAATTGCCAAATATTTTAAAAAATTAAATGTAGATTTAATCCATTCATTTCATTATGCTCCAGATTATACTGAGGTATTATCAGCAAAATTAGCTGGCATTCCCTGGATTTACACAAAAAAAAATATGAACTGGGGGGGTAAATCTAAGAATGGCTGGAAACTAAGATCATTACTTGCTAAACATATAATCGCACAAAATAATTCAATGGTTAATTGGTATTTCCCAAATTCTTCAAAAGTGACACTTATTCCAAGAGGTGTTGATATAAAAATATTTAAGCCTCAATCAAAAAATATAAAATTATTAGAGCAATTAACTATTTTGGAATCAGAAATAACAATTCTATCAGTGGCAAATCTTGTTCCCGTAAAAGGCATTGAAATCTTACTCGATGGATTTGAGTTATTATATAAGACCCATGATAACATCAGGCTACTTATTGTAGGTGAAGATAATAATGAATATGGTGAATCATTGAAAGAAAAAACAAGGAAATTATTATCTGGTGGAAAAATTCATTTTATCGGAAAAGTTCAAAATATTGAAGATTATTATTCAATTGCGGATATTTTTATTTTACCAACATTAAATGAAGGTAGAATGGAGGGCTGTCCAGTTTCTCTTTTAGAAGCAATGGCATGTGGTGTACACGTAATGGCAAGTAAATTACCCGGAATAAAGGATATTTTAACCCCGTTTAACAATTGTTTATTTAATCCTGGAGAAATTCCTGATTTATATAATGGCATTGAAAATTTATTGAATGATAAAAAATATTTGAGAATAAATAAAAACCTTCGAACTCACATAGTAAATAACTACAGTATAGAAAAGGAAGTAAATAGTCATGAAGCCCTATATAAAAAATGCACGAACCTTTAATTTCTATAATTATCCCGGTTCTAAATGGGAGCAAATTTCTTGAAAGATGCTTTTCAACCCTCGAAAAGCAAACTTATTCTAACCTTGAAATAATTTTCATTGATAATGGGTCAAGTGATGATACCAAGGTTAAAATTGAATCCTACTGTTATAAGAAAAAAGGAATTAAATTACTGAATTGCAGTAAATTAGGGCCAGGGGCCGCTCGGAATGTGGGTATTAAATATGCGAGTGGTGAATACATTTCATTTTTAGATGTTGATGATGAACTTCTGCCGGAGAAACACAATGTTCTTATGGAGGGATTTAATAAATATCCAGAGGCAGGTATGGTAGTTGGAAAAGCAATAAAACAATTCTCAGATGGAAGAAAATTAAATTTAGAATTGGGTCCATTGAAAAAGAGTATAAATCATCCTCCATCATCTGGAATATTGTGGCTAAAGCACTTGATGCTCAACCCGGTAACTTGTTCTTATTTAGTTAGGAGTGAAATTTTACAAAGTAATAAAATAAGGTTTTCTGGCATTCCTTATGGGGAGGATATTGCGTTTAATGTATTAATAGGGCTCAAAAACAATGTCCTAGTTGTTGATAAATTTGTATGTACTTATCATCGTCATTCACAATCATCAATATCAATAGCAAATCAAAATATTAGTAGTTTGGAACGGTATTTTCAATTTTATGAAAAATTTGCATTACCATATTTTTATAAAAGGAGAGATAAAGAACCCTTCAATCAAGCTTATAAATTAAGCGAAAGAATAACATTTAGAATGTTAATGAAATTGATTTTTAGTTCCCAAAAAGATTATCATAGTTCATATAGAAGATTAATAGAAAATAGGTTATTAAAAGATTATAAATTATTTTATAGACTATTTAGTTTATTACCTTATAAATATGTGAGTTATTTGTTTGATATTTTTTATTCTGTTCTGTCCAAAAAATCTTAATCTAACTATGGAATACATAAATTCTACTAGTAAGATTAATATAGATTGAAAAAATATCATATTAATGTAAAAAATTATATTACCATTATTTATTGATATGGAATAATAATAGTATCAGTATTATGCAAAAAAAATTAGATACCATTACTTCAGTTTACTATCTTCAGGCAAATGATGAATTTTGTATGCATACAAATGACTTATTTGAGGGTTTTAAAAAGTTGTCAATACAGATCTTCAGTAATTTGCCAAATTATGATGATATAGTAGAAACACAGAATTATTATCAAGGTGATATACTTATTGTATCAACAACTGGCAATACGAATGTGAAAGAAAAATATTTTAAGCGAAATTATTATTTTATTGATGGTAGAGATTGTGCCTTGTTGAATAATTGGCATTTATTGCGATCTAATCAGTATTTTAAAACTAACTATGATAAAAAATTCTGTTTATTCTTACGTAATAAAGTAAATCTACTACCAAGTTGCACGGATTTTGATTCATTAAAATATATTAAATTCAGAAATCAAAGAGATATTGATATATCTTTTTTATCTGGTAATAAGTTAAATGGACGACAAGATATTTTTTTTTGGATGAATGATTTTAAACTTAAATATCCAAATTATAATTTAAATACACAGTCTGTTTTTGAAAATACCGAACCAATTAATAAGAGGTATAGTGCACAATACTGCAATATTATTACTCCTTCATATTACAAGGTATTAAGTAATTCATATATATCAATAAATGCACCGGGTGGTGGAGTTAATACAAAGAAATTTTTTGAAATTATGTCAAGTGGGAGTCTATGTTTCAATTACATTAATAAAGACTATAAACCTAAGTATAATAACATAATGAATTACATTCCTAAAACAAATGGGAATATATTAAATATCATACCACCCCATATAGGTTTCCCAAAAGATTCAATAATCAATTTCTCAAGTAAATTAGAATTGTTTGATAAGATAAGATATTATCTCGAAAATAAAGAAAAAATATTTGAAAAAGTTACTAAATCATTACAATTTGCAAAAGAATGGACTCAGTTAGAAAAAGCACAATATCTATTAAATATTATCAAATTAAATGCTAAATGATTCAACATATAAACATTATATTAAAGAGATATTAACAACTAATCTTGAATAGAAAGTTGTTGAACTTGGTTTTGGTTAACATTCTTTTTTTTGTTTAGTTTTTCTATGGTGAAGTCTCCTCTGCTTTTGTGTTATTGTTCAATAAAAACAACTCAAATTTGCAAGGCGCTTCCCTTACTTTTCAAATAAAATGATACACCCTCGATGAAATCTGTTAATATGGCAATTAGATATTTTATATCATAAAATCAGATAACCATACATCATATGAGATATCTCATCATTTAATTATTATTATAAGTTATAAAATGAATTATAAGTTATAAAATGAGACAGGCATATATTATTGTAGATATGTGGGATAAACATTGGATAAAAGCTTTTTCCATAAGGACAAAAAAGTTGGCTAGTCAAATAAATGATTATATTAATATAATTAGGGATAGAAATAATATAATTATACATGCTCCCTCTGATACTGAAAAATATTATTTAAATCATCCTGCGAGGCGTAATACTTTAAAAAAATGTAAAAACTTAAAATTTTCTTATATATCTCGAGATTATCAAAATAAAATAGAGTCCAATTTTCCATATAAATGGGAGGATCCAGGCAAATATAAAATCGTATGGAAAAGGCAATCAAAATACATTAATATAGATAAAAAAAATGATTACATTAGTACAAATGAAATTGAAATATTATGTATATTAAATTCGCATGATATTGATACTCTCAATTTTATGGGTGTACATAGCAATGGGTGTATTTTATTTAGGCGCTTTGGAATATTAAATTTGCAGAAAAATGGTATAATAACTCGTTTAATAGGAACGTTAAGTGATTGCATGTGGGATAAAAGATATACAGCATTTGCAACCACACATGATGAAGCTAACCAATTAATTCTCAAACATATCAATAATAATATTTCTGACGTTCATTTATTAACATAAGTGCATTATTATATTATTGTTAAATTAATTTGAATAACAAATGGCTATTAAAAGAGAGATAAGAAAAAGTCTCTACAACTTATTTATTAGTGCATTTCAAAGTTTTTCAAGAGTTTTATTAAGAAGGAATGCAATTGATTTTTTTTCGAAATTAGTTGAAGATTTATCTCCAACATTAATTCAAAAAACGAGTTATGGTGAATTGACTTTTTTCTGTCCTGGAATAAAAACTTTATATAGGGCAAAAACCATTTTCACAAAAGAACCTGAAACGATTGAATGGATTGATAGCTTCAATCCTAAAGATGTTTTATGGGATATTGGAGCTAATATTGGCGTTTATTCACTTTATTCTGCGATCAAAGGTGTTCGTGTGATATCCTTTGAACCATCGCCAAGTAATTATTACATCTTATGTAAAAATATCGAACTAAATAAATTAGATAACAAGATAAATACATATCCTATTGCATTAAATGAAAAAACTCAGTTAGATTTTCTTTTTATGAAAGAACCTGAACCAGGAGGATCCTCTAATAATTTAGGTATGGCAACTGATTGGCAAGGGAAAAAATTTGCTCCAGCGATAACACAATCTGTTCTTTCATATACAATAGATGAATTAATTGATAGGTTAGAAATACCTTTCCCAAGTCATGTAAAAATAGATGTTGATGGGAATGAACGAAAAATAATAAATGGCTCTATAAATACAATCTCTGATTCCAGATTGGAATCTGTCCTTATAGAATTGAATACCTCTAATTTACATTATATCAAAAATATTATAAAAATATTTGAAGATGCGGGTTTAAAATACCATTCCAAGGTGAAGATTTATTCAAATATATATAACTATATATTCTGGCGTTCTAATGACTAATTAAATTGACGATTTGGATTTATTATCTACTAATTTATTAAGTATTAATGGTTGTCTAGAGAAATGATATCTTTTTTGTCTACTCCTCGTCCATTTACTAATATTTTTGAAACTATTCAACGGAATTCAATTTCAAATTGGAGAAATATTAAAGGAGAGAATGAAATCTTATTATTCGATATGGAAAAACCTCTTGATGAAATAAAAAAACATAATAATGTAATAATTATTAATGATATAAAAGTAAACACTTTTGGTACACCACTTGTATCAGATATGTTATGTAAAGGGCAACGTTTAGGAAAGGGCCCGATTTTTTGTTTTATTAATTGTGATATTATCCTCCCTCATAATTTCCTTCAGACAGTATTAATCTGTCAAAATAAATTCAATAAATTTCTTATGATTGGTCATCGCTATGATCTTGAATTTAATAATGATGTTGATTTTTCTGATTCAAGTCAAGAGAATAAATTTTGGGAATATGCAAAGAAAAATGCAATAAAACATGGTTCATGGGGCATCGATTATTTTGTATTTACTAGTGGTGTGTGGGAAACTATCCCTGATTTTGCAATTGGTAGATTTATGTACGATAATTGGTTAATTTGGCAAGCTAGAAGAAACCGCATACCTGTAATTGATGCTTCTAATGATATTATGGCAATTCACCAGAACCATGGATATTTCACCAAAGGATTTTCCGGTGAAAAATCAGTTCGGGAAGGTAAAGAAGCAGAAGAAAACAAAAGACTATTTGGTAATGCCTGGAATTTTGGTATTCAAGATTCAACTCATGAAATAAGAGAAGGCAAAATACGCTTAAAGAATAACCCGAATGAAAGAAGTTGGTATTTATACAGACTACGCAAAGTCTATCCTGAGTGGAGTTCTATAATGAAAATATGGAACAAACTATATCGCATATTCATTTAGTCACTTCTTATGCTAAAACTTATCAGCAGTAGAAGTCAATCAGATAATTTTTATAACTATTAATATACCATAATGGATTCCTTTGCTACTCCCATCATTCCAAAAGATCAGATTTTTATTAATAATGATAAAAACACTCTAATTTCCTGGGAAAACAATTTTGATAGAAATTTAGATTTTAAAGCGATTGCAGGTTTTTGTTCTTTGGGATTTATGCTGGATGATGATACCTTCTTTCAAAATATCAAAGTTTGTAAACCGTCCACCAAGTATGATTTAAATCAAGAGAATGAAATAATAAATAGTAAAAAAATCTGGAAATGGAACTATAACCCTTCAGATGCTTCTTTTCAGGAACATCTGGATAGATTTACAAATATATTTGAAGAAATTATTAAGTTTCAGACAAAAGGAAAAAAAATTCTTTTACCTATATCCGGGGGTTTAGATAGCAGAACTTTATTTGTTCCAATATCAGATCGAAAAAATGTAGTTTTGGCTTCCTATGAATTTGAAAATGGAATTTGTGAAAAATGGTATGGGGAACAGTTTGCAAAACATTTTAAAATCCCGTTTTTTTCACAGAAAATTCCTAGCGGATATTTATGGAATACTATAAATCAAACTGCTGAAAAAAATGAATGTTTTTCAGATTTTCTCCATCCGAGGCAGATCGCTGTTCAAAATAATTGGAAAGGATTGGGAGATAATATTCTTCTTGGACATTGGGGAGATGTATTGTTTGATACACATGCAGAGTCTGAGAATTATTCGTTAGATGAACAAGTTTATCTTTTACAAACAAAAATCCTACATAATGGGGGAGTTGAACTTGCTAGTGATTTATGGGATCATTGGGGATTGGAAGGATCATTTAAATCTTATATATCGGAGCGAGTAGATATTTTATATCGAGAAATTAAAATAGATCATCCCAGTGCACGAACTCGTGCTTTTAAATCACTTTACTGGGCACCTCGATGGACCAGTATAAATTTATCATTATTTAATTCGATAGGCAAGGTTGTAGTCCCGTATTATCACGATGATATGTGTAAATTTATTTGTACAGTTCCGGAAAATTTCTTAAAAGATAGAAAAATTCAAATTGAATATATCAAAAAATATCTTCCATTTGCAGCTACTATTCCGTGGCAGAAATATCATCCTTTGAATCTTAATAATTACAAGTGGTTTAATAATCCTTTATATTACCCTGTAAGAGTAATACATAAATTGAATAGGTTTACAAGAATACAACTTTTTAATCAACATAAATTAAATATAAGAAACTGGGAACTTCAATTTTCAGGTATAAAAAATTTGAAACAATTAAATAAACGATTAATTGATAATAAAAATTTAAAGGGATTTATTCCAAAATCAATTATTGCTAATTATATGAATAAGTTTAAACAAAATCCCGTTAAATATGCCCATCCTGTGAGTATGCTGCTTACTTTGGCACTTTTTATTCATCGGAATAATAGGTAATGAAAATTGGTATATTTGTAGGGAAATTTCCTCCTCCTGTTTTTGTTAATCAATTAGTATGTGGGCTAGTAGAGGCGGGGCATAAAGTCTTTCTATATGGGTCATCACATAATAAAAACTTCCGATATAACAATCCCCTTTTATTTGTTAGAATTAAGCCGAAATACAAAATCCCCCTATTGTTTAAGTCATTTTTTTTAATTTTAAATATAATTATTAATTCTCGTAAAAATGCATTCTCGATTTTATCTCAAATTAAAAGTAATGGTTTTGGGAATCGAAACTTTTTAAACAGATGTAGCAAGGTTCTGCCGCCATTTTTAGATGATCTGGATATTTTTCATATTCAGTGGGCAAAAACACTGGTGCATTATCCCGAATTTATAAACAATCTTAAATGTCCTGTAGTACTAAGTTTGCGAGGAGCACATATCAATTACTCACCTCTTGCAGATAAGAATCTTTCGCAGAGATATAAGCAATATTTCCCCTTGATTTCAGGTTTTCATGCAGTATCTGATGCCATTGCTAGGGAGGCAGAAAAATATGCCGCTGATCCGAAAATTATTACTGTGATTCGACCTGCAGTTAAAAATTCGTTATTGAAAAAAATGCCAACCCCAATAACATTTAATTCTAAACAGGTACTCAAAATAATTTCTGTAGGACGATGTCATTGGAAAAAGGGATATACATTGGCTCTGGATGCAATGAATGGATTAAAAAAACAAGGGATCAAATTTCATTATACTATTATTGCAGGAGGGAAAGATCATGAAAATATTAACTACCAAATTCAAGATTTAGGCTTGAATGTATTTGTTTCATTTATTAATGGATTAGCTCATGAAAAAGTAATAAAATTGATTTCAGATTCTGACCTCTTCCTCCTCTCCAGCGTGGAAGAAGGAATATCAAATGCAGTTTTAGAAGCAATGGCATTAGGAATTCCAGTAATATCTTCGGATTGCGGTGGAATGAATGAGGTGATTAAGAATGGAGTAAATGGATTTATAGCACCAGTCCGAAATACAAAAGCACTACAAAAAAATATAGAGAAATTTATTGGTATAGAAAATAAAAATAAATTGAAGATAATTTCTAATGCTCAAAGAACTATTAGTGAGAAATTTTTGTTAGACAAGCAAATTGATGATATGACTTCCTTTTATCATAATACGATGTCCAAATCTAATCACAATCAAATTTGAAGACGACAATGGACAACCCCGCTGCATTCAAAAAAGTACTACTTTTAACTTTAGTAGGATTAGTTAAAAAATCGTTAAGAATGATATTAAAGGGTTGGGAAATTAAAAAAAAATTTTTATAGTTACTGAATTATTGTACTATATTCCTCGAAGTAGGAAGAGTAATAAGTATTATTGTAATCTTTGTAAAAATGAATTATATTATTTTTTTCATACATCAATTTAAAAAAGAATTTTGAGAAATTCTATATACCTCAATTGCAATAGCTCTGGATCAATTGATTTGTTTAAATATAATCAATCTTACCACCTGTCATTAGGTTTAACCCTTCAACATAATTTTACATTTTTATGTCGCAAGGATTAAATATTGGTTTTATATTGCCTGCATTACCGGGATTTTCTGAAACATTTATTATTAACAAATTAAATGGCTTGATACAAAGTGGTTTTAGTGTATCATTATTTGTAGGAGGTGAAAAAAAACCCAATGAAATACCTAAATCAATCCCCATTTACTTTCAAGTTGACATTAATTGCAAACTACATTTAGTTACTACTTTAATTACAATATTTATATTACATCCAATTCGATTTTGGCGATTTTTATTTTTAGAAAGAACTTCCAATCGGAAATGGACCGTTGTATTTAAACATCTCATTCTAAATGCTCATATCCTTGGGAAGCCATTGGATTGGATTCATTTTGGATTTGCTACAACAGCTATTGGCAGGGAGAATGTAGCAAACGCCATGAATACAAAATCGGCCGTTAGTTTGCGTGGGTTTGATATTGGATTATTTCCCTACCAACACCTAGGCTGTTATAATTTATTATGGAAAACTATCGATCAAGTACATACCATTTCAGATGATCTATACCAACAGGCATTAAATTTAGGACTTAATCCAAAAACTCCATTTGAAAAAATAACTCCTGCAATTGATACAGATTTATTTTTCATAAGTGAAAAAACGGGTTTGCATGACCCCCTACGAATTTTATCTATAGGCAGGCTTACATGGAAAAAAGGTATTGAATATTGTCTTAAATCCTTGGAGTTACTAAAGAATACAGGAATTAGATTTGAATATCGAATAGTAGGTGAGGGAGAATATAGAGAGGCAATCATATACGCATTACACCAGCTTAATTTAATAGAAAATGTGTCATTATTAGGGGAAATACCCCATGAAAAGGTAAAGCAAGAATTTGAATGGGCAGATATTTATATTCAACCCAGTATACAAGAGGGGTTTTGTAATGCTGTTCTTGAAGCACAAGCTATGGGTTTACTTTGTATTGTCACTAATGCAGAAGGGTTATCGGAAAATGTGTTAAATGGAAATACTGGTTGGGTAGTTGAAAAACGGAATGCTATCGCTATAAATGAACAAATACTTGCAATTATAGAGTCTGATGAAGAAGATTTGAAAAAAATCAGAAATAATGCAATAAACAGGGTAAATAGTATATTTAATATTGAAATACAAAAAAAGAATTTCAGCAATTTTTATTCTAATAATTAATGTTGAATTTATATTATAAACCTATAGAGGTTAATTCATTTAATAGAAAATATTTAGTTGATTTATTAAAGCCTCAATTGCCTGTAAAAAATTTAGGTAAATATGGTATTCACAAAGAATATCTGACCATTGTCAACAAACCAGAGGAATCAGATTTTTATATCTTACCCTTTAGTTGGGATTACTATAGCAAATTTAAAAAAAAGCCTCAAGCTATTGATGTAATTAAAGAATCTGCTATTTTTAATAAAAAAATCATAATTTGGGTAAGTGGAGATTATTTTATAAAGTTACCCAGACATAATAATATCTTAGCCATGTATAATAGCCCCTACCAATCAATGAAAGATGAAAATATAATTTCTTTACCCTCGGTTATTAATGACCCTTTAATATTTATAAAAATAGATAATATAAACTATATATCTTTTGCAGCTAAACCATCGGTTGGATTTTGTGGGCAGGTTGATAAGAGTCCAATCATTACAATAATAAAGGTTATTAGAAATTGTTGGTTTAATATTCTATTTCGTTCTGGGCTATCAAAGTCATACTCTGGTCCCATTTTTCCTGCCACCACCTTACGAAAGAATATTTTGGATTATATTGAAAAAAGTGATTTAATCAATTCAATTATTATTAGAAGGATTAAATATAAGGGGGGAAAAATTAATGATATAAACTTTCAAGGTAGAGTGAAAAAAGAATATTACCAAAATATTTGTGAAACTGGATATACCTTATGTATCCGTGGTACTGGAAATTTTTCTACGCGATTTTATGAGACGCTCGCATTGGGACGTATTCCTATTTTTGTTAATACAGATTGTATTCTGCCATTTGAAAAAGAAATCAATTGGAAGGAACATGTAGTTTGGGTAGAGGGAAATGAATTATCTGAAATTGATAAAAAAATATCTGATTTTCATAATAGATTAAATAGAGCTACTTTTCAACAATTGCAATTAAAAAACCGTTTACTATGGGAAAAATATTTTAGTTTTCCAGGATTTATAAACAAACTAGTACTCCATTTAAATAAAAAATTGATTCCGTGAAGTTTACAAAGCTTTTTCAACGAATTTATATTCTTCTAAGATTGATCAAAATCCATCCGCTTGCTAAGAATGAAAAGTTATCAGCTTTGATTAGATATTTTACATTTCATTTAAGATATAAAGATGGAGAAGAAATTGCTATTCCTTTCAGTGGTGGTCACCTAATCATTTCAAAAGGGGAAGGTTCTCAAGCACATTTTTTTACTCATTTGGAAGATTTCGAAGAAATGGCATTTTTATTACATTTCTTAAGAGTAGAAGACCAATTCATTGATATAGGAGCAAATATCGGTGCTTATTCAATTTTAGAAGCATCACAAATTGGATGTAAAATCATTGCATTTGAACCATTGGAAAAAAATTATAATATTTTGCTATCCAATATACATTTAAATAATTTTCAAGATATTATTGAAACCCATAATTGCGCTCTCGGAGAAAAAAATGAAACAAAGACAATTGGGAAAAAAGGTGCATTAACTTATATTACAAATAATCAGAATCTTGAGTTAGAAAAAATAGAAATTAAAAAGCTTGATGATTTTGCTGAATATGCCCAATTGATTAAGATTGATGTTGAAGGGTTTGAAGAATTTGTACTTAGGGGTGCAACACAGGTTTTAAACCATCCTGATACAAATGCTGTAATCCTTGAACTTGCAGCCTATAATCGATTTAATTCATCAAATGCTATAATTCATGAGTTTATGATTAAAAACCAATATTTCCCTGTACAATATTTTCCTGATACAAGAGAAATAATAAAATTAAAATCCTTCCGGACAGATCAATTTAATACAATTTATATTAAAAACATGAAATTAGTGAAAAAACGAATTATTGACTCACCTCAATACAAAATTGGTCCCCATTGGGTTTAAAAGTGGCAGCTCCCCTTAAATACTTTCATTTTAACTGGTTGAAATATATTAAACCCATTTGGTATTTTCATCTAAAGCCATTTGAGGTAGAGAATTTAGTATGGCTTGACTATGATCAATTATCTATGGATGAAAAAAAAATCATTTATTTTGATAAAGATTATTCACACCCGGTCCTAAGCAATTGGGATGCATCTTATCAAGCACTTATGAGAGGTATAATTAAACAAACTAAAAATAATACCCAAGCTGAAGAAGTTAAATTGCTCCCCACAGACATTTACCGTTTTATCAGAAAATACTATAAGAATATTTGGGTGTACTTCACCTTAATTCAAAGATTGTTCACTTTTTCAAACCCCATTAATGAAATCCTTGGATTATGGCAGACCCGGAATGTTAAAAGAATTGATCTCTTTCAAACATATTATGAATACGACAAGTACCCTGTTTATGACTCTTCACTTTTAAACTCAAATCCTTTTATTAGTATAATTATTCCAACTTTTAATCGCTACGAATCATTAAGAAAAATTTTAATAGATTTACAAAAACAGATTCATAATAATTTTGAGGTTATTGTAATTGATCAGAGTAATCCCTTTAAGAGAGAATTTTACAATAATTTTAATCTTCGGTTCAATATCATTAGGCAGGAAAAACCCGCATTATGGAAAGCTCGAAACAGAGGTATTATATCAGCGAAATCAAATTTATTGCTGTTTTTGGATGATGATTCCAGCATTGAACCGGATTGGGTTTCAGAACATATAAAATGTTTAGAATATTTTTGTGCAGATATTTCATCAGGAGTTTCACTTTCTATTATAGGTGAAAAAATACCACCAAATTATTCATTTTTCCGATCTTCAGATCAGTTAGATACGGGTAATGTACTAATAAAAAGATCAGTATTTGAAAAATGTGGTTTATTCGATGAACAGTTTGAAAAAATGAGAATGGGGGATGGTGAATTTGGTGTTCGTGCGTATTTAAATGGATTTAAAGCAATATCTAATCCAAATGCTAAAAGAACACATTTTAAACATTATGATGGAGGATTAAGAGAATTAGGCACTTGGGATGCTTTCAGATCTACAAACGTTTTCAAACCAAAACCTGTACCAAGCGTATTATATTATTGGAGAAAATATTGGGGAAATGAAGCAGCTATTATATCCAGTTTAATAATTTTACCAACTTCCTTTACACCTTATAAAGAAAAAGGAAAAAAATCAGTAAAGTTATTGAGTATTATTTTTTTTCTTTTTTTTCTACCCTTTGTATATATTTTGTATATTCTGGCATGGAAAAAATCTTCAAAAATGCTTATTGAAGGTGCCAATATTAATGATTTAATTAGAAAGGATATTATAATTTAAATAAAATGACCATTATTAAAAATATTTTATTAATTTCTACTGAATTCCCTCCGGGTCCAGGGGGAATTGGTAATCATGCCTGGAATATCGCCCGTCAGCTTGACAAAAAATTTTCTATAGATGTGTTGACTATTTCTGATTATGTAACAATTAAAAAATGTTTAGAGTTTGATAAGAAAGATAGATTTTATATTTACAGGTTTAAAAGGTATGGACTGCCAACTTTAACCTATTTGATACGAATATTTCAAATCATCAAACATCTAACACGACAAGAATATTCACATTGTATAGTGTCAGGTCATTTTTCTTTATTAATGTCTACAGTAATAAAAAGTATAAAAAAAAATATTAAATTGATTGGAATTTTTCATGGAGATGAATTGTTGCATACTAATATTATAATGAAAAAATTGCTCCAATTAAATTTAAGAAAACTTGATGTCATGATACCAGTTTCAAAATATACGGATAGTTTTCTTCCTGTAAAATTTGCTAATTACAAAAAAAAATTTATAATATCAAATGGTGTAAATCTTGAGCAATTTAATAATTCGAATGAAAAAGTAATAAATGTTAAATTAAAAGGTAGTCCCCGGTTATTAACTGTTGGAAGCATTACTGAACGCAAGGGGCAAATCAATTTAATAAATGCGTTACCTGAATTAATAAAGAAATACCCTTCAATTCATTATCATTGTGTAGGATTACCCTTAGAAAGTAATAGGTTAACAGTAAGAGCAGTTGATTTAAATGTCATGAATTATATAACTATTCATGGTTTTATTCCTAATCATGAATTAGGTAATATATTTAGCCAGACCGATGTATTAATTATGTTGAGCCAAAGCAACCTGAAATTATGCGCTGAGGGATTTGGTATTGCAATACTGGAAGCAAATGTTTTTGGAGTCCCTGCATTGGGTTCGAAAAATACCGGAATAGAAGATGCAATTGTCCACAAAACTACAGGGAATTTGATTAATCCCTATTCAATTGATGAAATTGTCCGGGGCATCAATGATATTATGACAAATAGGAAAAAATTATCAGAAAATGCAATAGATTGGGCGAATGAACATAGCTGGGATAACATTTCAGTAAAATATATAGAGGCCATTAGTTGTGCCTAAACTATTAATCATTTCCCATACAGAGCATTTTCAAACTGAAGAAGGTTTTATAGTTGGATGGGAACCAACAATTCGAGAAATTAATTCTCTAAATAGACTTTTCGATAAGATTTATCATATTGCACCCATGTATTATACCAAACCACATAGGGCGAATGGTAAATATGAAAAAAATATCACTTTTATCCCTATAAAGCCAGCGGGTGGGAATAAAATCATTGATAAATTAAAAATATTATTTTTCATCCCTAACAATTTACTTACTATAATTAAAATGATTAACAAAGTAGATTGGATTCATTTTAGATCTCCTACAAATTTGGGTTTATATGTGCTTCCACTTTTATCTCTTTTAAGGAAAAAAAAGAAATGGGTAAAATATGCCGGCAATTGGAAACAAAAGGATATCCCAGTTTCCTATGCCTTACAACGCTGGTGGTTGAGAAGTAATTTTCAAAATTCAATCGTTACTATTAATGGTATTTGGAAAAAACAGCCTAAACATTTAGTATCGTTTTTTAATCCATGCATAAATGATGTTGAACTAAAAGAAGCTAACAGTATTGGGTATGCAAAAATATTTGATTTTCCAATTAATATATGTTTTGTTGGAAGGTTAGATCAAAATAAAGGTTATTTTAGATTAGTAAAAGCATTAGGGAATATGTCGTCAGTATCCTGGATAAATGAAGTAAATTTTGTAGGAGGTACTGAAGGTAACAATTCCACGACAATGACTTTTGGAAATAATAATAAAATTAATTTTTGTGGTTGGTTAAATAGAGAAAAATTGAATAATATTTATAAGAAATCACATTTTATTATACTTCCAACAAATTCAGAGGGCTTCCCTAAAGTCTTAGCTGAAGCAGGAGCATTTGGATGTATTCCGATCGTATCGGACTTATCTCCTGTAAATCAATTAATCATAAATGATCACAATGGATTTCTTTTATTTAATCTAAATATAGATTCAATTAAAGATTGTTTGTTTCAAATCCCAGTTAAGAAGGACCTCTTAAAAGAGATGTCAAAAAACATAATCGAGTTATCAAATAAATTTACCTACCGAAAGTACACAGAAGCAATCAATCGGGTTATCGTAAATGCTTAATATTTCAGATAGAACAAAAATTTATTTAATTCTATTTCATGTTATGTTGGGATTAATTTTGAGCAATTACAGATTTATTTCAACCTATTATGGGTTAGGGATTATATTAATTGGAACATTTTTAATTTTAATTTATCCAGATCCAAAAGGGCATCTACCAATAATATTTTCTTGTTATATTATGGGAATCGAAGTGTTGTTAAGAATGGGTAGAGCTACCTTATTTTGGGAGTTTGGCAAATACGCAATTATTTATTTTATCTTTTTAGGAATTATTCGAAAGTCAAAGGAAATAAATATTAATGTTCCCATATTATTTTATTTCCTACTTCTTTCTTTATCAATAATTCTGGTACCTTTTTATTCATTCTCCCAGTGGAGGCAGGATATAGCGTTTAATCTATCTGGTCCGGCCATATTGATGATTTCTTCCATTTACTTTTTTAATACCAGAATTAGCAAGATAGAATTACTTAATATATTATCATTTGCTATTTATCCCATAATATCTATGTCAGTATTTGTATATTTAAAAATGCCTGACACTCAAACTTACAATTTTTTACCTTATTCTAATCCCAGTACAAGTGGCGGCTATGGCCCAAATCAGGTATCAACAATATTTGGTTTGGGTGTTACAATTTTAGTTCTTAGCCAAATTCTTCGGGGTAAAATTTGTGGGGGAAAGGCTATAGATTTATCAATATTAGTTTTATTTTTTGGTTTGGGTTTGATGACCTTTTCTAGGGGAGGAATATTGGCAGCAATAATTACTATTTCCATAACAATGATTTATCATCTATTCCATGATGAAAAAAAAAGAATTTTAATATTTATAAAAGGAATTGGAATTTTATTTATTATTATCATTTCTTGGTTTGTAATTGCAGAAATAACAAATGGCGTAATTAATAAACGATATGGAGTAGGGAATGCAACCTATACAGAAAAATTGTTAGGTGATTTAACAGGAAGAACAGAATTATATAAAATTGACTTTTTAATATTTTCAGATAATATTTTTACAGGGGTAGGCCCCGGACAGGCAAATCTCAAGCGAATAGATTATGGTTATGGAAGATCATCAGCAGCACATACTGAATACTCAAGAATGCTGGCTGAACATGGTTTTCCGGGTATGGTGTCTTTATTTATTCTATTGGGTTTTCCCTTTTATTTTTTTTATTATTCTAATAATGCAACCACAAAGCTAATTATTATTTATTTTAGTATTTTGATATTACTTACAATGTTTCACTCTGCTATGAGGGTTTCTATGCCAGCCTTAATGTTTGGGTTTATTTTCGCCGATTTTGAAGATTAATAATGCAATAATTATCCACGGTCCGGGGAGAAGTGGTACTACTTTGTTGAGTAATATTTTGTCATTATATTCAGGATTTTATTGGATATCTGGATATAATAATAAATTCCCAACACTGCCTAGTATATCCATCTTTAATAATCTTCTCAAATGCCACTATATTGAAAAATATACCAGAGATAAACAGAAATTTCCCAGACCTGCGGAGGCTTATGATTTCTGGAATTATTATATACTCAATTTTAACGACCCAATTTTATCAATAAGTAATATTGATTTTGAAAAAGTTAATAAATGTAAAGAAACAATTACAAAAATAGGTAATAGGATGAATGGAAAAAGGTTTATTACAAAAATTACTGGATACTCAAGATTTACAATATTAAATGAACTATTTTCAAACCCATATATTATTTGGATCGAACGTGATCCCAGAGTTGTAGTGATGTCATATTATAAACAAAAATGGTATTATAGGAAAAATATGGAGGGATTTAATAATACGTCCAAGATGGAATTACTTAAATTGTATATTGATAAATATTTAACTTTTTATAAAGATAAGCAAAAATTAAACAATTTTAATTTTACCCAGGTATTATATGAAGATTTAATTCAAGATCGGAAAAAAGTTTTTACTGAAATATTTAATCAAATAGGAGAAGAAATTAACTCTCAATTTCAGGAAATCATGGATAGCTGGGAAATAAAAAAAAATATGAATGATAACTATGAGAATTATTTTAATGAAAAGGAAATGGACTTTCTCAACCAAGCTTTAAGGGATCCTATAATCGAAATGGGGTATCCAATTAAAAATAACTGAACTGAATTTGATTTTACTATGATATTATACTTTGGAAATAAACTTTCTAATCATGGCTTCACTCCAACTATGATTGAACTGCTCCTTCCAGATTTAGAAAAACGATATACAATAGTTTCTGCTTCTGATAAAATCATTCCTTTTTTACGAATTTTAGATATGATCTGGGTATTTTTCAGAAATATACATAACACTAAATTGATATTTATTGATACATATAGTACAAAAGCCTTTTATTATACTTATATCCTTGCAGTAATGTCACTAATTTTTTCAAAACCCTATTGTCCAATTTTACATGGAGGAGGACTCCCTTATAGAATTACATCTTCCCCTAGATTGTCCAGATTTATATTTGGAAGATCATTCATTAATATTTCTCCGTCCATTTATTTAAAGCAGATATTTGAGCGTGAAGGATTTAAAATTCATCACATTCCTAATTTTATTGAAATATCAATTTACCCTATGATTATTCGCAAAAAATTCCGACCAAGATTATTATGGGTGCGAGCTTTTCACAAAATATATAATCCTATGTTAGCAATTAACGTATTAAAAAAACTATTAAATAAATGGAATGAAACTGAATTATGTATGATTGGACCAGATAAAGATGGGTCTTTAAAATCAGTTATAAAACTTATAGAACAAATGGGAATTAGAGATAATGTATCCATTGTTGGGAAATTAGAAAAAAAAGATTGGATTAAACTCTCTAGGAATTACGATATTTTTTTAAATACATCTAATTTTGATAATCAGCCGGTAAGCGTGATGGAAGCTATGGCATTGGGCCTTCCCATAGTCACAACAAATGTGGGGGGGATTCCTTTTTTGATAAATCATAATTCAACCGGAATATTAGTAAATCCAAATAATTCAGATGCGATTGTAATTGCTATTGATGATTTGATTACCGGTAAAATTAATGGATTTAACCTTACTGCAAATGCGCGTAATGAGGTTTTAAATTTTGATAAATCTAAAGTAATAGCGCAATGGTTTACATTTATTGATAATACAATAAAATGAATACGTATTTACGCAGTTTTTATTATTATTCACCTTATTTTATTAAGTGTCTTATGGCCACAATTAAAGGATATCGATTGCAAAATTGGAGATATTCACCACAAACAGAAGATTTAATTAATAATTATTTTGATAGAGAAACTTGGAGTAAAAATGTATGGCAGACTTGGGTTCAAAATAAAATAGATGAATCCTTGAATAATGCAAAAAAGTTTGTTCCATTTTATCAAGAATATTGGAAAAATAAAAATGAATCTTGTGAAATTTTAGAAAATTGGCCAATTATCACAAAACAAGATTTAATTAATTCTCCTGAAGCATTTATTGATACTCGATATATCAAGTCAGATTTATATATAGATCATACTAGTGGAACAACAGGGTCACCTTTAGATATTTATCTTGATAAAAAATCAGTTACAGAACAATATGCCCTTTTTGAAGCACGTGTAAAGCGCAAATACAATATTAATTTTAATGAGAGCTGGGCAATTATTGGTTCACAAATTGTTACCTCAGTAAAGAGAAAAAAACCACCATTTTGGGTATATAATTTTGCTTCCAGTCAATTATATTTATCTTCTATACATATTGCTGAATGGACAATTACCCATTACTTGAATGCATTTATAAAATATCAACCTAGGTTTTTAATAGGATATACCTATTCAATTTTTGAAATTGCAAAATGGATGGTAGAAAATAATAAAACCTTTAAATTAAAAGCTGTGATTACCAATGCAGAACCATTATATGATTTCCAAAAAAAGTACATTGGAATAGCCTTTGGCTGTCCAGTTGTAGAAACTTATGGGCAAGCTGAATTAGTTTGTTTTGCAAATACATTTCCAGATGGTAAAATGTATCAGTCACCTGAAATGGGAATAACTGAATGCATTAATATACAATCCTACGAAGATGGCACCTATGGGAATCTCATTGCTACCGGATTATTGAATAAAGCGATGCCTTTAATTAGGTATAATACAGATGATTTGATATCAACAAAAAAAACCGAGGATACAAATGGGGCATTACCTAAGTTTAATAAAATTTTGGGACGGAATGATGATGTCATTGTTTTAAAAGATGGAAGAAAAATTGTACAAATTGACGGAATATTCAGTACAGATTTAAATATTCAAAAGGGGCAAATTGTCCAGGAAGATTTCTCAACCTTTACAATAAAAATTGTACCGGCTTCGAATTGGAAAGATAATAATAAGGACATTATCAGAAGTAAAATGCTTGAGCGCCTTGGAAATGTTTCTATTAAAATAGAAATTTGTAAAGATATAAAAAAAACCTGGGCAGGGAAATTTAGAGTAATAAAATCCAATCTAAAATAAGTCTATTAATTTTTTAATTAAAAGTTTTTTTTAATTTGTTATAGAACACTAAATTCTTTGTTTTTATTATCAGAAGGGGTTTACTTTTTGTTGGTGAAATACGTATTTATTTAATAAGGATTGTATGTAAAATGGAGTTAAATATTAAAATAAATGAGATTTAGTAAATTTATACTAAAATATATTTTGTTAATCTTCATTGTGCTTGGAAACCCTCTAAAGGGTGGATCCTGCACTGAAGGAGGAACTGATTATAGTGTAAATGTTTCCTATTGTCAGTGGGCATGTGGTGCCAGTGACTGTTGTGCCTATTATGCCCGGGATATTGATGGTGATGGATGGGGTTGGCAGCCAGGAGGATATCATTGTGCAGATAATGTTACCACTTGGAATAGTGCCTCAAATGATTATGATTTAGTTTTAAAAAGTGGTGATATAGATGTGGGGAGTTGTTATTGCCAAGCGAATACAAATAAGGATTGTTTTGATTGTGCTGGTAATTGTAAATACAAAACTGAGGGAATAAATGACCCAGATACCGGGGACCTAAACAGCGGTTATTTAGGTACAAGTTTAACTAATACAGGGTGTATAACTGGTGATTTAAGTCAAAGCCCTGGGTGTGATGTCTGCGGTGTATGCGGCGGTCCTGGATATTCTTGGTATTTAGATGCTGATGGTGATGAATTTGGAACTGGTTCAGCTGTAGCGTGTCCCAATACTGCTGGACATACTTGGCGGGATGGTGATTTGGATGATTGTTGTTATTGTACTAATAATGAACTAAAAAATACAAGTTTAGATGGTCAGGTTTGTTATGATGATTGTGGAAATTGCGTAAGTAGTACCAGCGTCAGTGGCTGCAATAGTACAACCTATGGAGGAGATGGCTATAAAACCAATTGCATGGACTTAGACTGGCTACTCCAGAATGATAAAACTGCCTGTACAAATATGGATTGTTCGGGTAGCTGCACGGGTTCTGAGAAGATGAATTACTATGCCTTAGATTCAGATGGTGATGGCTGGGGTACACAGGGCGCTGGTTATCATTGCTCAGGAGAGGCAAATACTATAGAGAATACAACCAGTGATCTAGGGACAAGTGGTACGGGTTATTATGTATTGGTTTCAGGGGATATAGATGAAAATTGTGCTTGTGCTAATAATGACGCAACCTGTTATGATTGTGCAGGAGAGTGTAATGGGAGTGCTACGGTGGATAATTGTGGTGATTGTGTGGGCGGTACAACTAATAAAACTGCATGTGTACAGGATTGTGCAGATACTTGGGGGGGAACCGCTGTACTTAGCGGATGTGATAATACATGTAACTCAACGAAAGTAATTGATGCTTGTGGAGTTTGTGGTGGCGATAACACAACCTGTGCTGGTTGTGATGGTATTCCAAATAGTGGAAAAACGGTTGATGTTTGTAATGTCTGTGGTGGTCCTGGATATACTTTGTACCCGGATAATGATGGTGATGGGTATGGCACCGGATCTTCGGCGACAGTATGTCCCGGTACGGCTAACTCTACCTGGCGAGGTGATGATAATGATGATTGTTGTTATTGTACTAATAATGAACTAAAAAATACAAGTTTAGATGGTCAGGTTTGTTATGATGATTGTGGAAATTGCGTAAGTAGTACCAGCGTCAGTGGCTGCAATAGTACAACCTATGGAGGAGATGGCTATAAAACCAATTGCATGGACTTAGACTGGCTACTCCAGAATGATAAAACTGCCTGTACAAATATGGATTGTTCGGGTAGCTGCACGGGTTCTGAGAAGATGAATTACTATGCCTTAGATTCAGATGGTGATGGTTGGGGTACACAGGGCGCTGGTTATCATTGCTCATCGGAAACCAATACTATTGAAGCTACTGGTACGAGTAATTTGGGTAGTCAGCCAGGGTACTATGTTATTCAATCAGGTGATATTGATGAAAGTTGTCCTTGTACTGAAAATACCCTGAGCGGATGCTTTGATTGT
>CAZGBZ010000002.1:24085-38480 GCA_964524135.1 uncultured bacterium
TATTGATGAAAGTTGTCCTTGTACTGAAAATACCCTGAGCGGATGCTTTGATTGTTTAAATAATTGTAAATTTTCTGGTCCATTTACAATCAATGAAAATTATATTGGTGATGATAATACCCCCGTTCTATTAACAAACCCCTGTACAGATGGTAAGCTTGGATGTGATGAATGTGGTACCTGTAACGGTTCTGGAAAAACTACTTGGAATAAAGATGATGATAGTGATGGTCTTGGTGATCCTGCTAATACGACTGCAGATTGTAGTCAGTCGTTAGAAGGCTATGTATTAAATAATAGTGATCTTCAGCCCAACTGTGCAACCAATAATAATGATGAATGTGGTGTGTGTGCTGGTGATGGTTATGAGGCAAAATGTACAGATTTGAATTATTTGAAACAAAATTATAATTCAACGGGCACCTGTGTCAGTATGGACTGTTCAGGTGTGTGTACTGCTGCGGGAGGGGGATCTGGCACTGCTAAAATAGGATATTATTTTGCGGATTTAGATGGAGATTTGTTGGGAGGAAATTCAATTGGATATTCATGCTCAAATGATGCGAATCTTCCAGAATCGGCTGTTACTCAGGGAGGTGATTTAGATGATAATGTATACTGTTCATCCAATTCCTTTGATGTTTGTAGTATTTGCAATGGTACAAATCAAGATAATAGTTTTTGTACTGTTTCTGGCTTAGATAAAATTGCGTGTGAAGCCGATACAAATGCAGTGTGGCAGTCATCATTTACAGGTCCTAATGTTGATTGTGCGGGAATTTGTAATGGTACTGCAGCTTTAGATGACTGCGGGGTTTGTAATGGGAATAATAGAGATAAAGATTGTCAAGGTACTTGTTTTGGTAGTGCTATTCTTGATCAATGTGGAATTTGTAATGGTGCTGGTCTAGTTGATAAATTTGATAATTGTGTTTTAGTAGTTTATCCTGGTGATACGGATATGGATGGCGATGTTGATGTAAACGATTTGAATCCTATTGTTCAATACTGGGGACAACAAGTAGGCCCAAGAGAACAAGTAGACTATAATGGATCCCCGGTTTTCTCATTTTACGATTGGGTCCCTCAAGTTAAAAAATTATTTGGAAGTAATGGAAGTTTTGATAGTGAAAATGAATGCCTATCTTATGTTGATGCAAATTCAGATGGTATAGTTAATATTTGGGATGTTACAGCAGTTTTTAAAAATCAAAATAAATCTTCTCATAGTTTTAGACCATTAACTGTAAATTCCTGCCCTGCATCTTTAGATAGAGAAAATGTTAAAATATATGCTGAAATTTACGATGGATTGCCGGACGGGACATTAAAATCAAAATTACAGTCTGAATTTGGATTTGCAAGGTTACCTGACAAAATCATTTTACATCAAAACTATCCAAACCCTTTTAATCCTACAACAACAATTTCATTTTCAATCTCTAAAATTACATTTGTAACGCTAGAAATTATTAATTTAAAAGGTGAGAACGTTTTCCATAAGGAATTTGGAGAATTAGAACCAGGGTATTATAATCAAGTATGGAGTGCCAGTCAACTAGGTACAGGAATGTATTTTTCCAGACTCCTTATTGGGGATAAGGTTTTAGATACAAGGAAAATGGTATTTATTAAGTGATTAGAAATAATTTTTTAAAAAACATATTTATTTCACTTTTTATTTTATTCTATAACTGTGGGGGTAGTAGTGAGGATGGTAGCTCAAATCTAATTGGTCCAGGTGCAACGGGTGAACCCGTATTAGCATTAGAACACCAAGATGGGTTAAATTTTAAAATTAATGCCTATAATTTCCCAGAAGCAAAATATATTCAAATGTTTCTAATGTATAATACTGACCAATTAACCTTTTCTGCATCTACAAACGGTTCCATTGGGGTTCCATCTTTTTTACATTCTGATTCATTAGGTGTCTACTTAGTTTTTTCACTCCCCGCGCCAATAAGTGGCAATGAAGAAATAGTAGGGCTCTCTTTTTCGGGACAAAGTTATAATAATACTAAAATCATAATAAAAGACCTTTACGTACTAGATCAAAATGATAATGAAGTAACAGGTATACAATATGGTACTTTATGTTATCTTGATAATGGAATAATTCATCAGGCATACAATAATACGAGTGAACCATTGGCAGACTGGCAACCTTCAGGGAATTTTGTATGGGATTATACATTTTGTGCTTATATCGAATAGTAAATTTCATTTAGAATCACAACAATATATATTAAAAGCTCAATGTTGAGCTTTTTTAATAAATAAATATTTATTGATTACCAAGTACCCATTTGTTACAATAATTCTTCCTGTAAAAAATGAAAGGCAATATATTTCATCAGCTTTAAATTCTATTTTAAACCAAAATTATCCAGAGAATAAAATTGAATTATTAATAGCTGATGGTTGTTCTACAGATGGGACTGCTGAGATAATAAAATTATTTCAGAAAAATCATTTAAATATACAACTAATTGAAAATTTTGGAGAGATAGTATCGGAAGGTTTTAACTTAGCATTAAGCCAATCCATAGGTGAATATATTTTGCGGATTGATGGGCACTCTGAGATTCCTCCAAATTATCTGAAAAATTGTATAGAGTTAATGATAATGGAAAAGGCTGATATTGTTGGTGGCTGTATTGAAACTTTATCCAGCGGGGTAGTTGGCAATGCAATTTCAGTCGCCCAAACCTCTTTGTTTGGAGTGGGTGGAGTAAAATTCAGGAATTCACAACAATCTAAAGCAGGATTTGTAGATACGTTAGCTTTTGGAGTTCACAAACGAGAATTATTTGCAGAGCTTGGAGGGTATGATGAAGAAATGATTTTCAATCAAGATGATGAATTTAATTTCCGTGCCACTCAGACAGGGAAAAAGATATGGATGGACCCATCCTTAAATACAAAATATTTTGCACGTTCTAGTTATAAAAAATTATTCAAACAGTATTTTAATTATGGATTATATAAAGTTAGAGGGTTCCAAAAAAGAGGAAGAATATTCTCAATACGTCATTTAATTCCATCATTATTTCTTAGTAGCCTAATATCTTCTTATTTAATTGGATATCTGTATGATCAATTTTTACCGTTTAAAATTTTACTTAATTTATACATAATTATCAATATTATAAATTCGATAGTAAAATCAACTTCTTTTTTAATAATTCCATTTACTTTTATTTCTTTTTGTGTTTTACATATCAGTTATGGAACTGGATTAATTTGGGGACTGCTTAAATTTTCCGATAAATGGACTGACAAAGAACTAAAAGATTATCATTTCGATAAAAAATATTTTATGAATAATAATAATTCAAATTGAAAATGTTGATTAATTAAGGTTTTTTAGCACAATTCATTCTGGAATTGTTTGGATAACAAATAGATGGAATAGTATAAATTTATTGCATGAATAAAAAGAAATTTATAATTATTTCATTAATTTGGGAACTCTATTAACTATTAAGACTATTTTTAAGCCTGCTTCAATAAACTGGAGAAGGGTTAATTGTTTTGGGAAAGTAAATTGATTTTAGACATAGCCCATAATATTATTGAAATTTATGTTATATTTATATATTTCACATTCTTTGGAACCACCCTCCACAAAATAATTAATAAAGCCAATGCCCAAATACCTGATTTAATTCAATTAAATCTGTTGGGATTGTTTGCAAACTATCTTTTGCTTGCCTTATGGAATATTTTTTTCTCTATTAATATACACTTAGGTTTATTATTAATAATACCGGGCATTCTTTTCATCTATTATATGATACCCAGAGTTCAAATCAATGAAATTATGGTTAAATTAAAACCAATATATTTTATACTTTTCCTAATTCAATTAATGTTTGTGATATGGATTGCAAACAGATCTTTAGGTTTATTAAAGTATGAACCGATGTATCAAATCCAAAAAATTAGATGGGCTCAGGAGTACCCCTTAATTAAAGGATTGGGCAATCTTTTTGATCATTTTGGATTGGACAGTGGTCATTTTCTCCATTTGGCACTTTTAGACAGTTTTCCATTTACCGTTGGGTCATTCTGGAATTTCAGTGGATACCTGTTAGCATTGGGTTTCCTTTACTTTTTTGTACTACCTCTTTTCAATAATTATAATGAAAAACGGTCACCTGCCATTTCTGAAATAATGAGATTGTTGTTCACACCCATTCTGATACACAATTGTTTTTATTTGCATCCAGGTTTGGGTACGGATCTTCCCGTATTTATTTTCGGTTCTATACTTGCAGTAGAAATGTTTAGGATCATTTTTGAAGGCGAAGATTGCCTAAATATTGTCTTAATTTGTATTTTTCTTGGATTTACATCTAAAATGAGTTTTATTCCAACCGCCGTAATATCTATCATTGCCTTAGTATTGTTTTATTATAGGAATATCTACAATATTATTCGAAAAAATAGATTAATGGTATTGTTGGTCATTGTAGGTTTTTCGCTTCAGTTTCATCGGAATATTATTTTGACAGGATATCCGCTGTACCCCTTTGAGGGCATTTCTGTACCTGTTAAATGGAAGATGGATAAGGAGGAAGTAGGTAATTTATCTAAGAGTATTTCTGATTGGGCAAAAGGTGTTAGACCTGGAAATGCATCCGAAGATGTAGGGAAAATTAAAAAAGAATGGTTAAAATCAAGATTATTAATACAACATCGCAGGGTTGAAACCCTTTACCCTCTGGTTTTCGCATTTTTTGGCTTTGTATTTATTGTTTATTCAAAAAGGCTAAACTGGTGGAAAATATGTATATTTATTTTGCCCGTACTTGGACAAGTGGGGATGTGGTATTTTTATTCTCCTGACACAAGGTTTGCTAGCTTTGCTTTCTGGTGGATAGGAGCAGGGTTGGCAAGCTTTGCAATAAAAGAAAAAATGTCAACAAAATTAGTGATAATTTTCCCTTTAGCAATTCTAATGATATCTTTTTCTTTTCATGTAATTGATGCATTAGGTCAAAAAAAATCTGTGTTTATTACTCAGCCTCTAATACTTAATCAAAAAGTCCCTACCATTAATGAATTCATTATGAAATCAGGTTTTATGGTATGGGTTCCGGAAAATGGCGGAAAATGCAATGACTCTCCCCTGCCTTGTACTCAATCGCCAGATTCAAATTTAAAGTTAATAGATGGAAAAAATATTATGTCGGGGTATTATAAATAGTTCTTCTTTTTTATATAATTTAATAGATTATTTTCCAATCAAGGAATCGGGGAAAGGATTAAATACAGAGATATCTAAAAACTAGGTTTGCAAAGTTCCATGGAACTATTAAGAAGTCGTATTATTACCACTTGAAAGAGCATGGTTTTAGATTTAATTATATGCGTGAAAATATTTATAAAATATTATCTTGATATTTAATTCAATTATTGAGAGATAAACTTAATATACCATTCCACAAACCCCATATTACCAATAAAGAATTGGATGGAGTATCCGAATCCATTAAATCTGGTTGGTTAACAATGGGACCAAAAACGCTGGAGTTTGAAAATAATTTTAAGAATTATATTGGTTCTCAATTTGCAATTAGTGTCAATTCGGCTACTGCAGGTTTACATTTAGCATTAAATGCAGTTGGTGTGAATCGGGGTGATGAAGTTATTATTCCCACTAACACATTTATTGCAACTGCGGAAGCGGTTACTTATTCTGGCGCGATACCTGTTCTTTGTGATATTGAGGAAAAAAATCATAATATCAATGTAGAATTAATTGAAAAATTAATAACACCTCAAACCAAAGCTATTATTCCAGTTCATTTTGGTGGTCACTCCTGTAAAATGGATGAAATCAATTTGATTGCCAATAAGTATAACCTTAAAATAATTGAAGATGCTGCACATGCTTTACCATCATTTTACAAAAATAGATTGGTTGGTATATTTAGTGATGCGGTTTGTTTTAGTTTTTATGCAACCAAAACTCTCACCACTGGAGAAGGGGGAATGGTTACAACTAGTAATAATAAAATTGCTGAAAAAGTAAAAATACAAAGGATTCATGGTATTAATGGTGACGCCTGGAAAAGAAATAAAAACAAAAATGACTGGTATTATGAAGTAGTTGATCTTGGTTATAAATATAATACAACGGATATTCAATCTGCATTAGGTTTGGTTCAGCTTGAAAAACTGGAATGGATGAGAGAGGAACGAAAAAATATAGCTACAATTTACAAAGAAGCATTCTCTGGAAAAATAGAGTTTATTAATGAAAGTTCAGAAAATGAATCATCATGGCATTTATTTGTCATAAAAATAGGTAACAGGGATGAGTTACATCAGAAACTAAAAGAAAAGGGAATTAATACATCTGTTCATTTTATTCCAATTCATAAACATCCCTATTATAAAAACAAATATTCTTACAATAATGAAAATTATCCAGTTGCAAATTTTGTGTTTGAAAAATCATTATCATTACCAATTTATCCAGGATTGGGTGAAGCTGAGGTTGAGTATATTATAAAATACGTATTAAAATTTGCAAAGGATAATAATAAATAATTCATGCGGGGCAAAATATTTGCGTTTATTTTGTTGATAATTTTAAGTCCATTTTTGGTGATTACAGCACTCTTGATTTTATTATTTTCAGGGAAACCTATATTTTACAGGCATAAGAGGTGTGGATTCCAATATAAAGAATTTGAAATGATAAAGTTTAGAACGATGCACCCTAACCATGGACCTCAATTAACTGAGTATAAAGATAATCGAATAACAAAAATAGGAAGATTTCTCAGAAAGTTTAAGTTTGATGAGCTCCCCCAGCTAATTAATATTATTAAGGGAGATATGGGATTTATTGGACCACGACCTGAAGCAGTTCAAATTGTAAATAATCATAGGGATTATTTTACATATTTAAATACATTAAAACCTGGAGTTACAGATATTAATTCTATTATTTTTAAAGATGAGGCAATCATATTTAAAAATATTAATATCAATCTATATGAAAATGAAATTCTACCCATTAAATCTCAATTATCATCTTTAACCTGTTTTAAACAAAATATTTTTAATAAAATTATTCTGGTAATATTTTCAATCATTTCAGTAATTAATCATAATCTTTCATTACATTTAGTTCGGTATTTCTTTTTACCTAATTTGGAACTGGATTTTAGAATTAAATTAAATAAGCTACTTTCAAAACAAATATTCTGATGCTGATACATTTAATAAATAAGATTAAACAATTAAGTAGAAAACAAAAACAATTATTGATGGTTGGTGCAGATGTTTTTATACTTCCATTTGCTCTATGGATTTCATTATCACTTCGGTTAAGTAATTTATGGCCCATCCAATATTGGATTTCTAATTGGTGGGTTTTACTATTAATTCCTTTGTTGTCTGTTCCAATGTTTATTCATTACGGATTATATAGGGCTGTTTTAAAATATATGGGTTATCAAGTAATTGTAGCAACAGTGAAAGCAGTAACCCTGACAAGCCTCTGTATTGGAACATTATTAATGTTTATAAGAGACATATATTTTCCTCGATCTACAATTATTATTTTTTGGTTTGTATCCATACTGTTAATTGTAGCCAGTCGGTATATGATGAAGTCTATATTATATTTAAAGGAGCCTATTAAAAAACCAATTGGTTTATATGGTGCTGGAGAAGCCGGCTCTCAGGTTATTGATATTCTTCGATCCAGCTCTGAATATATACCTGTTGCTCTTTTTGATGACTCTCCAGCTAAATGGGGAACAGTTGTCAACTCTATGTGGGTTAACTCAGGTGAGAAAATGGGTGAAATAATTAAAAAAAAGAATATCAAACTTATATTACTTGCCATTTTGGGAATTACACCAAAAGAACGTCGTCAAATTTTACAGAAAATTTCAAAATTCCCCGTTGAGGTTAGAATGATTGCTGGAATTGACAATTTGATTTCAGGAGATTTTAATCTCCAGCAAATAAAGAGCGTCGATGTTGAAGATATTTTAGGGAGAGATCCGGTTGAACCAAACAGAAATCTTTTGGAAAAAAATATCAAAGGAAAAAATGTATTGGTAACTGGTGCCGGGGGTTCTATAGGCAAGGAGTTATGTAAACAGATAATTAATTTAAATCCTCAAAAAATAGTACTATATGAAAATAATGAATTTGCATTATATAAAGCCCATTTGGAACTAAACAATTTAACTCAATATATTAAAATAGTTCCAATATTATCTTCAATTTTAGATCCCCTGAAATTTAAAGAATCACTTGTCAAAAATAAAATTCACACAGTGTATCATGCAGCTGCTTATAAACATGTCCCCTTAGTAGAACTGAACCCTATGGATGGGATTCGAAATAATATAATCGGTACCTTTAACTGTGTAAAAGGAGCTTTGGATGCTGCCGTTGATACCTTCATTTTGATCAGTACTGATAAAGCGGTTCGGCCAAGTAATATAATGGGTGCAACCAAAAGATTTTCAGAATTAATTTTACAAGGTGCACATAAAAATTCTAATGGTACATGTTTTTCAATGGTACGATTTGGAAATGTGCTTGATTCTGCAGGTTCAGTAGTACCCTTATTTAGACAGCAAATTAAAAAAGGTGGACCCGTTACGGTAACCCATCCTGAAGTAACCCGTTATTTTATGTCCATCCCGGAAGCTGTAGAATTAGTAATTCAGGCAGGAGCTATGGCTAAAGGGGGTGATGTATTCGTATTGGAAATGGGGAATCCAATACGTATAATAGATTTAGCTACAAAAATGATTCATTTAAGTGGGTATGTCCTCCAAAATAGTGAAAATCCAGATGGGGATATTGGTATTAAAATTACTGGATTACGTCCAGGGGAAAAATTGAATGAAGAGCTTATTATTGGAAACAATGTATATTCAACCGACCATTCTCAAATATTAAAAGCAGAGGAAAAGTCATATGAGTGGGACAAAATTGAAGAGAAAACTTTGAAATTAAAAGCTGCATGTGAAAGTATGGAAATAAATTCTGCAATAAAAGTACTAAAAGATTGTGTAAATGAATGGAATCCAAGTTCAAATAGTGAATTTCATACACAATCTGATTGGCATTTGAAAATTGACAAGAATACTGATATTGCCGAATGTTAAATAAATTGGTAGAATACTGTTCTAATTAATTATGCGGATAATTCTGCTGTTAACATTACTTTCTATTTCTTTTTGTCAATCTTTTATTATTCCCCAAAGACCAATATTCAACCTTTTAAAGTGGGAAGAAATAAATAGTAGCCAGATTTTAATTCAAAAAGTGGGTCCCCTAGTAAATTCTACGCTTAACCTCTCTGGAGTCGCTTCATTTTATTATTCAGATAGTAAATCTAAGGGAATTCTGGATGGTGAAATATTTCCTGAAATAAGTATAAATAATTCTGATGGTTCTCGTATTAGGTTTTATGGTTCTGCTGGTATTGCCCTGAGCGAAAGTTTAACTATTCAAAATGAATTTGAGTTTGATAATAAAGGTGTAAATGATCCCCACTTTCAGGGTGTTGAACGAGGGTTTAAAAATGGTTGGGTGGGGTATTTGCAGCATTCCTCTTTGACATATAATTATTTAAAGGGACATTTATCAATTGGTAGGGGAAACCCATACTTTTTCAATTTAAATGAGAGTTTGTTAATAAATCCCAATTTCCCACCAGCTGAATATGTATGGTGGCAGCATGAATCTGAATGGCTCCAATTTGATTGGGGATTGCTTATATTAAATGAAGAAGTATTTTTAAATCGATTCATAACCTTTCACCGATATGGCATAATTAATAATAAATGGAGAGTTGGTTTCACTGAAGCTGTAATTGGTACCTACGAAAATTGGGGAGCTTCTGAGATAGGCTATATTATGCCAGCTGCAGTTCTATTAGAAACTGAAGAAAACAGAGGAATGAATGCAAACTTGATGTGGCTATTGGACGTAATGGCTAAATGGAATAATTGGACGTTTTACGGTGAATTCTTAATCGATGACATTGCTTTAGATAGAAAATCTCCTCCCCAGGTTGCAGGATCAATCGGTATAGGGAGAAAGTTCAATAAGCTATTGATGAACATCGAATATACACGGATAAATCGGTGGACGGGAAATCATTGTGATTCATTAAAAAGCTGGATTGAAATTGGTGTTCCTATTGGCCATTCAATTGGTTCGGATGCACATAAATTATTAATTAAAAGCTATTTCCCACTCAATGAAAAAATTGCTGCTGAATTATCATTTAATTGGGTGGAAGATGGAGGTGGTAAAGCTATTGAGAGGTTAATAGATTGGCCGAATGATGTCCCATGTGACACAAATTTTGGTTATAATAATAAAGCATTTCCTTCTGCTTCAAATAATAGATCATTAGTAATTACAAAAATATACTATAAAGTTCAAGATTGGATGTTGGCAGAAATTCAAATTTCTTTAGATAAAAAAATACCACCTTTTTATAAAGCGGCATTCAGTTTTCATTTAGATGAGTTGTTTTCTAAAATTTCAGGGGTGTATTTATAAGTAATCCCATATATAGAAAGTCAGTGGAACCGCCCGATTCAACCCCTTCTTTGGATGGATATCCCAATGTTCTTTGAGCATGTAGATTCAATGCGAATTTAAATCCAGAAAAATTCATAGGTAAATAATAATTAACATCTACAGGGATAGATAAAGGTGAAACGCTATAATCTCCAATAGAGGTTGGTGTGAAGCCTATTCCAGTTCTAATTTCTATCGATGAAAACGGGAATATGGAAATATTTCCTATAATATTAGTTAATTTTAAATTATTACTACCTTCACTTGCAGTCATCGAAGAGAAATATATGTCTGTTCCGACATTAGCTTCCATCCCCGCCAAGTTAAATGAAATAGGTGTATCAATTCGTAAACCAAAATTGGACCCCGTTGAAAAACCATTCATTGTAACCGGTATTGTTGCACCAATTATTGTTGATACTCCAAATCCCAATGCTCCTCTACTTGGGCGAAATGATTGAGTCGGTGGTGCGTTTCTTTTAGATCGATCGGCAACTTTTCTTGAAGGTGAAGAGTTACTTTTTTTTATTTTGTTACTTTGTTTTGATTTTTTTTGAAAAGTATTATTTGGGCTACTGTAAGAACTGGTTCCAACCGGAATAGAATTTTCAAAAAATGCATTTAAAAAGTCTTCATATTCTTTAGCAGTTTCCATATCATTTGGGTCGAGTTCTAATTTTTGTAATTCTAATTCGTCGGTACCAAAATCAAATTCATCATCTAATATATACAGATTATCATCAAAAAGAATAAGTCGTTGCCCATTATCATTCCTTTTGGCTTTATTTTTCCTTTGGCTATCTAAAGTTTCTAGTTCAAGATCATCGAATTCTTCAAGATCATATCCCCTTTCTCCAAAGGAAATACCCGTCATAAATAGTGATATAAGGAGGATTATCCCCGTCCAATTTTTATTTTTCAAATTCACCTGTATATTTTCAATATCAAATTAATAATACTACAGAATAGATTAAGGACTATTTCTTCTTATAAACAAGATGTTTAATGTATATGGTTAAGGTAAATTTTTGTAAAAGTGGATTGGGTAATAATACAAGCTCACTGATGATAGATAATTTTAAACAGTTCAATTGGAAAACATTTGGTAAAAAGTCAATAAATACAAAATGTACATCCTAATTGGAATATGAAAATTTATTAAAAAAAAGTACACAAAAACTCTATAAATTATTTTTTCAATTATTGATGAACAAAATAAATAAGTCCTAAATTTAACATTAAAATAAGAAGCATTTTTTTATAAATACCCAAAATTGAACATTACTATTTTATATGGTGGGAATTCCACCGAGCATAAAATTTCCATCCAAACTGGTTTAGCAATAGCTGAAGCAATTAATGGTAGATATAATCTGGACATGATAAACTTGGACAGTGAAATTTATAATGCCCCTCATCTATTATTGGATACTGATTTAGTTATTAATGCGCTTCATGGTGGAGAAGGAGAAAATGGCAGTATTCAATCCTTTATGGATTTACACCATATTCCATATACCGGTTCAGGAGCCAAGGCTTGTAAAATAGCTATGGATAAAAATATAACAAAACTAATTGCGAAATCAGTAGGAATTCCCACTCCAAATTGGGTTCTATTAAAGCGGAATGTGATAAATGGAATGCAATTACAAGAAAATAATTCTCTAAAATTCTCCTATCCATATGTTGTAAAACCTTCAGATGAAGGATCAACCTTTGGACTCACAATTGTAAAGGATGATTCTGAATTAGAAGATGCCATTAGTTTAGCAGCTGAATTTAGCGATGAAATATTAATTGAAGAATTTATTCCCGGAAAAGAGATAACAGTAGGTATATTAGATAATAAACCGCTTCCTATAATTGAAATAAAACCAAGTCATAATTTATATGACTATGATTGTAAATACACTGAAGGTATGAGTGATTATATTGTGCCTGCTGAATTACCCGATTCAGTTGAACGTTCTCTATCTGATGATGCTTTAAAAATTTATAAAACTATTGGCTGTCGCCATTATGCAAGAGTGGATTTTCGCCTAAATGATGAGGGACAGCATTACCTTTTAGAAATTAATACACTGCCGGGAATGACATCCACAAGTCTGTTGCCTAAAGCTGCAGTAGCTGCCGGACTTGAATTCCCGGACTTAATTGATACAATTATTAAAATAGCGAGTAAAAATAAATAATGAAATTTTACAATACTCTCCATAGAAAAAAAGAAGATTTCCTACCACTTGAAAATGGTAAAGTCACACTCTACACTTGTGGCCCTACAGTCTATGATTATGCCCATATAGGTAATTTCAGAGCATATATTTTTGAAGATTTATTAAGACGATATTTGGAATTTTCAGGGTACGATGTATTGCAGGTAATGAATATTACGGATATTGATGATAAAACCATTCGAAGGTCAATTGAAGAAAAAATGTCTCTTGAAAATTTTACAGATAAATATACGTCATCCTTTTTTGAAGACGTAGAAACCCTTCAAATATTGCCAGCACACCATTACCCAAGGGCTACGGAATTTATTCCTCAAATGATTGAGATAATTCAACAATTGGAAGATAAAGGATTTACTTATGCTGCAGAGGATGGTTCGGTTTTCTTTAAAATTTCCCAATTTTCCGATTATGGTAAATTAGCGAATTTAAATCCTGATCAATTGAAAAGTGGGGACAGAGTTGAAGATGATGAATATGGTAAAGAAGAGGGTAGGGATTTTGCTCTTTGGAAAGGCTATAAAGCCCAAGATGGTGATGTGAATTGGGATTCTCCCTGGGGCAAAGGGCGCCCAGGTTGGCATATTGAATGCTCAGTTATGTCAACACATTATTTAAGTAATCATTTCGACATCCATTGTGGAGGGGTGGATAATATATTCCCGCATCATGAAAATGAAATTGCCCAAAGTTGTGCGGCATCAGGAGAGGCATTTGTGAATTATTGGCTTCATAATGAACATCTTTTAGTTGATGGACAAAAAATGAGTAAGTCAATGGGAAATTTTTACACACTCAGAGATTTGCTTGAAAAGGGTTGTAGTCCCGAAGCACTTAGATATACCCTGATTTCCACTCATTATCGCTCCAAATTAAATTTTACATTCGAAAAAGTAAAGGCAGCGCAGAAATGTATTAATAAGCTTAGAGAATTAAAACGACGGTTAAAAAAGATTGATAATGAAGAAGCTGAAGTCTTAAACTCTGAAACTGAAAGCATGTTAGCTAAATTTTCAGAAAAATTGGGAGACGACTTAAACATTTCAGGCGCGCTGGGAGAGTTGTTTATTTGGGTCAATTATTTATTTGCAGAATTAGATAATGATAAATTGGATTGCTGTTCAGCAAATGGAGCTATTTCCGCACTTAGAAAAATTGACTCAGTCCTGGGTGTAATTGATTGTGAAAATCTTGAAGTAGATAATAATATTCAGGAATTAATAATTGAACGAGAAAAAGCTCGTTCTGATAAAGATTGGGAAAAAGCAGATAAAGTGAGAGGGCAATTGGATGAGTTGGGTATTATTTTAGATGATACTCCTGAAGGAACAATATGGAAAAGGAAATAGGTAATAATATTTTTTATAAAATTAATTTAATTGAATAAATGACCATGAGATTAAAAAAAGATAAAAAAAGTTTTATTTTTTACTAAAATCTATTGTTTTAAGTTTTTCAAACAATTTAAATTGCGAGGCTCTGACCGGGGCCATTTTTTATAATTAGAGTGTTTTTTAAAATAACTCTGCCATTGTAGCTCAGTTGGCCAGAGCGGCTGATTTGTAATCAGCGGGTCGGGG
>CAZGBZ010000003.1:0-5410 GCA_964524135.1 uncultured bacterium
CAGATATCCAATCAAAAAATGATTATCAGGATCCCCAAGCTATTACCAATGTACTCACAGGTATTACACAGCTTTCCTGGAATGGAGATGATACTCAACTCATTTTTACGGGTTTTTTTAATAAAGGGTATGATATTTATACTTTTGATAATCCCATTCAAAAAGTGGAAGAAAATATTCAAGTTGCTCCAGCGGCGTGGACATTAAAATTTGAAAAACTTGATTTGTTGAGAAATGAAGATACAAGAAAAAGTAAATCCTTTATCAATGCAGATAAATATAAAAATTATGTTTTTTCCGGTTTTGATGCTACGGAGAATGTTCATGCAACTTCTGAAATTGTTGAATTGGATACATCTGCCGTTTACGATAGTACGGGACTGTATCGAACCCACCTATATAAAACCCGTTTCACTTTAGATTTTGCACAAGCCTACTATGCCTTCGATACACGTTATGGTGGTCAGGGAATGGCGTATTTTTTATTCAGTGATATATTAGGTGATCATAAACTCCAATTGGGAACTGAAATGGTGGTGGATTTACAGCGGTCAGATTATTTTCTTTTATATCGGCTTCTCCCCTATAAAATTGACTGGAATTTTGTATTCTATCACCTTGCGTATCAATACAGCCGCTTTTCTTCAAATAATTATTTTAGTGATGTTACCCTTTATCAAAATATCGGAAGCAGTATAAGTGCTAGCAAACCTCTCTCTCGATTTAATAGGATTGATGGGGGAATAGATTTTAACCATATTATAAAATCAAATATAACCACATTATATGATAATTATAATCAACCCTATGATGAAAAAATTAACCATATCAGCTCATTTACTACAGTTATTCCATCTATAAAATATACTTGGGATAATGCCCTCTGGTCTTACACATACCCCATTGAAGGATTCAGATATTATTTGAAATATAGAACAAGCCCGGGAATTAATGAGAAATCTCTCTCATTCCACTCGGCAACCATGGATGGACGTAAATATTTTCGGCTTTTTAATGGTGTCAGTCTTGCAGGAAGGTTTTTTGGAGGAACTAATTGGGGAACTGATGCCCAGAAATTCAGATTGGGAGGGGTCCCCTGGCTCTTTTCATCCGACCGGTATAGTGAAAGGTTTGCTGGAGGGCAAGAAAATGCACCCGATATTGAGGAGTTATACTTTTCAGAATATGTCATGCCACTACGAGGAGTGCAAATTTCAAATAAATTTGGTCAAAATGTATTTCTGGCAAATTTAGAATTACGACTTCCTTTTTTAATCTATTATTTCCCTGCAATAAAATATTTGGGGCAAATTAACGGTGTATTATTTACTGACTTTGGGGTAACATGGGATAATGATTACCCCGAATTTTGGGACAACTCAAATTGGCAGAATAATCACCCCACTGGCTGGCTTATGTCTTACGGTTTTGGTCCTCGGTTCATCTTTCTAGGGATGCCCTGGCAGCTTGATTATGCCTGGGAATATAATCCCCATAAAGGAACTATTTCAGACCGAAAGTGGTACCTCTCAATTGGTTTAGATTTCTAAAACCTTTTCCTGAATTAATTAGAAACTATTGAATATTACTTTTCCATTTGCAGGAGAAATATTTTCACTTTGTAGTGCAGTATTTTGGGCATTAGCTGTAATATTTTTTAAGCAAGCAGGAGAAAATATTCATCCTATTGTTTTAAATTTATTTAAAAATGGGCTTGGCGTATTACTATTTACTATTACACTGCTTATTTTAGGGGAATCTATTATGACCTCCAATGGAGTTGTGCTGACTAATGAAGATTATTTTCGGTTGATTGTTAGTGGAATTATCGGCATGGGAATCGCTGATATAATATTTCTTCATTCATTAAATATTATTGGGGCAGGAATATCTGCTTTAGTGGATACAGTTTACAGTCCATTTGTAATTTTCTTTGCATATATTTTTCTGGGAGAACATTTATCTCCATTACAATTTTTAGGTGCAGGCTGTATTATTGGCGCAATTCTATTTGCTTCATTGAAATTGCAAAATATTCCTACCACCAGAAAACATCTGGAATATGGTATTATTTTAGGTATTATTGCCATTGCCATGATGGCATTTGGCATTGTTTTGGTCAAGCCGGTATTAAGTAAATTTCAAGGAGAAATACCCAAACTAATGTGGATTGCAGGTTTTCGCTTGGTACCGGGAAGTGTAGTTCCTTTAATCATCTTCCTAATTCTTAATAAAAGACAGAATTTACTTAAGCCCTTTAAAGATAGAAAAATTTGGTTTCCCTTAATAGGGGGGTCTGTTCTGGCAACTTATTTAGGGATATTTTTCTGGATTATAGGGATGAGTCTTACAAATGCATCTACTGCAAGTATTCTCAATCAAACAGCAACAATATTCATTTTAATATTTGCAAGAATTTTTCTGAAGGAAGCGCTTACAAAGAGAAGAGTATTGGCAATTATAATTGCAATGATGGGTGCCTATCTGGTTTTTATAGGGTAAGTTTATTTCTTTACCCAATGGGAGTAAGTAGCGTCATCACTCAATTCTACTTCGTAGATTTTTTCAAATTCTTCCATAATTTTCAGCAAGGTTACGGGAAAGTAAGTATTGATCCCCTCGGTGTTTTTATCAACGAAGGTTATATGAAGCTCATCAGCTCTGTGAATAAAATTACGATAAACTTTTGAACCTCCAATAACAAAAAGACTAGACGTTCCCTGAGCATCTAAATTTTCGATACATTTTTCTACAGAAGTATAACATTCTACATCCGGCACCGTTTGGCTGCTTAAAACAATATTTTTTCTTTTTGGTAAAGGCTTGAATGGGAGAGATTCCCAAGTTTTTCTTCCCATTAAAATTGTAGCGTTTAGGGTGAGTTTTTTAAAGTTTTGAAGGTCTTCAGAAATATACCATGGAAGTTTCCCATCCTTACCGATACCGCCATTTTGATCCTGTGCCCAAATAAGATGAATTTTCATCGTCACACAGCAACTGGGAATTTAATAACTGGGTGGTGTTGATAATTATGAAGGGTAAAATCTTCAAACTCTAAATCCCAAAATGGTTTATCTGCAATTTCAAGCGATGGCGATGGGAAGGGTTTTCGGGTAAGCTGTTCTTCCAGGCCTTCAACATGATCCACATAGATATGGGCATCATTGATATAATGTGAAAATTCTCCCAATTCCAACCCTGATTCTTTGGCAATCATTTGAGTAAGAACAGCATAACACGCAAGATTAAAAGGGATACCCAGAGCTATATCTCCGCTCCGCTGAGTTAGATGACAATTAAGTTTACCATTGGTGACATTGAAAATAAAAAATGCATGGCAGCTTGGAAGAGCAATTTCATCCAGCACAGCAGGATTCCAGGCACTCACTACCATCCTTCGTGAATTGGGGTTTGTTTTGATAAGTTCAATGACGTTTTGGATTTGGTTTATATGGCGATGATGAATCTCCCCATTTCCCGATTGTTTTTCATAGCTGTCCCAATTCACCCATTGATATCCATACATTTTACCCACTTCCCAATCTTTTTCTTCTGAGGTCCAGGCATCCCAAATTTTGGTATGCTGTCTTAAATTCCGAATATGTGTTTCCCCTGATAAATACCAGAGCAATTCTCGAATTACTGAGTTGAAATACACCTTTTTTGTGGTGATGAGTGGAAATCCATTTTGCAGATCAATTTTATAATGATATCCGAAAACCATTAAGGTATCAGTCCCTGTACGGTTGGTTTTTATTGTACCGTTTTTTAATACATGCGAAATGAGGTTAAGGTACTCTTTCATAAATTAGGTTTTGTGATTTAGTGTGAAATTATGTTTTAATTGATTGGTGAAATATAAAAATAATATTCCATTTATTTATTGCTGATTCTGTATAAAAAAAATTCTTAATTTTATCTTATTGATTTGTAGGCAATTAGCTTGAAAATTTAAAATAATGTTACATTTTGTAATATTTCATTTTGCCAGCGACCACTATATAGGGTATATTTTTTACAAGAGATAGGCGTATATTGTGTTAAATTGTATTTCTTATCCGACGAGAAACAAGACACAAAATAAGAAATTTCCAGCCTCCAATCTGGATTGTATAGCACCCCAATTGTTATACTAGTTTTGCCTGATCATCTCTGCCTCTTAGGAGAACACCCAAATAGGGATATGAGTGATTTATTGAACTCATTTCCAATAACATAGCAATAAAAAACAACTTATTTGTTAGGGAAAGCTTATGTCAAAAAGACATTTTGAAGATATGTTTAAACATCGGGGTAAAACGGTGAATATCATTGGGAAAACCAGAGTAAAAACATATCGAGATCTTTATAGACAATTAACAGAATTGCAAGAAAATAATGATATTCCGGTTCATGATAATTATTTAGGTGATAATGTATTAGCGCAAAATCTATATAAGAAAAAATATTTTATTAAAGATTTAAATTCTGATTTAATTGAATATACTCCTGAAGATGTTTTTAAGAGGTTGAGCTCATTTCTTGCAACTGTTGAAGGTACCAAGGCAAAACAGAAAAAATGGGCAACCAAATTTTATGAAGAATTATTTGAAGGACGATTTATTCCTGGTGGGAGAGTTTTAGCAGGAGCCGGTGATCTTTATCGTCTTAAAACCTTAGCCAATTGTTTTGTAACAAAAATTCAAAGAGATGAAATAGATTCCATATATAAGGCAGCCTTCGAATGTGCCAGAACATATTCTTACGGTGGTGGTATTGGAGTAGATATATCATCTTTAAGGCCAAAAGATTCAATTGTACATAATGCGGCAGACAGCTCAACAGGCGCTGTTTCTTTCATGGAGCTTTACTCTCTTACAACGGGTTTAATTGGGCAAAGTGGTCGTAGAGGAGCATTAATGCTAACCATTGATGTAAATCATCCCGATATTGAACATTTTCTAAAAGTCAAAAAAGTTCCCAATTGGGTAACCAACAAAATCGTAGATCAATGTAATTGGTCTGGTCGATTTGATAATCAAGAGTTGGAAACTATTAAAAAACAGGTCATGGAAAACACTCAGGTACGTTTTGCTAATATTTCTGTAAAAGCAAGTGATGAGTTTATGCAGGCAGTAGATGAACAACGAGAATATCCTCAAGGTGAATATCTGGTTTACAAGAAAAATAAAAACAACATTCTAAAAAATGCTCCGCAGGATATTGACAATGTACACTATTCAATTAATATACCTTCAAAGGATATAAGCAATTATGCATTGATGGACAGTTTTTCCACATTTGCAAAA
The DNA here is from genome assembly GCA_964524135.1 of uncultured bacterium. GTDB lineage: Bacteria > Fidelibacterota > Marinisomatia > SCGC-AAA003-L08 > D37C17 > D37C17. The sequence goes on from CAZGBZ010000003.1 coordinate 5,289, forward strand.
ATGAAAAATTGGCTGGAACAGAAGCATAATGTCAGTATCACGAAATCAAAATTCAATGATAAAATGAATAGGGATGTTTATGGAGATATTTCTATTGAATTAAATAATGAAGAGTATGATTT
>CAZGBZ010000003.1:5420-34660 GCA_964524135.1 uncultured bacterium
CAGGCAGGTGATTTCATGTTGTATTTCAGCAGCGAACAAACAGGAGAAATCCGGCGAATGGTTAAAGCCCGGGAAATTTGGGACCAGTTCATTGAAGGTAATTATAAAACAGCTGAACCGGGCTTGATTTTCTGGAGTACAATGAGTAAATATTCACCTTCAAATTATGTAGGAAAACCCATAATTTGTACAAACCCCTGTGCTGAAGTTCCCCTCGAAGATGGGGGAGCTTGCAATTTAGGTTCATTAAATTTATCTTGTTTTATAGAAAATGGCTATGAAACCAATGCGAAAATAAACTGGGATCAATTAGCAGAATCAACAGCTGTTCTCATACGATTTTTAGATAATGTAGTAACTTGGAATGAAGATTTAAATGCCCTTGAAAAACAGAAAGTGGCAGCCCGTGAAACTCGACGTCTTGGTGTAGGTATCATGGGAATAGCAGATATGTTGAACCAATTGGGGTTGGGGTATGATAGTGATGAAGGAATAGCAATTATAACAAAAGCTATGGAATTTATTACTAATGCAGCCTTCCAAGCATCAGCATCCCTTGCAGGGGAAAAAGGCGCATCTCCAATTTACTCAGAAGAGGAATATATGGACTGTCCATTTATAGAGGCAGCCCTCAGTGAGGAAACACAATCTCTTATCCGTGAGAATGGAATCAGAAATATTGCTATCATGTCAATTGCACCAACAGGTTCTATTTCTAATATTATTAAAGGAATTCAAGTTGGAGAAAAAAATTATATTGGAGTTTCAGGAGGAGTTGAACCAATATTTGCTCTCTATTACACACGACGAACAGAATCATTCAAAAAGAATGAATTTTATAAGGTATTCCATTCAACAGTCCAGGCATATATTGATAAAATGGAGTTGGCTGAAGAGTTAGAGGCTACTGACAAACTTGAAGATATCCTGCCGGATTACTTTTTGCGGACGGCACACCATATAAAACCAGAGAAGCGGGTAGAAATTCAGGGTTTAATTCAAAAGTACATTGACCACAGCATTTCATCAACAATTAATCTTCCTGAGGATGTTCAGCCTGAAATCATTTCGGATATATATCTTAAAGCATGGAAAAGAGATTTGAAAGGGGTAACTATCTATAGAGATGGAAGTAGATTTCCAATTCTAAGTACTGAATCCGAACTTACAGAATTTCAGAAAGTAAAAGAAAATGACTTCAAAATTTCGGTTGATGGGGATCAGATAATAACTGCAAATGGAGAAGAAATAATTAAATTGCCAGATGGAACCCTAACTACAGTTTATCATTATATGAAAAACAGTGATGTGGCAATTGAAGAAGTATTAACCAACACAGAACTTGAGGAAATTGAAAAATGATTAAAATTGGAGCCAGCACAAAGATTGAAGAAATCTCCAAAAAGAAAAAAACTAGCAGTAAAAATAAAGCAGAAAGAAAAACGACCCCAAATATTATGCAAGGTACTCATAGACCTGAGGTTGTAGATGCCAAGGTGTATAAATTAAAATCTGCATTTGTAAAAAACTCTGTTTTCATTACTTTAAGCTATGTCAACGAATTTAATGTGATTCGTCCAATAGAGATTTTTATAAATTCAAAAGACCTAACCCGGGCACCCGAATATGTGGTGTTAACCAGATTAGTATCAGCAATTTTCAGACGATCTAATGATCCTATGTTTATTTTGGAAGAATTACAGGGAATATTTGATCCTAATGGTGGAACTTATAAAGAAGGTAAATATTACCATTCTTTCTATGCAGAAATTGCAGATGTAATTGAGCGTTTTTTCTTTGATGTTGGTGTTATTGAGCGCCCAAATGCAAACCCTGTTGAAGATAACGGCGAAGTACCAAAAATTATACAAGCAAAGGAAGAAGGAAATTCAGGCAATATAGAGTTCAGAATTTGTAAGGATTGTAACAATAGAACATTGAAAACTGAAAATGGATGTGATATTTGTATGGATCCAGATTGCGGATATAGTAAATGCGATAAATAAAAAACTAAAAGTACCTGGTAAACATCTTTTTCCTCCTCCTCCTAGTTGTTTACCAGAAAAGCAAAAAGCTCGGCTCCTTCCGGGCTTTTTGTATTTTATAAACGAAAAAAACCTCCAGAACCTATATTGCGAAAAGTAGGTATCCTGAAGGTTTTATGCAGCTATTAGTAAAAAACTAATAGGAATTTTCGTAGCCCGTAGGAGAATCGAACTCCTGTTACAGAGATGAAAACCCTGGGTCCTAACCACTAGACGAACGGGCCAATCAAGTCCATAAATTTAGAGGGATTTAATAAATCTCACCAATAATTAATTAGGATGAGCTGCAGAATTTATTATTGGATTCTAAAACTTTGGTTGGTTATTGGAATGCTATCTATCTAAAATAATATTAATAGTGGCAATTATATCCTGAATGTTAAGAATATCATCTCCATTGATATCACCAGCAGAAATTTGGTAAGAGGTTGGTTCTTCAATACCCAAAACAAAATTTACTAATAGAATAATATCTTGGATATTCACCATTTCATCAAAATTAATATCACCAGATATAAATGAATTCAAATCCAGTACAAAATCCCAAATTCCTCTGCCGTAAGTAGCAAAGCGGGCAGTATTTAATTCGGGAATATATTCAACAGTCCAATAGGTTTGATCAGGAGCAGAAAAACCAGATAAATCGCTCCAGCTTTCATCATCACTAATATAAACATATGGCCCCACTTCTGTAGCTGCAAAAAAATATTGGTCATCAGGAGTAGCTGTTAATTTATATACCAAGGTATTAGGAAGTCCATCATTTAATACTTCAAAGCTTGCACCATGGTTATAACTAATATAAACGGGTGAATTAGAATATCCTGAGCCTCCAATAATTAACTTTCCAGGTGTATATTCCGAAGCCCAGATAGTAGAGCCATAAAAATAATGAGAACTAGGTCCATTAAATCCGATGGTTTTCTGCCAGTTTATTCCATCATTGCTGCTATGGTAGAAACTCCCCCCGCTGGTAAGTACATAACGGTGCTCCGGTTCTAAGGGTGAAAATGCCATAGCTGAAACGGTTCCGTTAAAGCTATAGGATTCCTCTTCGTAAGATAGTGACCAGCCTCCCATTGAAAGGTGAAATAAATGATTTCCACCGGATAGACCGCCTCCACCGAGATAGGCTTTTGTACCATCGTAAGGGTCTGCCATCAATGGAGCCAGCCAGAGATGTCCCGAGCCTGGAAAATCAATTGTTTCCCCTCCAGTATTTGTCAGGGGATTGGGATAATACATGGTAAACCCGGGGTAATTACACCAAATTGTTTCACCGCCATCTCCAGATACCAAATGGCCGTAATCGCCACTGATAGACTGCTCAAAGTTTAAGACACCATCTTCAGGATATAAGCTCCGTTGAAATCCTTGATCTTGAGCACCGGCATAAAGGTGATAAGGTTCGGTTCTTTTGGTATATGTTGAATAATACTGGCTCACACCCAATCCACTCATGGATAAATTTTGAACACTTTGCAGACCATTATCAGAGTAATATAGCCCACCATCCGTTCCAATTAATGCCACCTCATTATATTCTGGGTCTAAAAAGAAACGTATCTCAGGAATGTCGGCATGTAATTTGGATTCTTCACTGCCGTAATAATCCCACCAATTGTTTACTAATGTCCAATTATTTCCGCTATTAGTACTACGAAATGATTCCATTCCACCCCAGTAAATATTCTCACGGTTAATATTGCTGCTGTTGAAGCTGTTTATACTGAAATACCATTGGGGTCGATTGCCTTTGTCAACCCAGGTACTTCCACCATTTTGGGAATGATAAATCCTGCCGTTAACATGTGCATAAAAGAACGGATAATTCGTTCCCATGCCACCAGTGAGTAAGTTATCACCACTACCAGAAGCTGGAATATCACCAACGAATACCAAACCATCATCTTCGATAACACGATAGAATTCATTATCATTGAGTAGATAGACATCTCCTTCAAAATAGCGGGGAGTCCAAATATCAAAATGGTCGCTTCCCTGGGAAGAAGATAAACCAGCCGAATAATCTAAAGTAAGGATTTTTGTAAATGATTGTCCAAAATCATTGGACTGATAAATGGCTGCAACCTCATTCCAGCTACCACTACCCTCATTAACTAATAAAAAGATTGCCTGATCATTTTCCCTCACCACCGCACGCTTTAATGACCCAAATCCGGAAAGGAATTCCAAGCCTGTACTCTCTTCCAATGTAGCGCCATCATCATCTGTATAATAGAAATGTTCACCAGATCCGATGAGTAATCGCCTAGTATTTTCAAAATAAACCACTCGCAGCATAGTAATTCCGGTGATCTGCATATAGTCGTTGAGAGAAGTCCAATTTTCACCTTCTAATGATCCCCGCCAGATATTACCACCGGAGGATGCGCAGTAAATGAGTTCATTCTCCCAATCGATTTCAGAGGTTCTGATTCTACCGGAAAGATTATTGCTACCTCTTTCATTCCAGACTCCACTAAGGTCTCGGCTAATTTGTTCAAATCGGTTGTTTAAAAGCCCGCTATCTCTACTGAGCGATAATTCTTCACGTAATTTACGTACCTTGTCAGCGCGCATTTTTCGAGTATCTGCATCCATTTTTTTCCAATCTATATCAGGGTGTGCCCGGTGCATCTGTCGCATATACTCTTTCCGCTGTTGTTTGAAATCCTTGCGTTTGGATTTTTTCTCCACAAATTCAGTAGGTATGGGAAGCCTGCCCTTAATATGAGTATCGGCTTCAGTCAACCATATCCCAAGATAGAGAATACCTGTGAATATAGAAAATGGTATCAATTTTTTCATAGTATTAAATTTAGGAAGAAAAATGTATTGCCTGAAAGCGGGGTAATATCTTGTTACAATTACAAAATTAAAGAATGTAAATTATTTATAATTAAATAAGATTGATTAAAACTCCGTCATAATCTCACTGATATTTTTTCGCTTTATATCCGGGACCTTAGCATCTTCTGCAGGATGTCCCACCACCAAAAGTAAAAACGGTCGCTCATTTTTTGGTCTTTCGAGGATTTCATTTAAAAAGCCCATTGGACTGGGAGTATGGGTGAGCGATGCCAGTCCGGCATTATGGATGGCAGAAATGAGCAATCCTGTGGCAATTCCAACAGATTCTAGACCATAATAATGTTTTACTTCTCGGCCATCGGGGAGCTTGCTGTAGCGTTGCATAAAAATAGCAATAAGATAAGGAGCAGCTTCCAGATAAGGCTTGTTATCATCAGTTCCTAAGGGTGTAAGGGCGTCCAGCCATTCTTTAGGAGCTCGCTTTTCATAAAACTCCCTCTCCTCTTTTTCGGCAGCAACACGGATTTGCTTCTTGATCTTCGCATCTGAAATAAGCACAAAATGCCAGGGCTGCATATTTGCGCCGCTAGGCGCCGTACCGGCGGTTTTAATACAATTTTCAATAACTTCTCTGGAAATAGGTTTATCTGAAAAATCACGGATTGTGCGGCGATGGTTTAATTTTTTGTAAAATTCCAAGGTATTCTGCAACATTTCATCCTCCGATAGAGATATGAGCTTTGGAAATGAAATTTCATTTAATGATATCAATTCAGCTTATTCTTCCCCATCATAGTAATTCACTGCATCACTAGCATTTGAAATATGTCTTAACTCCATATTTTCATAGGTTCCTACGGTTGAGATTATTTTATCTGAATCAGGGTATTCACAAATTTCATGAATGATATTGGTACTCAGTGCTAAATATTTCAATTCTGAATTACTATTATTAATGATTTGGTGAGCGACGGATCTGTCACCACTGGGGCAGGCAATTATATCATTCGTTTTCAGTTTATATTCCTCTTTACCAAATCTCAATAGACCTGAACCTTTTATAATGAGAAACATTTCTTCGTTTACCCGATGGTTGTGAAAGGGGCAAGATTTTTTTCCAGGAGGGATGACCGTTAAATTATAGCCCAACTGTTGAGCCCCAATTTTTTCTCCGATTATAGCAAATTTGCCTCCAAAATTATCTTTTTCATATTCTTCAAATTCTGAAATGTCATCGATATTTATGAGCGGTTTCATTTGTTCTCTCCTTATTGGGGGTTAAACCGGTAGGTGATAACCTGGTAGGATTTTCATCCATCCTTTAACCTCTACCCAACCCTAGTGGAAGGTTCTAAATTCAATTTAATTATTAGAGTCGCCAACGGGAATAAAATCTGAAAGTTGATAGTTTAAGAAAAAGTCAATTAGAATTTCGCTGGCATGTATATCATGGTTATTAAATCCAATATACGATAAATGCTCATCTCCCATTTTACCTCCAAACCACTGATGTCCACCATTTATAATTTTATAATGAACAAATACCGCTCCATGTTCATTACCTGAATATGTTTGGATTTCCACCTTGGTACTATCAGAATAATGAATATCTTCTATCAATTGATAGGTTGTGTCTGTAAAATGATTGTATTGATTCCAATAAGCGATATTTTCATTAATCAGTAATGACCCATCATTTGAAAAAGTACCCTCGAATGGAATATCATACGCCACAAAAGGATCCGCTGTTCCTTTAAAATCAATTATGGGAATTGGACGAGCATGCTCACATTGCTGATCTGCATTCAGCATAAAATTTCCTCCAATTGAACCAAATGCGGTAATTTTATGAGATAGATTACAAGCCAATTCATAGGTCATATATCCACCATTTGAATAACCACAAGCATATACCCTATTTAAATCAATATTAAATTGAGCCGTAACAGAATCAATAAGTACGTCTATAAATGCAATATCATCTTGTGTATTTTCATCCCAATGTGCCCCTATATTCCATGAATTGCCGATACCCTCAGGGTACACCACCACAATATTTTTTGGGAGAGCAAATTCATCCATCTCACTGGCCTTTTGAATAAATCCAGCGCTTCCATAGAAATTATGTAAAACTATAATGAGTGGGCACGGAATTTCCATATTTTCAGGTGAAGATACATAATATTCCCTTACAACATTGTTATGGGTGAGGCTAAGAGATTTTTCCTTTTTACTGCAGCCAATAAACAATAATAATGATAATAGTAGAATTAGTTTAAATTTCATTTATTCAGTTCCTTTCAATTTATTATTCTAACGAATATTCTCATGCCAATTCACTTTCAACCACTTCAACAAACACTGAACTGCCCACCAAAAGCGCTCGTTCCTCAAAATCAAAATGTGAACAATGGTGTGGTACAGACAGCGGTTTACGGTCTTGTGGGGCAGAGCCCACAAAGAAAAAACAGCCAGGGACTTCCTGCAGAAAATTGCTGAAATCTTCACCCCCCATTGAGAGGTAAGGGTCAGCAGCACCATCGCCAACAATTTGTTTTGCAGCTTTGAGCAGTTTTTCTGATTGCTCAGGATGATTCACGGTTGGTGGATATCCATCTTCATACTTAAAATCGATACTGCAGTCGAAAATTTGCTCAGTACCATTGATAATTTCTGACATCCTTGATTTAATAAGTTGGCGATTATCTTCAGTATAAGCACGAGCAGTCCCTTTCATTGTAACTGTATCTGCAATAATATTGAAATTGTAGCCGCCATTAATTTGTCCAATCGTCACCACTGTTGATTCAATGGGATTGGTATTACGGCTCACAATAGTCTGTAGAGTCTGTACTAAATGAGATGCAATCACCACTGCATCTTTTGTACCTTGTGGAGCAGCACCATGCCCACCTTTGCCATGGATGGTAATTTCAAAGAGATCTGCCGCTGCCATGATGGGTCCCGGTTTTGTCCCAACGGTGCCGTATTTCTGGTAATTCCACAGATGAAGACCATAAATTTCATCAACTCCCGTTAGTGCACCATCTTCAATCATATACCGAGCACCCCCAGCACCTTCTTCTGCAGGTTGAAAAATAAATTTTACCCTTCCATTAAATGGAACAGATTTCTGGGATAAAGCTTCGGCCGCACCCAATAATATGGCGGTGTGACCATCATGACCACAGGCGTGCATCACCCCATCATGCTTGGATTTATAGGGGAGATCACCAGTTTCCTGAATGGGCAGGGCATCCATATCAGCCCGGAGAGCGATAGTTTTGCCTCCACTCTTACCTGTTAATGTACCCACAACACCAGTCTTTCCCACTCCGGTTTGTACATCAATTCCCAGAGACTCTAATCTGTCTGCCACCAATTTAGCTGTACGGTGTTCATCAAACGCCAATTCAGGGTATTGGTGAATATCCCTGCGAGTGGAAATGATCTTTTCTTTGATTGCCTCTATTTCAGGCTTAATATTAATTGCCATAAGTATATTTTTCTAATAATATTGACTGAAGATTGATTGTAATGTAAAAAAACTCTTAGATAAAATTAAAGGCATAAATGAGTCTACTCCGAAAAGGTCTTTTTGGGCTAAAGCCCGGTTTTTTAAGGATTTCAACCCCCACGCTAAAGCATGGGGTAAGTGCTGTAATTAAGAGAGTTGCAAGGAAATAATTACCCCGTCCTTTAGGTCGGGGCATCGCAAAATCACACATTCTTTGGGGTTTTAACCCCTTTCTGGGGTGAACTCATTAATACAAGGTTGAAATAGCAATTAGCCATTGAGCAATAAAATAGGTTGGTAATATTATAAATTGAGCAAAATTCATTGGTTTAAGGAATTTGTTCACCGATAAAGCAAAGTCAGAAATGAGAAAAAAAATGGTTCCCACAGCTGCCAGTCCAAACCCAAAACTTTCTGTTGAAAGGTATAATTCCCAACTTTGCCATGCCATTATTGCAATTGCAGAAATATAGATAGCCACCGGTATTTGTAGTTTCCCTAATTTTTTATTTAGTATTCTAAAAATGAGAATTCCCGCAATTAGAAAAATAAAGCATATCCAGGAATAATGGATTCCATCTATAGAAATAAATGCATAGATATATACTAAATGTGCCATTAGAAAAGCTATCAAGCCGGGGACGAAATACTTATCATTAAACATGAGAAAAATATCCCCGAACATGGAAAGAATTAGTCCAGCAACTATAAGGGATGAATAATTAATTCCCCAGAAAAATTGGGAGGACATAATTGGGATAAATAAAATTAAAAGGATGGTGAGCGGCTTAAACATGAACCGCAATAATTTGGATTTATTGTATTCACCCCATAGAAGAGTAAACATTGATATTCCAATTATAATATGGTAAACCATTTGGTTAAATATACAGCATTCCAATATAATGAGATACGCTTCCGGCAAGTACAAAAATATGCCAGATGGTATGATGGTAGGGAAGTCTAACCCATGAATAGAAAATGACCCCGCAAGAATAACTGAGCCCACCTACAATTATCCAAATAAATGATTCGATGGGAATTGAATTATAAAGTGGTTTTACAGCGATGAGTGCCAGCCAACCCATAAAAACATAGAAGGCAACACTTAATCGTTCGTAGCGATGAATAAAGGCTAATTTAATATATATTCCAATGATTGCCATACCCCAAATAATGGGAAGTAGGTAAAGCACCCAGGTTGTCCGCAACGAGATCAGGATTACAGGCGTGTAGGTTCCAGCAATAAGCAGGTAAATAGCGGAGTGGTCCAATCTTCGAAAAATGGCTTTGGTTCTGGAATGGGTAAAACTGTGGTAAAGTGTTGAAACAAGATAAAGAATTGATAAACTTGTACCATAAATTGCAAAAGCAATAATTCTCCAGGGGTCTCCATCCATAATGGCAAATACCACCAAAATTGTCAATCCTGCCACACTGAATCCAAATCCCAATCCGTGGGTAATGCTGTTAGCGATCTCCTCCATCACCGTTTGGGTATATTTCTTCTTATTCTGTCCCATCAAAAAAATTCTCTATAATAGATAATTAGTATTCAAAAGTTAGATTCTATCAATATTTTGGGACAGACTACCTAAGCAAATTTAGTTCTACAAACGGTGAAAATAATTATCCTTAATTAAAATATGAGTGGATATTTAAAAGGAATTGTAGTGCTTTGATCTCGAAAAATAGTAATTTTCAACCCCATTTTATGAGTTAATTATTAGGAGATATTATGAAAATTAATTGGGAATCCATTCAGGAGTTTACCGATATAAAATATGAGCGTGGGTTAGATGATGCAATAGGTATCAACAAAATTACAATCAACCGCCCAGAAGTTAGAAATTCTTTTCGTCCAAAAACAGTATTTGAATTAAAGGAGTCATTAAAACTTGCCCGTGAAGATCAGGGAGCAGGGGTAATTATTCTCACCGGTGAAGGCAAAGATGCCTTCTGTGCGGGGGGTGATCAGAAAATCCGTGGGGATGCTGGTTATGTAGGAGACGATGGAGTTCCCCGACTAAATATTTTAGATGTCCAGAAACAGATTCGCTATATGCCCAAACCTGTGGTTGCCATGGTGGCTGGATATGCGGTAGGCGGTGGTCATGTTTTGCACATGCTCTGTGATCTCACCATTGCAGCGGTCAATGCCCAGTTTGGACAGACGGGTCCAAAGGTCGGTTCCTTTGATGGGGGCTGGGGTGCTTCCTACATGGCACGGATTATTGGACAGAAACGTGCTCGTGAAGTTTGGTTTTTATGTAGAATGTATGATGCCCAGACAGCTCTTGATTGGGGACTGGTAAATTGCGTGGTTCCTTATGAAAAGTTGGAGAAAGAAACGGTACAATGGTGCAACGAAATGCTGGAAAAATCTCCCCTTGCCCTGCGCATGTTGAAAGGAGCCCTTAATGCCGATTGTGATGGTCAGGCAGGACTGCAGCAGTTTGCCGGTGACGCTACTATGCTATTCTACATGACCGAAGAAGCCCAGGAAGGCCGGGATGCCTTTAAGGAAAAACGAAAGCCTAATTTTGATAAATTTCCACGTCTCCCATAATTAACCACGAATTTTCACGAATTAGCTCGAAAAATGAAAAAACAATAAAATAAAAGTTCAATGGAGGTAAAACAATGTCCATATTATATAAAGAATTATCCTTTGAAATTATTGGTATAGCTATGGAAGTACATCGGGAACTGGGTCCCGGTTTTTTAGAAAAAGTATATGAAAATGCTATGATGCTTCTTCTGAAAGAAAAGGGAATTGAGGCAAAACAACAATTTCCAATTCCTGTTTATTTTAAAGGTGAAAAAATCGGAGAGTATTTTGCTGACATCCTTGTGGATGATAAAATCATTTTGGAATTAAAAACTATTGAAAAAATAACAAATATTTTTAGGGCAAAGGCAATCCATTATCTGAAAGCTACTGAGAAGAAATTAGCTATAATTATTAACTTTAAATCTGAATCCTTACAATATGAACGAATCATTTTATAATAAAATTTGTGTTAATTTGTGAAAATTCGTGGTTAATTAATGAATAAGTGGGTAATAGCAGCACGCCACAAGACTTTACTTGCAGCAATATCTCCCGTTTTATTGGGTACGGCCTTATCTCATCATGATGGATCATTTATCTTCTTCACTTTTTTCATGACTCTATTAGCAGCAATCCTCATACAAATTGGAGCCAACTTTGCCAATGATGTATATGATTTTGAAAAGGGGTCTGATAGAGATGACCGGGTAGGTCCAATAAGAACTACACAGTCCGGACTTATCACTCCTGATAAAATGAAACTAGCCATGTGGCGTATATTTGCACTGGCAATTTTTGTGGGATTCTATTTGGCCTATGTAGGTGGTTGGCCCATAGTGATTATTGGATTGACATCCATTGCAGCCGGCATTGCCTACACAGGTGGTCCCTATCCCTTAGGATATCATGGCTGGGGCGATCTGTTCGTTTTTATATTTTTTGGTCTTATTGCCGTTCCCGGAACCTATTACCTGCAAACGGGAAATATAACCAGTTTATCCCTTTTGTTAGGCGTGTCAATGGGAATGCTCTCCACCGCTATTTTAGTGGTGAATAATATAAGAGATATGGACACAGACATCATCACGGGAAAGCGAACCTTGGCGGTACAATTTGGGAAATTATTCTCATACTTTGAATTTTCAGTATGTATAATTGGTCCCTTTATAATCCCCTTATACATTTGGATAAATACAAGGGATAATATGTCTTTGTTGATTGTTCTATTTTCATTGCCTGTGGCATTCCATTTAATAACTCAGCTCATTTCTAAGACGGGTAGAGAATTAAATAACGTGCTGGTTGGTACTGCCCGTTTTATGTTTCTATTTACTATCCTATTGGCATTGGGACTGATTCTATGATTTTAACGGAATTTAAGGTCACACCATTTTCAATTCCTTTTGTAAAGCTATTGCAAACTGCGGAAATGTCTTACAGCCATCGGGAAGGAGTTTGGGTAAGTATGACTGGCAATGGTCACAATGGCATTGGAGAAGCCTCTCCACTACCTGGATTTAGTAAGGAGACCTTGAAGGAAGTCCATTATGCATTAGAAGGATTTCATCAAGCCATTGATGGGGAAGATTTGGATAGCGAGGAGTTATTATTATTAATAAATATCCATTCGCAAAATATCCCTTCCGTGCGCTTTGCCTTAGAGACTGCAATTTATGATATCCTCGCAAAGGAGGAAAAACTTCCCTTGGCAAAATTTTTAAATCCCAATGCTAAAACAAAAATTGCTGTAAATGGATTGGCAGGAATGCATCAGCCTGGAGATGGTTTTACTATTATGAAGGTGAAGGTGGGCTTTAGCAATCTCTATGACGAAATTGAAAATATGGAATATTTGACGGAATCCTTTGGGGAAAATATTCAATTTCGTTTGGACTGTAACGGAGCTTTTGATTTACCTAAAGCCATCCGCTTTTGCAAGGAAATGGAAAAATTTAATATTGATTATATTGAGCAGCCACTCCCTGGTGATGATTTGGAAGATCTGGCAGAACTGAGTTATCATACCGAAATCCCCATCGCTGTAGATGAATCTCTAACAAATTTTCAGTCCGCTGAAAAAATAATTGATGAACAGGCGGCAGATGTTTTTGTCATCAAACCCATGGTCTCTGGTGGATTTACCGAATGCAAAAAAATCATCACGTTAGCACGAACGGAAAATATCAGGACAGTTATCACCTCCTCCCTTGAGACAAATATAGGTAGAAGCGCTTGCCTGCACCTTGCACTTGCCAATGATATTTCAGAAGCCTGCGGGCTGGCAACAGGAGGTTTATTAAAGGAAGACCAATCATTAACTCCAATTCAAGGGGGAAAGCTTGCAATTACTGATGAACATGGTTTAGGTTTAGCATTATGACATCTTGGCTTCAATCTCAAGTTAAGCAGAACCCTGAAAAACTGTTCATTCAATGTGGAAATAGTCAGTATTCATTTATAGAATCTGCCGAAATGGTGGCAACCTACTCTCGATCATTATTAAAGGAAAATATCCAACCTGAAGATCGAATCCTCATTTATCTCCCTAGCGGAATTGAACTCATTGAAATGATTTTAGCCTGTTTCGAATTAGGCGCTGTTGCGGTACCCATCTCCCCAAAATTAACTGATTCGGAACTGAAACAAATAATCACCAAAATTCAACCCAAATTAATTATTACAAACTGGGGATTTAAAAAAGTTTTCTCCTTCCTCCTTTCTCCTTCCTCCATTCTCCCTCCCCCTGTTACACCTATCGAAGAACTCCCCAATTCATCAAGTGGATGTTCATCTTTAAAAAATTATTACAAATATAATACTGATGATGAAGCAGCAATAATTCTCACATCAGGGACAACTGGCACCCCTAAAGCCGTACAACTCACTTATGGTAATTTTGAAGCCAGCTGTACTAACTGGAATGAATTTCTACAGTTTCAACTGAGTGATCAATTTCTCTGCTGCCTGCCTCTGCACCACATTGGAGGGTTAGCAGTTGTGCTGCGAGCACTCATCTTTGGATTTTCAGTGAATCTGGTTTCAACCTTTGAAGCCCAGAAAGTATTAGATACGATTATCAAATTTCCGGTAACCATTATATCTCTGGTTCCAACCATGTTGAACCGCATTTTAGAATTAGAGGGTGGACTTGAAGCTTTAAAAAAACTCCGCTGGATTTTATTAGGCGGCGGTCCGTCACCAGAATATCTACTTGAATTATGTATAAAAGAACAGCTCAATATTGTGAAAGTCTATGGAATGTCCGAAACCTGTTCTGGCACAGTAGGACTCAAATTATTGGATGAGCCCCAAAACAAATTATATGCTGGCAGACCTTTTAACGGCGCAAAAATATGGGCGGAAAACGATGAGCTACATATTTCAGGACCTATGGTGATGAAAGGGTATGTGGATGAGCCTGTAACACACGGTAACCACAATTCACATGACTTAGGCAGAGTAGATGACGACAATCTCATTTTTCTGGATATTCGTAGAAAGGATTTGATTGTCACCGGTGGGGAGAATGTAAATCCCATAGAAGTAGAAGAAGCACTGTTGAAAATTGATGGCATCACCGATGCCGCCGTGGTTGGGGTTGAAGATGTAGAGTGGGGGCAGAAGGTGATGGCTTATATAGTTTCCAATGATGAATTTCGAATTACGAATCATAAACTGAAAGAAAAACTTATAACGAAACTATCAGTATTTAAAATCCCCAAGGATTTTATTCGGGTTAACAGGATTCCCCGCAATGAATTGGGGAAGATTGAGTATGACAAACTTTCCCAACCGTTGAATTGAATTACTTCATTTTTTCCGTATAATTCAAAAAAATCAATAAATGTCATTCAAAATACTCAACGTATTGAGTAAAACTACTCAGTGTATTGAGTAAAATGTATTACCTAAGAAGAAAAAACAAATGTTCTCTGTAGTTACCCCCGCTTTGTTACAGGAATATGCCATATATACCTATACTTTATTACAATAAGCTAAGAATAATACCTATACTTTATTACAATTATTGCCTATATTAACCCTTCCTTTATTACAATATAAATGCAAATTATTAGAAAATCATATCAATATCTAATAGATTGGAAATCTTCTTCCAACCGAAAACCTCTATTAATACGGGGCGCAAGACAGGTAGGAAAAACAACACTTGTTAGACAGTTTGCTGTAGAATTTTCTAACTTTGTTGAATTAAACATGGAAAAGGAAGCTGATAGAAATATTTTTGAAAGAACAGATGATACAATAAAAATATTAGATACTATATTTCTTTTGAATAATGTGCCCCAAAATAACCAGCCGACATTAATTTTTATTGATGAAATTCAGGATTCACCAAAAGCAATACACCAATTAAGATATCTATATGAAGAACATCCGGAACTTTTTATAATTGCTGCTGGATCGTTGTTAGAATTTTCATTAAACAAAGTTCCAAATTTTCCAGTAGGACGAATTGACTACTTATTCCTACACCCATTGAATTTTGATGAATTTTTAGGTACGGTGCAAAATGATAAAGTTTTAAAGGTGCTTAATGAAATTCCGGTACCCGATTATGCTCATGAGATTATTTTAAATTTGTTTCATGATTATGCCATTATTGGTGGTATGCCTGAAATTGTCAGCCATTATGCAGAAAATAAAAATATAGCTGCATTATCCGGGATTTATCAGCAACTATGGCAATCATATAAAGATGATGTTGAAAAATATGCAAAAAACAATTCTGAAAGAAATATCATTCGACATATTATTGAGACTGCGCCAAATGAAGCAGATAGAATAAAATTTGAAGGATTTGGCAATTCCAATTATCGCTCCCGGGAAGTTGGAGAAGCTATGCGCACTTTAGATCTATCACGAATAATTCAACTGATCTATCCTTCTACAAGCTTAACTCCACCGGTCATGGCAAATTATAAAAAAAGACCTCGATTACAGTTTTTAGATACAGGTCTTTTAAATCAAATACTCGCCATTCAAGGGGAATTGATTAGTCTTAATGATATCAACACTTTTTATAAAGGTAGAATTATTCAACATTTAGTGGGACAACAATTAATTTCTCAAAATGATCAAATGTCTTACAAACCCTATTTTTGGGTTAGGGAAGAAAAAAATGCAAGTTCGGAAATAGATTTTATTTATCAATTTCAAAATTATATTATACCCATAGAAATAAAATCAGGGAAACAGGGAAAATTAAGATCACTTCATCAATTCATTGAACGAACAAACCATCCCTATGCCATCCGAATGCTGGCGAATACATTTTCAATAGAAAGAGTAAAAACACCGGCAGGCAAACCATATATTTTAATGAACCTTCCATATTATTTGGGTACTAAAATCCCACAATATATTGAATATTTGCTTGATAGATATGAGCTCATTAGTGAAAAACGATGACAATATTTTAATGAATCCTTTGAAAAACCAATTTTTGTATAAACCGTCCCGCCTGATCAAGAAGTATGAGGGCGAGCAGGCGATCCCCGAACCCAATCCCCGATTGGCAAGCCTGCCTCCTGCCTCCTCGCTCCTTACTCCTTTCCCTGTAACATCTTGTTGCACAGTACCCTTTGTGAGATATGAAAACCTGCGGTAATTTCTGCGGATGATTACGAAAATAATTACCTATATCCGTGCGGTATTTATAATTGGACTTCTAACAGGAGCAGCGCTTTTGGCAGTAGAGGTCTATTTTGTGGTGACCAATAGCAATCGCCCGGAATTTTTCCCAGAAGGAGAACCCCAGGATATGAGCAGTGGACTCTTCAGCGCTTATATTCACGAAGATAATCCTGATTATAATAAAATGAAAGCCAAAGGGTCGGTCTTATGCGATTTTGATCTGGATGGCGACCTGGATTTATATTATGGATATGATGACTCTTATTATTATGAAAACCTAGGTACGGAATTCAGAGATATGACCACAGAATACAATATAGATAATTCTGGTTGTAGAGGAGTAATTGCGGGTGATTTAGATAATAATGGCTACCAGGATATTCTTAAATGGCGATTTATGTCAGAAACGAATCCCAGTCACGATTGTGGGGATTATGAAGATGAAGATGAGTGCAATGAAGATCCTGAATGTGATTGGAGTTTTAATCAATGTCGGTTTGATGGTGAGCCTATTTCTCTCCCCCATGTCATGCTTATGAATGATGGTAATAATTTATTTTTGCCCTTTGAATTTCTCCCATCAATTGAACTTGAATTCCTCCACAGCTTGGGGCTCATAGATGCTGATTTAGATGGTGACCTAGACCTTCTGGCAATTCAGGAAGAAAATGATGATCAATTTATGTTATATCTGAATGCGGGGCTGGATGAGGATGGTGCACCTAAATTTGAACAGGCTTATACCTATTACCGGGATTATGCTGCCATCAGTGCCAGCCGAATAATTGCCATTGCCGATTATGATAATGATGGGGATCAGGATGTGTATGTAGGCAGAAAATATGGCTACAACTGGTTCTTTGAGAATCAAACCTTAACAGGTACTCCTGGTGATGTAGTTTATAATTCAAACCCAGAACCATTTTTTATTGAGAAAGCAGTTGAGTTGGGAATTTCTGACCCTGATGTTGATCCTATTGGTAGTATGGGGTATGGAGCAGCCTGGGGAGACTATGATAATGATCAAGATTTGGACCTCTACCTTGCCAACTGGGGAGTAAACCGGTTATACAATAATGATGATAATGATTTTACCAATGTTGCAGATGTACAAAACCTCGAATCAGATACCCTCAGTAATGGGTTGAGTTGGGGTGATTACAATAATGACGGATTGTTGGATATTTGGACATCCAACATACGGAATCCCGATGATGTATTTATAAATCTGGGTGGAGGTGAATGGGATACCACTTCCAGCCCTCAGTTTTTATCTGCTACTCAGGATGTAATTTCTGGAGATATTAATGGCGACGGTTGGCTAGATGTTTTTGGGGCAGGACTGAAAATGACCAATGGTCCCCCGGGAGCAAAATTTACCAGCCTTCTCTATAAAAATGTATCAGAAGATTCCTCCTACTCAGGAAATCATTGGTTGAAACTAAAATTGGAGGGTAGTAAATCCAATATTTCAAATGGAGGATGGTCAACCCAATCTAACAAGTCTGCTATTGGTGCCCGGGTGGTGGTTCATCTTGCTGATCAGGATATTATGCGCGAAGTAATTGGTGGAAAGGGCCATGGCAATATGGAACCCCTTCAACTCCATTTTGGGATGAATACCTATATGTCAGCCCAGGGAATGACCATTTATTGGCCCAGCCGAGATTTTGGAACCAACCAGAGAAAGGTGACCTATATTGATGGTCCCATCGAAGCTGACGTAGCTTATACTTTTGTTGAAGACTTGGGCTTTGTAGGAAAAAAAGGTGATTTGAATGATGATGAGGTTGTAGATGTCCTTGATATTATTATCTCTGTAAACTTTGTTTTGGGAGGTGATTCTCCTGAGTCAGAAATATTATGGGCAGCAGATATGAACTTCGATAATATCCTCAATATCCTTGATGTAGTCCGTCTGGTAAATTTTATCCTGGCATAATTTTTTCTGGGTTCTGGGTGCTAGATACTGGGTGTTGGTTTTACTTCTAAAATCAAAAATCGTTAATCATTATTCTTAAATCAATTTTCGTGTCTCCCTGCCTCCGTGGTTAGTAAATTAATTGGCATAACCATGATTCAAAAACTGCGTATTACTTCTCTGGTGGGAATCCACCTTCTGATTCTTGCCCATATTTATTATTTTGGGGATGAAATAATTGGCAGTCTCGATTTCCAGGAATTCTTTCATGCCTTTATTAAATATGGCATTATAAATGCAGGAGTAGTATTGGTTATTCTGGCATTTGTCACAACTCTCATATTTGGTCGTTTTTTCTGCGGTTGGGCTTGCCATTTTGGAGCTGTACAGGAATTAGCCTGGTGGCTGCTTAATAAAATGGGAATTAAACCAAAGACGGTGAATTCAAGCCTTGTAACTATTCTGCCTCTCTTTATTTTGTTAAATTTTTATGTAGCCCCCAATCTTGCCAATGCGCTTAATTCCCCATGGGAGGGTATTACTATAAACTTGGGTATGCCTGAAATTTGGGCGTTTCTACCGGGATTTGTAATTGGCACCCTCACTTTTGTTGTGGATGGATTTCTCATAGTTTATTTCCTAGGACGGAAAGGTTTTTGCCGCTATCTCTGCCCTTGGGGTGCATTTTTAAAACTACCCAATTTATTTGCTATGTTTAAGGTCAGGAATACAGGAGGATGTTCGCAATGTGGAAGCTGTACATCTAACTGTCCAATTGGAATTGATGTAAGTTATGAAATTAATAATTACGGAAAGGTTACCAATACAAACTGTACTTCATGCTTAGTTTGTACAGAAGGATGTCCATCTTCAGCATTATCTTACAAATGGGAAAATCCTTTAAAAGAAAATTTTCAATTTAAACATTATAGTATGAACAGGGAGATGTTTACCCTGCCTGTAACTTCTGATAGGTTCCAGTCCCTTCATGCTCGAGATTTTCTCTTACTTCCTATGGTTTTAGCATTTGGTTTTTCAATAGATGGCTTATATGGAATGGGACATTTTCTCTCCTTCGGAATAGCAACTATTTCGGGAATATATTTTTTTACTTCTACCCCTGCTCGTTTATCCACCAAAATGGGTGAGAAAAAGTCAAAAGTAAAAAACTTCATTATTGTTGTGTTGTTGATAATATTCGCCTGGCATGGAGTGGTAAAATTTTCTATTTGGCGAGGATTGGATCAATTTGAAAATCATCAGTATTCCTCAGCCATTACTCATTTAGAGCGGGCGGTAACTATGTACCCCAAACCTATCGGACGATTTCATTTACGTTTAGCTGAAATGTATCTTGTAAATGGTGAAAATGAGAATGCAAAGGATCATGCACTAAAAGCACAGAAAATTAATCCCGAGCATGAAAGTCCAAAGGAATTACTGGAGAGAATAGAAAGTCGAAATTAACATTAATTTATTTTCTTAAAAAAATGGTTGGGTGTGAAACTATTATATTTTTTCTGCTTTCTTTTCCTCCCTAATTTATACCTCTATGGACAAACGTATACTTGAACTCAGACAGCAAATAGATCAACTTGATGAAAAGATCATCCAGCTATTGAAAAAGCGTATGGGAATTTCTAAAGAGGTGGGAAAACTCAAAGAAAAATTAGATATTCCCGTAGAAGATAAGGGAAGAGAACAGGACATTATTGACAGGCTCACACAACAAGCTGGGAGAAATTTATCTGAGGAGCAGCTCATTCGTATTTTCACAGCAGTGTTTAAATCTTCAAAACAAATCCAGCGTTGAGCCGTCATTATTCTCATTCGTCCTCCAACCGAAAGTATTTGTGGTGGGCATTTTGGATAAATTTTATATTCCTCATTGTTGAAGTAATTGGTGGTTTTTATACCGGCAGTTTGGCATTGCTTTCTGATGCGGGACATATGCTTACCGATGTGGGCGCTTTGGGTTTAGCCATAATTGTTTCTCGCCTGGCAGACCGTCCCCCCGATGATCGCCGAACTTATGGCTATCTCAAAACCGAAATATTAGGGGCATTTATCAACGGAGCAACCTTGGTTGCAATTTGTGGATTCATCATTTGGGAAGCTTTTCAACGGATTCAGCATCCCCAACCCATATTGGCAATTCCCATGCTCATAGTAGCAATTTTTGGATTGTTTGCGAACCTTATTAGCGCTCAAATTCTACGTAGAAACAAATCAAATGATATCAACCTTAAAGCAGCTTACCTCCATCTCATTTTTGATGCTTTGGGGTCGATGGGGGCAATTGTTTCGGGGCTTGTCATCTGGTTATGGGGAATGTATTGGATTGACACAGTCGCCAGTCTTATTATTGTTATTCTCATCCTGGCTGGCACATGGAAAATGATCCTTAACAGTGTGAGAATGCTTATTGATTCGGTACCAGAGCATCTTAATTATCAGCACATTCTGAATGCACTGAAAAATCTTGACCACGTGACGGATGTCCATGATTTGCATATCTGGTCAATAGGGCAGAATGAACCAGCTCTCAGTGCCCATTTAATTCTCACAGAAAATTGCACCGATGCTAACCATTGGGACCAATGCCTAAAGTTCACTCGGGGAATGCTGGCAGAAAAATTCCAGATTAAACACACCACCTTGCAGGTAGAACCTCATAATTTTCCTGATGACAAAATGTGCACTTAATATATTGTTTATGAAAATAAATGGTGAAGAATAAAAATCGCCACTTTAATTTTGACCTACAGTATTGATGGATATTAACACATTTAAAGGATTAGCTGGAGATTATAAAACCGTACCGGTGTACAAGCGGATATTGGCAGACCTCCTGACGCCCATTTCCGCCTACATGAAACTAATAAAAAATTCAAATTATGCTTTTATCTTAGAGTCCGTGGAAAAAGGCGAACAGTATGGGAGATATTCTTTTATAGGGCGGAATCCTCTGATGATATTAAAATCTGAACATGAGAAAACACATATCTGGCAAGACGGAAATTGGCAGGAAGAACCCACATCCTTTTTATCTATTTTACGCGAAACTCAAAAAAAATATAATGCTCCAAAATTATCGGAAATTCCACATTTCACAGGCGGTTTAGTGGGATTTATGGGATACGAAAGCATAACTTGGGTAGAAGATATTCCTATTTATAAAAAAGATGAACTGCAATGCCCGGATGCTCTATTTATGCTTTTTCACGAATTGATTGCCTTTGACCATCTACAAAATCAGATTATTTTTTTCAGTAATGTTCAGATTGAAAATGGCATGGATTTAGAACGAGCCTATGCTGATGCCAATTTACGAATTGATGAAATGGGCGAAGATCTCCATACCGATATTGATTACCAGACTCCGGTACAGATGGAACAGTCCGAGCTGCATTCTAATTTCACCCAATCCAATTTTGTAGATGCTGTACAAGAAGCTAAGGAGCACATCAAGGCCGGTGATGTATTCCAACTGGTATTGAGTCAGCGTTTTCAGCGTCAAACATCTGTAGACCCTCTCACAATGTACCGGGCCTTGCGCACTATTAATCCCTCCCCTTATATGTTTCATTTAAAATTAGATGGATTTGATATAATTGGTGCATCTCCTGAATTACTGGTGAAGGTGGAAGATGATGAAATTGAGATTCGCCCAATAGCCGGAACTCGCCAGCGAGGTGATAATGCGAATGCAGATACACTATTGGCAGATGAACTGCTCAATGACGAAAAGGAACGGGCGGAACATCTCATGCTGGTGGATTTGGGTAGGAATGATGTGGGCAGGGCAGCAGAATTTGATTCGGTGAAGGTGAAAGAATTTATGGTGGTGGAATATTATTCCCATGTTATGCATATTGTTTCCGATGTAAGGGGTAAATTGCGAGAGGGAAAAGATGTATTTGACGCTCTCTACAGTGGGTTTCCTGCAGGTACATTAACCGGTGCGCCAAAAATTCGGGCTATGGAGATCATTCATAATTTAGAGCAATTTCGGCGAGGAGTGTATTCCGGTGCCATTGGCTATTTTGATTTTACAGGTGACATGAACACCTGCATAGCCATCCGCACTATGGTAATGAAAGATGGGACTGTGTATTTTCAGTCTGGCGCAGGAATTGTGTATGATTCTGATCCTAAAAAGGAGTTTGAAGAAACTGTAAATAAAGCCAAAGCTATAAATACAGCCATTGATCTAGCAGAAAATGGGTTGGTATGATGGATGATTTAAGAATTAAGAAAGAAAATCGAGGATTATATTGGAAAATAGAAATTGGTAAAATAATAAATAACACTGTCATTCTAATTAAGTTTACCAATAGTAAACGAAGTGAAGAATCTCAAACAAGCAATGGATCGAGATTCTTCGTTATCACTCAGAATGACAGACAAATACGCCAATTGTTAACAGCTAAAGGCTAAAAACTAACATGATTCTAATCATCGACAACTATGATTCTTTTACTTACAACTTGGTGCAGTATATCGGATCATTAAATCCAGATTTGCAGGTACACCGAAATGATAAAATATCCCTGGAGGATATCAAGTCTATGAACCCCGAGCGCATTGTAATTTCGCCGGGACCAGGAAAGCCAGAGGATGCTGGCCTTTCTATTGATTTGGTAAAAGAATTTGGAGAGTCAACTCCTATATTCGGTATCTGTCTAGGTCATCAGGCAATCACCGTTGCCTTTGATGGAGAAGTGGATAGAGCCAACGAAATAGTACATGGGAAGACCTCAAAAATAACCCACAGCGGCTCAGCGATTTTTAGAGAAATACCAGAAACATTTGAAGCTACGCGGTATCATTCACTGGTTGCACTGAAGGACTCTTTCCCTGCTGAACTCAAGGTGACTGCTGAAACAGATAATGGACTCATCATGGCGCTGGAACACCGGGAATATCCTATTTACGGGGTGCAGTTTCACCCAGAGTCCATCGTAACAGAGAATGGAATGAAAATGGTAGAAAATTTTTTAAACACCACAAAGAACACTGAGGGAACATAAAAGTTTAATAAACTCTGTGTCTCCGTGGTCTCGGTGGTTAAAGGAGATTAGATGAAACATACAATAGAAAAACTACTCGGTAACCAGAGCCTAACCCAGGAGGAATCCCGAGATGTGATGTTCAGGATTATGTCAGGGGAATATGACGATGCCCAGATTGCTGGCTTCCTCATTGCCCTCCGGGCAAAGGGGGAACGTTCAGCAGAAATCGCAGGATTTGCACAGGCTATGCGGGATAAGATGACCAAAATTGAATCTGTGGATGATGCCATAGATATGTGCGGTACTGGCGGAGATGCCAGTGGAACATTCAATATTTCCACAGCTGCCTCATTTGTAGTTGCTGGTGCCGGCGTTCCTGTAGCCAAACACGGCAACCGCTCAATGACATCCAAATCGGGTTCAGCCGATGTGCTCACGGCATTGGGAGTGGATATCACCCTGCCTCCTGAAAAAGTGTCAGAATGCATAAAAAATATCGGTATCGGCTTTATGTTTGCGCCATCATTGCACCCTGCTATGAAATATGCAATGGGAGCCCGGAAGGCATTAGGTACGCGGACTGTCTTTAACATTCTGGGACCACTCTGTAATCCAGCTGGGGTTCACCGGCAACTCATGGGAATATTTGAAGGAAGTCTTACCGATAAGGTGGCCAAGGTGCTGCAAAAACTGGGCTCCAAACATGCTATGGTTGTGCACGGTTACGAGGGTCTGGATGAAGTTTCCACTACTGATTCAACAAAGATCAGTCATTTGAAAATGGATAATACCATTGAATCTACTGCCATTTCACCTTCAGACTTTGGCTTTGAAAAGGCAACTTTGGAAGATTTAAAAGGGGGTGAGCCGGAAGAAAATGCCGTCATCATTAAAAATATTTTGGATGGTACAGACAAGGGTAAAAAGACAGACATCGTAATATTAAACGCAGCGGCAGGGGTTTTTGTCGGAGGCAAAGCAGAAAACTGGGAGGATGGCATCCAATTAGCCAGAGAGGCGCTTAATTCCGGAGCTGCTCTGGATAAACTCACTCAATTAGCAGCTGTAAAATGAACATCCTGGAAAAGATCATTCTGCATAAGCAGGAAGAGGTAAAGGAATGCAGCAGGGTAACCCCCATTGAGCGTATTAAAGGCTCACAACGACTATATGCCGTCCGTGATTTCAAGTCTGCCATTGCCCGAGACGGTGTGCAGATTATTGCGGAGATCAAGCGCCGCTCACCCTCTTCCGGTGATATTATGGCAGTTGCAGACCCGGCAGCAGTTGCCAAGGCTTATGAACAGAATGGTGCGGCGGCTATTTCCGTACTCACCGATCAGGAATATTTCGGTGGATATTTGGAGTTTATTCAGCAGGTGAAGGCGGTGACTGAATTGCCCCTCCTCAGGAAGGATTTCATCATTTCAGAATACCAAGTCTGGGAATCGTTCCAGGCAGGCGCCGATGCCATTCTTCTCATTGCAGATGCCATTGATATTGAGCTGCTTTCTGAATTATATAGCCTTGCTCATGAATTGGGACTGCATGTATTGGTGGAAACTCATAATCCGGATTATCTAGAAGCAATTACAAATCTAAATCCTGAAATAGTGGGTATTAATTGCCGCAATCTCAAAACTATGGAGACGAATGTGGATTGGTTTGAGGAGGTATTTCTCAATTTGCCGAAAGACTGTATTAAAGTAGCTGAAAGTGGAATTTATTCTCCCAATGATCTAGCAAATATTTCCCAAATAGGGTATGACGCTGCTCTGGTTGGAACAAGTCTTATGAAAACCGGAAATCCAGGGAATGCTTTAGCGAAAATTTTAATGAGAGTACCTGTGTGATTCAGGTGAAATTATGCGGTATTACATCCTTAAAGGATGCCAATATAGCTGTAAATTATGGGGCATCAGCAATTGGGCTAATTTTCTTTCAGGGCAGTCCACGCTTTGTTGATCCAGAAAAAGTAAAGAATTGGATTTTAGGTATCCCCGGAAATGTCAAAAAAGTGGGTGTGTTTGTAGATGAAAAAATTGAATATATTAATAGGATTGTCAAGGATCTTAATTTGGATTACATTCAGCTCCACGGAGATGAGTCTCCTGAATATTGTGCTCAAATGATTAAGCCAGTAATTAAGGTATTCCGGGTTCCTGATGATTTTGATTCTAACGTATTGGGAGATTATCAAGTGGCTGCATTTTTATTTGACACCTACCAAAAAGGGATGCCGGGTGGTACGGGTGAGAACTTCAATTGGGAATTAATTGCAGACCTGAAAACAGATACTCCAATTATCTTATCAGGTGGATTGAATGCAGACAATATTCTAGAAGGGATTGAGGCTGTAAATCCTTCAGCCGTAGATGTGAATAGTGGTGTAGAGTTAAAACCGGGAGTGAAGGACGAGAAAAAGATTAAAAACATTTTTATGAAATTAAAAAATACTAAAGGAAATTGTGAGTTATTTTAAGATAATCCATTATGTTGTCGTTTTGAGACTTTTCTCCATCACAGTTAGAATGACAGGTTTGGATGTTTATGCACTATAGCCAGCCAGACGATTGTGGGCATTTTGAAGAATTTGGTGGAAAGTATGTCCCTGAGACGCTCATTCTAGCGATAAGCGAACTGGAGCAGCTTTACTCTGAAGTCAAAGAGGATTCAGCATTTCAGGATGAATTATCCTCTCTGTTAAAACATTATTCCGGTCGTCCAACTCCCCTTTATTTAGCCAGGCGAATTTCGGAAGAACTTGGCTTTAATGTTTACCTAAAACGGGAGGATTTGAACCATACCGGTGCTCATAAAATTAACAATGCTCTTGGGCAGATTCTATTGGCAGAGCAAATGGGCAAGAAGCGAATTATTGCCGAAACCGGTGCTGGTATGCACGGCGTTGCTACTGCTACGGTAGCGGCTCAATTTGGGTTAGAGTGTATTGTGTATATGGGTGAGGAAGATATCCGACGGCAAAAACTGAATGTATTCAAGATGAATTTGTTGGGGGCTGAAGTACGACCCGTATCATCCGGCAGTAAGACATTAAAAGATGCCACCAATGAAGCTATCCGGGATTGGGTTACCAATGTGGAAACGACCTATTATTTAATTGGCTCAGTGGTAGGCCCTCATCCCTACCCTATGATGGTAAGAGATTTTCAGTCCGTTATAGGCAGAGAAACAAATGATCAGTTTGCCCAGCTAACCAATCACCAATCCACTAATCCCGATACCCTTGTCGCTTGCGTCGGCGGTGGCTCAAATGCTATTGGTATGTTTTATCCATTCTTAGAGGATGATGTACGGCTGGTAGGGGTAGAAGCTGCAGGGCTTGGTGTGGAAACCAATGATCACGCAGCTACCATGACAAAGGGTGAATTTGGGGTACTTCACGGTTCTGCAAGTTATTTATTACAGACTGAAGATGGACAGATAAAATTACCACATTCAGTTTCTGCTGGACTGGATTACCCTGGTGTAGGTCCAGAGCATAGTTACTTGAAATCCACAGGAAGAGTTGAGTATGTATCTGCAACAGATGAAGAAGCAATACAATCATTTCAATGGCTTTCAGAAAAAGAGGGCATACTTCCTGCGTTGGAATCATCCCATGCTTTGGCATTCCTTAAACAAAGGGATAATAATATTGAAAAAGGTGAAAATGTAGTCATCTGTCTATCGGGTAGGGGAGATAAAGATGTACACACAATGGCTGATTATTTAGGCAAGGAAATTTGATGCCATCACTGAGATCACGAAGAACACTGAGGAAAAGTTTTAAGATAAATATAATTACGGAGTTTCAGCGTATCTGCGGTTAAATAGCTAATGAATAGAATAGGAAGTATATTTCAAAATAGATCTGAAAAAGTTATTCCCTTTCTTACAGCAGGGTATCCTTCAAAAATGGATACAGTAGGTATGGTTTTAGCAGCAGAGCAAGCGGGTGCTTCTATGGTGGAGTTAGGGATGCCTTTCTCCGACCCATTAGCTGACGGTCCAATTATTCAAGAAGCCAGTCAAATAGCCATCGATAACGGAGTAAATATCCCATGGATATTAGAAGCGGTAGCTGAAATTCGGAAACAATCCGAAATTCCCCTGGCGCTTATGGGGTATATCAATCCTATTATTAAGTATGGAGTTGATAAATTTATTATTGACTGCAATAATGCAGGTGTAGATGGCTTGATTATTCCTGACCTCCCGCCAGAAGAAGCGGATCATTATATAAAATTAACAAAAGTGGCAGGAATCTGTCCGATTCTTTTGGTAGCACCAAATACTTCTAACGAGAGAATTAGGGAAATATCAAAAATAGCAGGCACATTGATTTACTGTGTAGCTATTTTGGGAATCACTGGAGGTGTGGGTGTAGATAAAAAAGCATTACAAAAATATCTACAAAGGGTTGAAGCTAATAGTGAATGTCCGTTTATCGTAGGATTTGGAATTAAAGAGCGAGAAGATGTAATGGAGATAAATAAATTAGCACATGGAGCAGTAGTGGGATCTGCTATAATAGAACAGTTGAAAACGGGTTATGATCAAAATATTACTATTAAAAATTATATTAATAAATTAACAAAAGGTATTGAGTGAAAATAGGAATACAAGGTGGAAAGGGAAGTTTTAGTGAGGAGGCTGCACAAACATTTGCAAAAAATCATGGAATTGAGAAATTTGAAATTATATATCTTATTTCATCAATGTCAGTATTAGAAGGGGTTGAGGCAGGTGAAGTTGAATATGGAATATTTGCAATGGAAAATGCTCAGGGTGGTGTTGTTATAGAGTCAGTTGAAGCATTGGCCCGACATCGCTGTAATATTTTGGAAATGTTCCATATTTTAGTTAATCAAAATCTTTTGGCTTTGCCAGATGTCTATGTAGGAGATATTACGGAAATTCATTCACATCAGCAGGCATTACGGCAGTGCAGGGAGTACCTGGCGGAACATTTTTGGACGCGTCCATTAATTGAATCAGATGATACTGCTGAAGCTGCCCGACGGTTAAGTGAGGGGAAGTTGCCATCCACAGCTGCTGTTGTGGGAAGTGATTATTGCGCTGAACTCTATGGTTTAAATATAGTTGAGAAAGGAATACACGATTTAAAAAATAATATAACCCTATTTTTGGGAATTGAAAAAATGGGTGACGATAAATGAAAACAGTAGGCATTATCGGATATGGCCGTTTTGGTCAGGTGTTGGCAGATTTGTTAAAAAACCAATACGAGGTGAAAGTTTATGATCCTGAAATTAAAAATGATGATTTAAATTGCCCGCTGGAGGAAGTTTTGGAATCGGTTTTAGTTTTTGTGGCAGTACCAATCAGGAGTTTTGAAGCAGTTATTCAAGAGACATCCCAATATAAGTTGTATAACACAACTATTATTGATGTATGTTCTGTTAAGGTCTATCCTGTTGAAATTATGGAAAAATATTTACCGGAACATGTGGGTATAATTGCCTCTCATCCTCATTTTGGTCCCGATTCATATTCACCATTTAGAGAATTGAAAACTACTATTTATCCCGTAAGAGATTTGTATAAAAGAATAAGTGAAGTCAAGGAGTTTTTTGAAAATAATTCAATCAGAACAGTAGAACTTTCCCCTGATGAACATGATAAAATGGCAGCATCCAGTCAAGGAATTACCCATTTTATTGGTCGTGTACTAAATGAAGCCGGGGTTGTTTCT
>CAZGBZ010000003.1:34670-35006 GCA_964524135.1 uncultured bacterium
AATAATACTTTGGGATTTAATGATTTATTAGGTGTAATTGAGCAAACTTGTAATGATAGTTGGGACCTGTTTCGAGATCTGCAAAAATATAATCCCTATACCAATGAAATGATTGACAGATTGGTTGACACAATTGGCAAACTACACAAACAAATTAAAGATAATGAGGATTAAAGGTGAAATAAGTTTACCCGGTGATAAATCTATTTCACATCGGTCTCTCATGTTTGCCTCGCTAACGGATGGAGAGTGTGTTATAAACAATATATCCACAGGGGAAGATGTAGAATCCACGCGAAAGTGTCTAGCGCAATGTAGTATCCAAAGTGTAAAGTC
>CAZGBZ010000003.1:35016-36878 GCA_964524135.1 uncultured bacterium
AGGAAATATAGTTCGAATAAATGGAGGAGTATTTTCTAACCCGAGTGAACCTCTCAATTGTGGTAATTCTGGTACAACCATCCGATTATTAGCAGGACTTTTGGCTGGTCAGGGAGTGACAGCTGAATTTATTGGTGATGAATCATTATCAAATAGACCCATGTACCGTATTATTGATCCCCTTTCTGAGATGGGAGTAGAGATTGAATCAAATAATGGCTTTCTACCATTGAAAATTAAACCTGAAAAAGTAAATGGAATATCATTTGTTCCTTCTGTTGCATCTGCTCAGGTTAAGTCCTGTATTATGCTGGCTGGACTTGGTGCTAATGGGTCAACAGTCATTGATGAAAATGTAAAAACTCGGGATCATACAGAGATTATATTAAAGGAGATGGGTGCAAATGTTTCATCAAATGGGGTGATTTCCATATACCCATTAACCAACCCATTAAGAGCTTTTGAAATGACAGTACCGGGAGATCCTTCCTCGGCAGCATTTTTTGCAGCGGCAGCAGCATTAATTCCAAATTCTTCAATAACCTTTAAAAATGTACTGGCAAACCCAACCAGAATCGGTTTTTTTAATGTACTTGAACAGATGGGAGGAGGAGTGGAATGGAAAAATATTCGAAAGGAATGTGGCGAGTCTGTAGGAGATGTTCTTGTGTATTGGAAGCCATTAAATGGAATTGATATTACCGCAGAGATGGTTCCATCTGTTATTGATGAACTACCGATTATCGCAGTATTGGCAACCCAGGCTGATAGTCCCACCACAGTCAGGGGTGCTGAGGAACTTCGAGTGAAAGAATGTGACCGAATTAATGCAGTTTGTGAAAATATACAAGCAATGGGTGGTGACATAATTGAAAAGAAAGATGGATTTATTGTCAATCAATCCAATATATTGTATAATACAAATATAAAGACTTATGGCGATCATAGAATTGCTATGGCATTTACAATTGCGGGGCTATTGACAGATGGTGAAAATACATTAGATAACGCGGATTGCATTAATATTTCCTTGCCGGAGTTCAATAAAATATTGAACCAGATAATCCGATGAAACAATTCGCTGTAATAGGCAATCCAATTGGGCATAGTTTGAGTCCGGACCTTCATAACTATGTGTATAGGTCTCTTGATATTGATGCAATTTATGAGAAGAAGAAAGTTTTTAAAAATGAATTACCTCAAGTAATGGATGACCTCAGAACTGGCGTATTAAATGGTGTGAATGTGACCATTCCTCATAAAGAAAATGTACTAGATTATCTTGATGAGATTAATCCGAGGGCAAAAATTATTGGCTCGGTGAATGTTATACATAAGAATGGTGACAAACTATTTGGCAATAATACCGATTGGTTTGGTTTTTCTAAGTCTTTAAAGAAAAATGGCATTGAAGTTAAAAATAAAGAGGTAATTGTTTTAGGTGCAGGTGGAACATCAAAATCAATTTTATTTGCGTTAAAGCAAACGGGTGTAAAAAAAATAGTACTATTAAACCGGACACTTCAAAAAGCTAAAGAATTACAAGATGATATCGTTTTTCCCTATTCATTGGATGATTCTGTGCAATTGATAAAAAATGATTCAATCATAATCAATACCACACCAATCGGAATGCAAAGCGAACAATGTCCCATTGATTTAGGATTACTCCATAAAAATCAAACTTTAATTGATATAATATATACTCCAATGGATACAGTTATGTTGAAATTCGGTAATAAAATTGGAGCAATAACACTAAACGGATTAGATATGTTCATTTATCAAGCATTGGTGTCAATGGATTTGTGGTTTGGAGAGGATATTTCAAAGCAGGTTGATATAAATAAACTCAAGAAATA
>CAZGBZ010000004.1:0-282 GCA_964524135.1 uncultured bacterium
GAATCGCGCCAGTTACCGCCAAACTCAGGTGGTCGGCTGAGGGCAATCTTTCTCAGGGAAAGGGCAATACTTGATATCTGTACTTCATAACGCTCCATGACTTCGGTGCCTCTGCTGGAGAAACGTTTGACTTCAGCGTACGCCTGCGCTGGTGATAATGGCATCATATCTGTCCGTTGAAACAGCCAAATACCCGGGAAGACCTAATGCTCGAAGGCAAGAGTGAATGTGAAAAGGTTCATTTTGAAGTAACCGGTGAAATTCTTGAACTCAGTCAATGTC
>CAZGBZ010000004.1:292-12908 GCA_964524135.1 uncultured bacterium
CGGTGTACCATGAGTTTGTTGGCTCAAAGGCTAGCGGGTACGACATCCTGGACGATGCATCACAGTATGAGGAGAGTATTCCTTAAAGCGGGCTGAGATCCAGGGCGCGAAAATACAGCATTCCCATTGCCACAATCTGGTTGCCGAACCACTGCCCAAACGGGATACGCCAGTGTTTGATATTCTCGTAAGCTTCCAGGACTTCTGTGTCACCTTCCATCGCATTCGCCATCACTTCAGCGGCAATATGCGTCGGGGCAACACCATGCCCGGAATAACCCATGCAGTAGTAGACGTTGTCAGCCAGGCGACCTAGTAGAGGAACCCGTTTGATAACGATGCCAATATTGCCACCCCACTCATAATCGATTTTGACATTTTCGAGCTCCGGATAGACTTCGAGCATTCTCGGTCGCATATTGGCCTTGATGCTCTTTGGCACTCGACCTGAATAATTACATCGACCGCCATATAACAGTCTTTTGTCTGCAGATAATCGATAGTAGTCGAGTACGTTGTTCAGATCACAAACGGCGACATCATCCCTGTTGATGCGATTGGCAACCTCATCAGTTAGTGGCTCTGTTGCGATGATGAAACTACCAGCGGGGAATACCAGGCCTGAAAGACTGCCGGGCTCGAGGCGGTGGTAGGCGTTTCCCGCAATCATGACCTTGTTCGCTGTTACCGTGCCGGAAGTCGTTTCAACGCGGACCTTTGGACCGTGCTGGATGCCAGTAACTTCAGTCTGCTCAAAAATAGTCGCGCCAAGCCCAGCTGCTGCCCGTGCCTCTCCGGCACACAAGTTCAGTGGGTGCAGATGACCGTTTAGGTCATTGGTCATGCCGCCGATGTAGATGTCAGTGCCAAGCATTTCGCTGACTTCATCGCAATCAACAATACGCAAATAGTCGCCGAGACCTTGTTCAACATGCTCGTTATAGTCTTCTTTCAGGTACTCCATCTGGCTTTTCTTGAAAGCAACTTCGATGTAGCCGGACTTGATGTCACAGTCGATGCCGTATTTTTCGACGCGCTCCTTGATAATATCATTGCCGCGATAGTGCATCTTCCAGATGGTTTCCTGGCTGAGGGATTTAGACAAATGTGCTGTGCCGCCAAGGCCGTGAATGATCTGTCCGCCGTTACGTCCGGATGCGCCCCAGCTGACGCGATTTTGCTCAATCACAGTGACCTGATGACCTCGCTCTGCCAGGGTTAGTGCACTGGCAACACCCGTAAAGCCGCCGCTAATGATGCAGATGTCGGTATCGTGATCACCATCCAGTGTCGGATAGGTTGTTGGATCATTCCGTGTTGCGGCGTAGTAGGACGCCGTGTGCTCCTCGCTGGCCATGCTGGTTTCCTGCTGTTAAATCGTCTTGTGCCGGGCGCCTGAAGAATACACCTTTAGATTTGGCTGCACATTCCTGTCGTGTAGGCCTGTCGTCTAGAGTAGCTTTTCGGCCGTCATGTCGAGGCATTTGGCCATCCGGTCAACCAACTCATCGATTTGCTCTTTAGTGATGCAAAGTGGTGGTGATATCACCATCGTATCTTCAACTGCGCGAGAGATAAGACCATTGTTGATACAGGTGTCCCTGCACAATGTGCCTACGTCACCTCGATCGTCAAAGAACTGCCGTGAACTTTTATCTTTAACGAGTTCGATTGCGCCGATTAATCCCACACACCGTGCTTCACCTACCAATGGGTGGTCAGCAAGTTGACCCCACTTTTCAGACAGGTGGGGTGCCAGGTTGTCCCTCACATTCTCAACCATGCCTTCATCACGCAGGATGGTGAGATTGGCAATGGCCGCTGCTGCTGCCACCGGATGTCCTGAATAGGTGAAGCCGTGCGCAAATTCACCTCCGTTTTCAATCAGTCCGTTGGCAACCCGATCACTGACCAGGACGCCGCCGATTGGCAGGTATCCTGAAGAGAGGCCTTTGGCAATTGGCATCAGGTCAGGTTGTATATTGAAGAAATCTGAGCCGAACCATTCCCCTGTTCGTCCGAAGCCGCAAATAACTTCGTCAGCAACCAACAGGATGTCGTACTTCTGGCAGATCTCCTGAATTCTCGGCCAGTAGGTTGAAGGCGGAATGATAACGCCGCCAGCACCCTGGATCGGTTCGCCGATGAAAGCGGCGACCTTGTCCTGGCCAAGCTCGAGTATTTTTTCTTCCAGTTCATTAGCCACCTTCGAACCAAAATCTTCCGGGGACAGATCGCCACCATCCTGGTACCAGTAGGGTTGGTTGATGTGAACCACATCAGGAATAGGCAGGCCTCCCTGGGCGTGCATGGGCTTCATGCCGCCGAGACTGGCAGCTGCAACCGTGCTGCCGTGATAGGCATTGTGCCGTGAGATAATGACCTTTCGATCCGGTTGTCCTGCCGATGCCCAGTAATGTCTAACCATGCGAACAACCGTGTCGTTGGACTCTGAACCCGACCCGGTAAAAAACACGTGATTCATCTGTTCGGGCGCCAATGAACAGGCCAGCCGGGAAAGCTCAACACTCGGCGGATTGGCTGTCTTGAAGAAGCTGTTGTAGTACGGCAGTTCGCGGATCTGTTGGCTGACGGCGTCAGCAATCTCATCGCGCCCATAGCCGACGTTGACGCACCAGAGACCCGCCATGCCATCGAGGTACTGGTTGTCCTCACTGTCCCACAGGTAGATTCCCTGGGCGCGTGTAATGATGCGACTGCCTTCGTTAGCCAGTTTCTTGTAGTCAGTAAACGGGTGCAGGTAGTGCTTGAGATCAAGTTCCTGCATCTGTTCTGTTGTGTAGTTGTACATTGTTGGATATCGGAGACCCAAGAAAGGCGTTAACGATATAGAGATTACAAATACGCTTCAACGCTCTTGCATTAACTATTTACATGTTGAGTGAAATACTGGCAGAGTCCTGTCCGTATAAAAGATGTTCTTTTTTAATCACTCTAAGAGTCGACAAAATGACAGGCATGGCGGATTGGCTTAAGCAGCGCAAGGTGACCCAGGTTGAGTGCATGGTGCCGGACATCAACGGCACAGCCAAAGGTAAACTGGTGCCTGTGTCGCAGCTAGAGGGAGAGATACGTATCGCTGAAGCAATTTACGGTCAGGACGTTATCGGTGAGTGGTGCCACGACGATGATCTTTTCAACGTTGCGGATGTCGATATGGTGATGGCGCCTGATGCCTCAACACTTGCGATTCAGCCCTGGTCAGAAAACACCGCTAACTGTATTTGTGACAGCTTGACCCTAACCGGTGACCCGCTTGGGATAGCGCCGAGAAACATTCTTAAGGATCTGGTCGGCAAGCTCGAGGATCTTGGTTACAAGGCTGTGGTTGCCCAGGAAGCCGAGTTTTACCTGGTGGCAACAAATCCTGATCCGCTGCAACCGTTGCAGGCTGCAGCTGGTGTTTCGGGACGAACCCCAAGAAGCGCCAGGTCGTTCCAGGTAGAAGCTATGGGTGAGTACGCACCGTTTATCGAGTTAATGCATCAATACGCAGAAGCCCAGGATATTGAGATTACGGGGACCATTCAGGAAATGGGCGAAGGCCAGCTGGAAGTGAACTTCAATCATGGCGACGCACTGCGTAAAGCCGACGAAATGTTCTACTTCAAGCGCCTTGTCAGGCAGGCAGCCCAGGCCTCGGGTTTCAAGGCAACATTCATGGCCAAACCCATGGGTCACGCCCCGGGTAGCGCCATGCACCTGCACCAAAGCCTGGTTAATGTTGAATCCGGGACCAATGCTTTTGCCGATGAGAATGGCGGTTTCACGGAAGTCTTTAACAATTACCTGGGTGGTTTGCAGAAATATACGCCTCTTGTGATGGCCATGCTTGCGCCGAACGTGAATTCGTATCGCCGGTTTGAGAGCGCGGAATCCTGTCCGACCAACGTTGAATGGGGGTTGGACAATCGGACGACAGGCTTCAGGGTGCCGATTGGAAGTGCCGCTGCAACCCGGGTAGAAAATCGAATACCAGGCTCCGATAACAACCCTTATCTGGCGATTGCAGCGAGTCTGCTCTGCGGTTACCTCGGGTTGATTGAAAAACTTGAACCAACAGAGCCTGTCAAAGAAAGTGCCTGGGACCTGGAGTACACAATACCGCGAACCCTGCGTGAATCTATGGAGGCATTCTCATCCTGTGAACCGGTTGTTGACCTGCTTGGCGAACGATTTGTGAACGTCTTCTGTGATATTAAACGGCGTGAGATGGAGGCGTTTTCAACGGTTGTGACAGCATGGGAACGGGAACACCTCTTGCTGACGGTGTAGCGTATGTCATTTTCTGCAGTTGTCTCCTATAGGCTGGGAAGTGCATCTCACGGCGCCGCAATAGGCTGAAGTTTTGTTCTGGATGGAAACTCGTGGGTTCGTTTGATTCGATTGTCATTGGTGCAGGCCATAACGGTCTCGTATGCGCCAATTATCTGGCGAGGCGTGGGCGACGAGTGCTGGTTGTCGAGTCCAGTGATAACTGCGGTGGACTTGCCTCAACCTATGAGTTTCATCCTGGATATCGAAGTTCACTAGCAGGGCACGTCAGTCACCTGCCAAGACGAATCGTCGATGACCTGAAGCTGCAGGAGTTTGGTTTCACCCCTTTGCGGACTCCACCTGATGTTGTCGGGCTGGCAACAGATGGCGAGCATGTTCGACTGTCAGCTGGACATATCCATGGAGTTTCAAGTGCTGAGCAGGATGCCTACCACGAATACTCCCGGCTGATTGGTCGGTTTGCCAAATTGCTGACACCATTCTGGCAAAAAACTGTTCCACCCATCGGCAATAATTCGTTGCCTGAAATGATGGCGTTTGCAGAACTGGGCCTGAAGATCCGATTGTTGGGTCGCGAAGATATGCAGGAATTTTTCCGAGTCGTCACCTTGCCGATGCAGGATCTGATGGATGAATTTTTTCAGAACCCCCTCCTGCAGTCGACATTGAGTTGGGACGGATTGATTGGTTGCAGGCAGGCTCCACGCTCACCAAACAACTCGGTCCTGCAATTGTTATACCGGTTGGCTGAAGAATCGGTTGCAACCTGTGACGTTACAAGTCTGGTTGAGGCAATGGTTCAGTCTGCTGAAGCGAAAGGCGTTGAGATTCGAACGGGGACCGGCGTCGAAAAGATCCTGCTCGATGCCGATGAAACTGGCCTGACTGCTTCAGGCATTCGTTTGAGCTCAGGCGAAGAGATCGCAGCCGATTCAGTCATCTCATCGGCTGATCCAAAAACAACTTTCCTAACCCTGCTGGGGGCAGAAAACCTTGAGATAGAGTTTACCAATCGGGTACAGCGCATCAGGGATAGGGGGCTGGTGTCCAATTTGCACCTGGCGTTGAAGGAGTTGCCTTCATTCCGCGGGCTGGACAATCCTGATGGGCGATTGTTGATCGCGCCCGATCTTGAAACGATTGAATGGGCATACGATGACGCCAAGTACGGTGATGTGCCGAAAGAGCCGGTCATTGAGATTTCAATTCCAAGTCTTCATAACAATCAGCTCGCGCCGGATGGCCATCATGTATTGTCAGCTAACATCATGTACACACCTTATGAGCAAAAAAATGACTGGGATGAAAATAGCCGGTCTGAATTGTTGCAGAGAGCGTACAAGCAACTCGAAGAGTATGCGCCAGGTATCTGCGATTCCATCGTTGCGTGCGAGCTTCTGACACCGACCGATCTTGAAGACAGGTTTAATGTCAGTGGCGGGCACTGGCATCATGGTGATATTGCATTCGATCAGTACCTCATGATGCGACCGACCTATGAGGCTGCCCAGTACAAGACGCCAATCGATGGATTGTACCTGTGCGGAGCAGGCACACATCCAGGTGGTGATGTCACGGGAACCGCTGGCTTCAATGCTGCCAGGGAAGTGCTGTCATGAATAAATATGACGCCATCATAGTCGGTGCAGGCCACAATGGATTAACAAATGCAGCTTACCTGGCCAAAGCAGGCCTGGATGTTTTAGTCGTTGAAAAGATTGACTAGATTGGTGGTGCAGTTGTATCGCGGGAACTGCACTAAGGCTGGATTTACTCATACTGCTCCTATGTTTGCAGCATGTTGCGGCAATCACTACATCGCGATCTGGAGCTAAGTCGTCACGGCCTGATGCTGGTGCCTTACCTTGGAACGGTAAACTTTGCCGACAATGGCGAAACGCTGATTTCCTATCACAGTGAAGCCGCCGCCTATAATGAGTTAAAAAGACACTCTCGGCATGACGCTGATACCATGTTTCGGATTCAGGCTGACCTGACTCGATATGCCCAGGTGATTCGCAAGACGTTACTACGCACGCCGCCTGACCCAACCCGATTCCGTATTCGGGATATACATGAATTGCTGTTTCTGGCCAAAGAGTTCTGGAAGCTGGGTGAAAAAGAACTTTATGAGTACATCCGGTTTTTCACGCTGAGTGCCCAGGACTTTCTTGATGATTATTTTGAAACCGACATCGTCAAGGCGTCCATGGCTAGTGCAGGCATCATTGGCACCGCCCTGGGTGTACGGTCTCCAGGTTCGTCTTACATTCTTTTGCACCATGTGATGGGCGACGTTGATGGCAACGTGGGTGCATGGGGATTAGCCAGGGGAGGCATGGGTGCTATTTCCAATGCAATCGCTTCTGCGTTGCAGGCCTATGGCGGTGAAATCCGAACGAATGCCGGGGTTGAGCAAATCCTCGTAAAGAATGGCAAGGCTGAAGGAGTTGCCCTGACAAATGGAGATGTGATTCGGGCCAATATTGTTGTCTCGAACCTGGATGCCAAGCGAACATTTACCAAAATCATGGACAAAGATGATCTGCCGCCGGGTATTTATGAGAAAGCAGAGAATTTCAGATTCCGTGGTTCTTCCGGCAAGGTTAATATCGCCCTGTCCGGCCTGCCGAAATTCAATAATGTTCCCAACAACCCCTATGCCAATCGTGGCGGGCAGGCATTTACAGGCTCCATGGAAACCATGGAGCGGGCCTATGATTGCTGGAAACGAAAACGCTGGTCTGATGATCCCTTTATTGAGTCAGTGATCCCATCGGTCTGGGATCCGACCGTAGCTCCTCCTGGTATGCACTGGATGTCCAATTTTATTCAGTACTGTCCGCCGGAACTGGCTGATGGTCCATGGACGCCAGAGAAACGTGATGCTTTTGGCCAGACGGTTGTCGATAAAATTGAACGTTACAGTCCGGGTTTCAAGGACCTGATCGTTCACATGGAGGTGCGTACACCTCACGAGATCGAACAGGATGTTGGCTTAACCGAGGGCAACATCTTCCAGGGTGAACTGACCATTGACCAATTGTTCTTCAACAGGCCGTTCCCGGGTTATGCCCAGTATCGAATGCCGATAAAAAACATGTACATGTGCGGCTCTTCGACGCACCCGGGTGGTGGTGTGTCATCCGCTTGTGGTGCCAATGCCGCGCGAGAAATACTGATGGACCTGCGTCGGCCAAACACTGTGCCGGAGGATGATTGCTACGATGAGTAGTTTTGACCTGAGTTCTGAAAAAGCGCTACCGAGTCACTTCCAGCCCCGGCTGGATGAACTCAGTGTGTTTGACGCCTGGTCATCCTGGAACGGCTACAAGCTGGCCGAGTATTTCTACGACACGGAACTAGAGTATTTCAGTGTCAGGAATTCTTGCGGCACATACGATATGTGTGCGATGCAGAAGTACCTCATTAGTGGGCCTGATGCAGAAGCGATGCTCAACAGGATGGTCACGAGAGATGTTAGTAAAATCCGCCTCAACAGAGTTGGCTACACTGTCTGGTGTGACCACAGTGGTCGTCTTATTGATGACGGCACGATATTTCGACTGGCTGAAGACAAGTTCATGTTGACCTGTGGCAGCCCGTGTACTGCCTGGCTAAAAATGAGCTCGCTTGGGTTCATCGAGCTCAACATCGAAGACGTTAGTGATTCCTTGGCTGCCCTGGCACTTCAGGGGCCCACCAGTTGTGCTGTGTTAAAGAAAATGGGACTGGCTGGTGTCGAAG
Source organism: uncultured bacterium (assembly GCA_964524135.1). Classification (GTDB taxonomy): domain Bacteria; phylum Fidelibacterota; class Marinisomatia; order SCGC-AAA003-L08; family D37C17; genus D37C17. The sequence goes on from CAZGBZ010000004.1 coordinate 8,339, forward strand.
AACTTAAGCCTTTTGTGATTGGCCATTTTGACTTTCAGGGTGAAAACCTGATGGTCTCTCGTACCGGCTTCACCGGAGACCTGGGTTACGAGCTCTGGATCGATGCCGGATTCGCCTTGCAAATGTGGGATGCCCTCTATGAAGCTGGCCAGGATCATGGCATCAGGCCAATCGGTGAGGCTGCACTGAACATGGCTCGCCTTGAAGCTGGATTCATCATGCCGGGCTATGAATTCAATGAGGCGCTCAAGACAGTGCATTTTGAACACGACCAAACGCCCTATGAACTGAACCTGGGTTGGTTGGTCGACTTAAAAAAGCCTCATTTCAACGGCAGAAAAGCCTTGTTGCGTGAGTCAAGGCGGGGACCTAAATACACGCTGGTGAAACTCGATATTGAAGGTAACAAGCCCGCTGAAGGGTCATTCATCTACAACAGTGAAGCCTGTAGCCATCATATTGGCTATGTTACGACCGGCATGTGGTCACCGGTGGTTAAGGCAAATATTGCTCTCGCCATGATTGAAACACCTTTTCTGGCGGGAGAATTATGGGCGGAGATTAACTACGAGAAAGAGCTGCGTCATTATGACAAGGTTGCCCGCTGTCACATCAAAGATGAACCGTTCTGGGCGCCGCCCCACGCCAAGGCGACCCCACCAGCGGACTTTTAAGGGCTAAATGGCAGGAATCTCGATTCTGAGCTAGACTTTCACAAAATTGGATATTGAGCAGGAGTACATGGTGCGTGCTGTAGACTTTGTAGCCAGTTACATCGATGCCTGGAATCATCAGGATGCAGGTAGTATCGCTGATCACCTGACCAGTGATTGTGAATACTTTGATGTTCCAGCCGCCAAACATCACCCCAAGCCTGAACTGGCTCGATACCTTTCCAGCTTTATTACGGAAGATAAACATCAGTACTCAGTTGCTGGCGAGATCATGACTGGCGAAAACACGATTGCCTTTCAGTACAAGAGCACATTCACCGACACCAATGGTAACCCTGCCACGTGGTTTGGTGCGGAATTTGTCACTCTTGATGGCGACCATGCAGTTCAGATTGCTGACTACTATAAGTACCCGATTGTTCAATCAGGCAGGACCACTGATAAGTATGCCAAATCAGGATTGAGTCCTGATCAGCTGGAGAGGTACAAGCAAAAGCTCACCGAGCTTATGGAGCAGGATCGAGCCTATCTCAACGCGAGCCTGACGTTGCCCAGGCTGTCTTCCACACTGCATTGTCCGATTAATCACCTGTCGCAAGTGATAAATGCCGGCTTCGGTATGAGCTTCTTCGATTATTTGAATAGCTACCGAATTGATGAAGCGAAAAAGATCCTTGCCGACCCGCAGGATCCGGCGCCCGCTATCCTGACGGTGGCATTTGATGTCGGATTTAATTCCAATTCGGCATTCTATTCTGCATTCAAACGTTCATGCGGACAGACGCCCGCTCAATACCGCCGAGCGAACAGGTAGTCAGCACACCAGGGCCGTAACATCGATGAATATGAGCACCAGAGCCGGTGGCAATTCTCGCATCGGCTACGATGAATCCTGGTACTTTCATAGTGCTCGCGGCAAGCGTGATTTTCCAAAATTGCAGGAGAGTGTGACCACAGACGTTTGTGTCATTGGCGGTGGCTATACGGGACTGTCAGCTGCCATTGAGCTAAGAGAGCAGGGGCTGAATGTTGTTGTGGTAGAAGCCCACAAAGTTGGTTCCGGTGCATCGGGTCGAAATGGTGGTGTCTTTGGTATGGGGCAACGCAAAGACCAGGATACGCTTGAGTCATGGCTCGGCAAAGATGATGCGCGAAAGATGTGGCAGATAGCCTGCGATGCCAATGACCTTGTTCGCGATCGAATCAAACGCTTCAATATTGATTGCGATCTGAAGAACGGTGAGCTGCACGCTGCACATAAAAAACGCTACGAAAAAGAACTGTGGGAATACGCTGACTATCTTGAACAACACTATGATCATCAACAGCTCAGTAAGGTCACTCACGAAGAAGTGTCCGAAATCATGGGTGTCGACACCCTCTATGGTGGCTATGTCGATACCAGGGCAGGTCATATCCATCCCCTGAACCTGGCCCTCGGGCTTGGTGCTGCTGCGGCGGATCTTGGCGCACAAATTTACGAACAAAGTGCAGCACTGGGATACGAGCAGGCAGGAGATCAGGTTGTGGTTAAAACCTCCGGCGGGGAGGTGACTGCCAATTATCTGGTCATCGGTTGTAACGGCTATCTTGGCAAACTCGATTCGGCCCTGGACTGGTGGCAGATGCCGATCAACAACTTCATCCTGGCGACTGAACCCCTTGGCGAAGATCTGGCGCGTAGCATTAACACAGAAGATTGGGCCATCGTTGATACAAGGTATGTAGTTAACTTTTTCCACAATTCGCCCGATCACAGGTTGATCTTTGGCGGTGGCGAGAATTACTCCTCACGATATCCGGCAGACATCAAGGCTTTCGTCAGAAAGCGCATGCTGATGATTTACCCGCAGCTAGAAGATGTTGCCATTGATTTTGGCTGGGGAGGAACACTGGCGATCACCATGCGGCGCATGCCGCACTTCGGGCGCAAGGGCAAGAACGTTTATTGGGCCCAGGGTTATTCCGGGCATGGTATTCACATGGCCAACATGGGCGGCAAGCTGGTCGCTGAGGCAATTGTCGGTCAGGCTGAGGGCTTTGACCTGTTTGCCAATTTGAATCATTTTCCGTTTCCTGGCGGGCGCCTGTTAAGGTGGCCTGCACTGGTGGCTGGTATGCTCTACTACTCGATGCTGGATAGGTTCTAAAAAATGTCTCATCCTCGCCCTGACCTTCTAGGTGAACAGGGCGCTGGAATCACGTATTCCGGCGAACTCTCGTTTCTGCGTCGCAAGTACACAAAAGACATTGCAGGTGCCGACCTGGTGGTCACAGGTATTCCATTTGATATGGCAACCACCTATCGACCGGGTGCCAGGCTGGGCCCCAGGGCGATGCGCGAGGCCAGTGTGCAACTATCGGAAATTGCCAGGTGGGCTTTTCCCTACAATATCGACGTTTTTGCGGAACTGGCAGTAGCTGACTACGGAGACTGCGAGATTGATTCGGGATTTCCACAACATGCGCCCGAGGCCATTGAGGAACACGCCAGGGAGATACTCGCCAGCGGCGCCAAAATGATGAGTTTTGGCGGTGATCATTTTGTGACTTATCCGCTGCTGAAAGCTCATGCAGAAAAGTATGGTCCCCTATCACTTATTCACTTTGACGCCCACGTCGATACCTGGGAAGACGATGGCGAAAGAATCGATCATGGCTCCATGTTCCTGCGGGCATTGAGGGAAGGTATCATCGTACCTGAGCACAGCGTCCAGATAGGTATACGGAGTTTTGCCGAAGAAGATCACGGGTTTACAGTGCTTGATGCGCCATGGGTACATGAAAAAGGTACAACAGCGGCCATAGAAAAAACCCTTGAAGTTGTCAGGGACCTCCCGGCTTACCTGACTTTTGATATCGATTGCCTGGACCCGGCCTATGCTCCTGGTACCGGCACACCGGTTGCCGGCGGGCTGTCTTCCCTGCAGGCGCTGACCATTCTCCGGGCTTTTACGCCTCTCAATATTGTTGGCATGGACATTGTTGAAGTGGCGCCTGCCTATGACCATGCTGAGATCACAGCGATCGCCGCAGCAACCATTGCCCATGACCTGATTTGTCAGGAAGCAATAAGGCGTCGGTAAATGAGCGCAGCCAACCGCATTGTCTTTTTCCTGATCATTGGTTCTGTCAGTACCCTGGTTAGTTCTGCAGAACTTGATAGCCCGAAGGTAATGTTGGATGCAGTCGGTGCTGATCTCGTCATCAAGAACATTGAGGCTGAAAAGGCCCAGATTTATGTCAATGGTGAACGGGTAGGGGCCAGCACTTCAGGCAGCCACACAGTTCACGGTATCAAGCCAGACTCAGGGGAATTTCTGGTTGAGGTGAAACAGGGCGAACTCGTGCTGCTGCAAGAGAATATCCCAGTGATACCGGGATGGGTTTCTTTGTTGCCACCTTTGATTGCCATTGCTCTGGCCTTCTTATTGCGATCAGTTGTACCGGCTCTGTTTGCTGGTTTGTTCATTGGTGCCTGGGCAGCTAACGGACTGACTGCAGAGGGCATTGTTGCTGGATTTTTCGAAACTATGACCGTGTATGTGCTTGAGGCGATCATCGATCCAGGCAACAGCTCGATCATCCTGTTCTCGCTGCTAATCGGTGGCATGGTTGGCATCATTTCGAAAAATGGCGGTATGGTGGGCATTGTCAATTCGGTCATACCGTATGCCAGTACCCCGAAAAAAGGCCAGGCTGTCGTCGCGTTTCTTGGTTTGAGTATTTTCTTCGATGACTATGCCAATACCATGATTGTTGGCAACGCAACTCGACCCGTCACTGATCAATTGAAGATATCCAGGGAAAAGCTTGCCTACCTGGTTGATTCAACAGCAGCTCCTGTTGCGACGATTGCCGTGATCACCACGTGGATCGGTTTCCAGGTTGGCCTG
>CAZGBZ010000004.1:12918-29005 GCA_964524135.1 uncultured bacterium
GAAGCCATCAGTAATATAGAAGGCATTACCGCACCGGCCTATGCGCTGTTTCTGAATTCCATTGCCTACAGTTTTTATCCCTTCCTGGCCCTGGGACTGGTCTTCCTCGTGGTATTTACCGGCAAGGATTTTGGGTCCATGTATCTGGCCGAGACGCGAGCCAGGGAAACCGGTGAAGTGTTGCGGCAGAGGGAAGGCATTACAACGTCTAAAAAGATGGATGAGTTTCAGGAGAAAGAAGGTTTACCGTGTCGCGCCGTCAATGGTGTCCTGCCAATACTGACGCTGGTTTTTGGTGTCATTGGTGGCATGGCCATTAGTGGTGAGGGCGAAACCCTGCAGGAGGTCATCGGTAGTGCCGATGCCTATGTCGTACTGATCTGGGCGTCTCTCTTATCTTGCCTGGTGGCAATAGGGCTAAGCCTGGGACAGCGTCTGTTGACCCTGGAAGAGGTTGTTGAGGCCTGGACCGTGGGTGCCAAGTTTATGATCAGCGGAATCATCCTGCTGGTGATGGCGTGGGCCATCGCCGATATCACCAAGGTACTGCACACTGCGCCGTACCTGATTTCCGTACTGGGAGATTCGTTGTCACCACAAGCCTTACCGGGGCTGGTGTTCCTGCTTGCAGCTGCTGCGGCGTTTGCCTCGGGTTCGAGCTGGGGTGTGATGGCGATACTGATGCCACTGGTTATCCCGCTGTGTTGGGCTATTCTCGGGGTCAACGGCATGGCCAATGCAGAACATATGCACATTCTCTATGCCTGTATTGCCTGCGTTTTGACTGGTGCAGTCTGGGCTGATCATTGTTCGCCAATTTCAGCCACCACTGTTTTGTCCTGCCTGGCGACGGGATGTGACCTGATGGACCACGTCACCACGCAAATTCCCTATGCCTTGTTAGGCGGTTTAACCGCACTGCTGGTTTGTGTAATCCCGACCGGCTATGGGTTGCCCTGGTGGCTCATGCTGCCATTTGGTTTTGTCGTGTTGGTGACGGCCCACAGGTTCCTGGCAAAGCCGGTAGACCCTGTCAGCTAACCGGTCGAAAGCCGCGACAATAACTCTGTAGCATCTCTCCTTTGTCGATGACAACAACCATCGAGCGCCAGTTTTCAACAAAGTGATCGGCACTTTCCTGACCAAGCAGGTCAACCATCCTGGGGTAGAGATCTCCTTTGATCAGTTCGTATTCACGATGTGCCTCGACGCGATACCAGTCAGAGGCATCTTCGGTGGTAACGTCGACAAATCCACAGGCGGAAAGATGATTAGCGTAGTCTTCACGGGATTCAAGGGAGTAGGTGAGTTCCTCCATTTTGAACCAGTAGTACATATCTTCCGAATATTCAGCGTCGGATCGGGTCCAGTCATACAGGCTGAGACAGCCACCTGGCTTCAGTAGTCGATAACAATCGTTGAAGATAGCCTGCTTGTCCTCAGTCTGGGTTAGCGCACCGGAACTGACGATGATGTCAAAGGACTCATCGGCAAAGGCAAGTGGTCCAACTTCAACCACCTGGAAAGAACACTGCGAGGTTAACCCGTGACGCTCAGCAGCAGCTGTTGCTCGTTCGATGAGGGGCGGTTCAAGGTCAATGCCGACCACATCGACGCTAAAGGTGCGTGCCATTTCGAACGCCGGACCACCAATGCCACAGCCAATATCGAGCACACGCCTGTCCCTGGTTTCCAGCCCTTCAAAAAGTTTGGCAACGTTGCCGCCCCCCCCTGGAGCCATATAGCCATCGCCCCAGATCAGTTCGAGCATGGTCACCATGTTGTCGTGGTATTCGTTATCGTGGTCCATCATTCTGCTTGTTTTGATTGTGGTTTTACTGCAGGGCTGAGCCATCTTCCGAGTAGATCACCCAGATTTTGGTGTAGCCGTCAGTTTCGCCGACGCCGGTCCATTCTTTTGGGATGGTGACCCCTTCTCCTGCTTCGATAATTTGCACTGTCCCGTCAGTTGAGGTCAGTTTGATACTGCCTTCAAGAAAGAACATAAACTCATCTACACCGTAGGGTTCTGTGACGTGCCACACTGTTTTGCCTGATTTGTACATGCCGGAGGCAAATTTGCCGTCGCTGGACAGCAGCGAAGTCACATCCTGCGTGACATGTCCGTCACCATGGGTAGTTTCAAGCATGTCAGCACGTGAAAATATGTTGCCTGAAAGATCAGACTTGCTAAGTTCTGCAGCCTGAGGTCCGGCGTGGTTGTCTGCGATGGCCGACAATGTGAAGACCAGGCTCATAATAAACAGGATGATGTGTTTCATGGCGTACTCTTGGTAAAAGTTGGTAAGGTGAACGAACCTAACAATACTACTAATAACAGGTTGCGGCATGTCCAAGAGGAGAAAGCTGGAAAATGGAACTTGGTGACAATGCCCAGATAACGCTGGGAATCCTGATTTTGTATTTCCTGGTTGTTATCGGCCTCGGAGTATTTTATTCACGACGAGCAAAATCAACGGAAGACTTCATCCTTGCCGGTCACAGCCTTTCTACGCCGTTTGTTATGGGCTCCGTGGTGGCAACCTGGACAGGCGGCGCGGTCATTCTCGGCGGCGCCAGCGAGGCCTTTGTCGGCGGCTTTCAGGCCATTGTCTGGGACCCCTGGTCACCAGTCATTACCTTGCTGATATTTGGTTTGTTTTTCGTCGGTGTGTTCCGGCGTTCGCGCTTTACGACTTCCATCGACTTTTACAATGCGCGATATAGCGAGAAGATTGGCATGACAAAAATGTCGATCGATCTGGTTGCTTACGTATCCTGGTTGTCGGCCCAGTTTTTGTCACTGGGTGTCATCATCAAGGCGGTGACGGGTCTCGATATTGTTTCTGCATCCATGTTAGGCAGTGCGATTATCCTGACAGTGTCCTTGTCAGGGGGGCTTTGGGCACTGTCCCGGTCGGACATGCTGGCGTTTATTATTCTTACCGTCGTTTTGCTGATCGTGCTGCCACTTTCGCTTGATGCCGTGGGTGGCGTGCAGTCTTTTATTGAAAGGGCCGGAACCCAGGATGGTGCACCGCCTTTCAGCCTTTTCTACACAGAAGCGCCTAACGCAGCCGGTGAACCGACCGGGTTTTATGGATACCTGGGTTTGCTTGGCATTCTCTATATGTTCGCGGCGTGGTTTTCGGTTGCCATTGGCGATATTGGCGGCTCGGTGCTAACGGCGAGGGCACTGGCAGCCAAGGATGAAGTCGCAGCAACCCGTGGATTTATTTTTGGTGGATTCATCTACCTGGTACTGGGGATGATTCCTGTGATTGTCGGCATGTGTGTCTACATTCTTGTTCCGGATATGCCGGAAGACAGTCTTGATAATGTGTTTCCCTGGTTTGTCCAGAATTACCTGCCTGAGTGGCTGGCAGTGCTCTTTTTCCTGGCGGTTTCATCTGCCATTGTCAGTACTGCTGGTGATACGATACTGACCGGAGGGGCGCTCATCGGCTATACCGCTTACGGTGTGCTGAAGCCCGAGGCCACAGATAAGCAGCGATTGCTGGTGACAAGAATTGCCATGTTACTGCTTGCTGGAGCTGCACTACTCTTTGGTCTTTCCATGGGCAACTTATACAACCTGTTGGTGTTTGCCGGGGCAGTAGGATTTCCAGTGACGGCCACACTGGCTATCTGCGGTGTACTTTGGAAAAAAGCTAACCTGCCAGGTGCATGGGCTTCAATGATCACCGGCATTATCAGCTGGGTGACGCTGGTGTTTTTCCTGCTGCCGGAAGTAGATGGAGAAATCTGGGATGCCATTTATATCGGCGGTGTCCCCGCGTTTGTATTGAGTTTTACCGCCATGATTTTTGTGTCATTAATGACACAAAAATCACATCCCGCTGGTCCAATTCGGGATGTGGATGGCAATGACATTTCAGATACCAGGCTGTTTACCTGGAGATAACAACTCACTGGAGAGATCATGTATCAACCAAAGAAGCCAATTTCTACTTCTGAGCAAGTTCAGCAGATTCTTGGTGAGAAATTCGAAAGCCAGGAGAAGAAAGCGATCGATCATATTGATGACATCTGTCGCACATGGATTGAACGTTCTCCCTTTATCACGATCGCAACGGTCAACCGGCGAGGCCAGGTCGATGTAGCTCCCAAAGGGGATCCTGCAGGGTTTGTGAAGGTCCTGGATGAAAGATCTTTAGCTATTCCCGATAGGCTCGGTAACCATCGTGGCGATACTTTTCATAACATCATCGAAAACCCAAGAATCGGTTTGATGTTTGTTGTACCTATGCGCAATGAAGTTGTCAGGGTCAGCGGCTCTGCTCAGATTATTCAGGATGAAGATATCCTTGAAATGATGGTGGTGAATAGCAAGGCACCTGACATGGCGATTCTTGTCAATGTGGAGGAAGCCATGTATCACTGCGGTAAAGCCATGATCCGTTCAAAAATGTGGAAACCTGACGAGTGGCAGTCAATTGAAGGATTACCTTCCTATGCCCATGCGGTTAAGACCCATGCTGAGATGCCAGAACCGCTCGAATACTACGAAGAGATGATGAAGTACAACGATGAAGAACGTTTGTACTAGGTGAGAAAAAGGCAATATCTGCAGTGACTAGAATTACCCGAAGAGACTTTATTAACGGCACATTGGTGACCGCAGGTAGTAGCCTATTGCCATACAGGGCTATGGCCAGCCTGGAGCCTTCATACTACCCACCGAAGTTAACAGGACTAAGGGGTAGTCACCCGGGATCCAATACCTACGCCCACAAGATGGTATTTGAAGGTGTGTCTGAATGGGGTTCGACTAAAAAGCTGAATGAAAGCTATGACCTGGTTGTTGTTGGTGCAGGTCTTAGCGGGTTAGCGGCTGCTCGCTTTTTTCAACAAAAACACGGCGACGACAAAAAAGTGCTGATCCTGGATAACCATGATGATTTTGGTGGCCACGCCAAGAGAAACGAGCACAACATTGATGGCAATCTGCGCATCGGCTATGGCGGCTCGCAGACGGTTGTTGAACCAAGGTATGCGGACCCGATTTTTCTCGAGCTAATGGATGATGTTGGTGTCGACCTGAAGCGTTTTGAAACTGTCTATGACAGAGACTTCTTCAAGCGGCATAACCTGGGTGCGGTAACCTACTTCAACAAGGAGACTTTCGGAGAAGATAAGGTTGTCAGACATGCCTACTGTAACTATCCGAATTATGTCGAAGGCGTACTGGGCCCCAAGATTTCGAACGAGGAAGCAGCCCGTCAGGCGCCGCTCAGCGAACGAGGTCAGCAACAGCTGTTGAAGGTGTTAAACGGTGGGTTGCATCTTCTTGATGTCCCTGAAGATGAGCTCGAAGAATATATACACAGCCACTCTTACTTTGAGTACCTGCAGAACACGATCGGTGTTGATGATCCGCTGATTATGGAGATGGCGAGAAACTCAGGCCTTGACTGGGGAAGTGTTGGCGCCGACCTCATGAGTATAGGTGCTGCCAAAGCCGCTGGCGCCATGGGCTTTGAACCGGTGGCGGTGTTCGACGAGGAAAATCCTTACATCTACCATTTCCCCGATGGAAATGCGGGAGTGGCCCGGGCGCTGGTGAAGAAATTGATACCCAGGGTTGCACGGGGCAATAACGCAGAAGAACTCGTCACCGCTGTCTTCGACTACGCAGAGCTGGATCGTCCGGGTAACCCGGTCCGAGTCCGCCTGAACAGCACTGCGGTTAATGTCAGGCATGCCGGGGATGCAGCCGATGCCAGTGAGGTATTGGTTGACTATATGACTGCCAACCAGTCATGCCAGGTCAGGGCAAAACATGTTGTGATGGCCTGTTACAACATGATTATTCCTTATATTGTTTCTGACCTGCCTGAAGAGCAGGCCGATGCTTTAAGACTGCAATCCAAAAGTCCCCTGATATACACCACTGTTGGTCTCAGGAACTGGCGTGCATTGAAAGAGATGGAAATTGGCGTCGCCATGTCGCCTGGCAACCGACATCAGGCTGTGCTGATGGACTTCCCTGTCAGTATGGGTGGTTACCAGTTCACAGCGTCACCTGACGAACCATGCATCATACAAATGATTAGTTGCCCGTACGGAGAAACCGTCGGGGCACCTCGCGATGAACAGTTCAGGGAAGCTCGTTATCGCATGCTGGGGATGCAGTTTGAAGACTATGAGGCCGAGATCAGGAGTCACCTCGGAGGCATGCTGCCGAAACCGCTGTTTGATTTTGACAGGGACGTTGCCAGCATTTCGGTTAATCGATGGGCACACGGCTACACAATCGCCGGACCCGGTAACTCAACAGAGAATGGTCGACAGCCGTTTGGCCGAATCACCGTGGCGAACTGTGATTCGGCCCCGGGCGCAGATGCCAAAACTGCAGTCATGATGGCGGCTCGGGCAGTGAACGAATTGTCCTTGGGCTCAAAAAAACGACTTTACTAAGTTCAAAGTGGCTCGAATAGAGGGGAGCAGGTCACGATCGGCAGGCTAGCCCGGCTTCCTGTTATCAAGCAATGTGAAAATATCTGACGGTACTGTCGCTGTATCAACTGCTGGCGACGAAACGGTCACCTACCGATAGCCTGGACGCACCTGAAACATTAAAGTAATTGCCGAACCTCACGCCCGAAGAATAGCCATCCTTGATTCGTCTGGTCCCGTGTAACAACTGCAAGGGCTCTTTGTTCATGTCACCTGTCTTATGATCAGTGTTGATAATGACACACCGTTCACAGGCCACCACGTGTGACAACGTGAGGTTGTCACCCTGGTAGGACTCAACCCCATCCTCCGCAAATGCTTCCAGGCCTCGGACAACAATGTTGCAGCGAAACCTCTCAACCGGGATATCAGCTGACAGTTGTCGGTTGACCTCATCCAGGCTTGCCGCATTGACCAGCAGAATCGGAGAAAGATCGCAGAAGCCATCCTGCTCAACGCCGTGTGCTTGAGTCAGGATGTCAAAAGGCAGGTTTCTGTCGAAGTTATCTTTCAGCGTTGCCAGTCGTAGCTGACTACCCGCCACATTGCTGAGCCAAGTCGCTACAACGTCACCCTGGTCCAGCACCGCTATCTCATCGGCATAAAACTGCAGGTCACTCTCCGCACCATCAGTCTGTCTGGCATGGACCAGATCTTCGTGTCCCGGTGAGCTGAAGCGGAGGTCATCTCCTTCTCGTTCAACTATTACCCGGCTTAGTCCAGGTACGGACTTAAGGTTGGCGAAGCCACCTTCGTGCAGAATGACATAGTCCCGGTCTCCTGCAATTCCTGTAGGACCAAGGTCGACTGTTTCAACCTCAATAGCCCTGCAAGCCTTTACGGGATAGTAAAATAATCTTTCAATCGTACATTCTGTCATGAGCCTGTCCTGTATCTGTTTTGAATTACCATTGAAACGCTATCGATTATTTATTAACTGTCTCTCGTGGAGCAACGAGTCAATAGCTCCCGAGTCAGAGTACAATCATTGTACGGGGAAAAAATTGTACGGGAAAAAGGAGTAGCGAATGCGAAAGTTCCTTGTGAGTGCACTGGTAATTATCGTACTGATAACGATCACTGTGAACAGCCGGTTCTCCATCGTAGCAACGCTACTTGCCTGGTCAGCACCATCGCTGCTGGTAGCCGGGCAGGACGAAGGGCCCAATGTAACATGGCATAATGATTACTATACTCTGGAATGGCTCGATGCCAGGACCGTTGCGATAGCCGAGCCCTTGTATTACCAGCAGAACATCAACTACCTGATTCTGGGTGACGAACGTGCCATTCTTTTTGATGCCGGACCAGGTTTACGACGCATTCAACCGGTGGTCAACGCATTGACCAACAAACCGGTTACTTTTGTACCATCGCATCTGCACTATGATCACCTTGGGGATGGATTACCTTTCGAGCGTATCGCTCTTGTTGATCTGCCGCACTTGTCGAGTCGTACGATAGATGGCCAACTGACTCTGCAGTGGCATGAGCACCTCGGCTCGCTTGAGGGCTATGCAATTCCCACTTTTCAGGTCAACGACTGGCTGTCACCAGGGGACCGTATCGATCTCGGCAATCGACAACTCACCGTCATCTATACCCCGGGCCATACCAACGATTCAATTTCTCTCTATGACGAGGCAGCAGATTTTTTGTTCTCTGGAGACTTCATTTACCAGGGAGACCTGTGGGCCTTCCTGCCTAACAGTTCGCTGGGTGAATACGAACAGGGCAGCCAGAACGTGATGAACAAGATTTCCGCACAGACCCGTATCTACGGCGCGCACCGCCTTTATCCCCCCGGGGTGCCAGTGCTGAAACGACAGGATATCGGCGATCTCCGGGAAACGCTCGCGGCAATCCGCGAAGGCACTATGCAACACAGAGGCTTCTATCCCATCACCTATCCCATTAACGACTCTACGAGTCTGGTGGCTGAGCCCTGGCCTCTACAGAACTGGGAGATCACTTACCCTGAGTTCTCAGATTCCCCCTGAACAGGTCAGAACCTCACCGGTGACAATCGCGGCCTTGCCCTGCAAATGGTTCATCTGTATCTCCGCGAGTTAATGCTCTGGACTGTTAGCAAAACAATACAACCCCCTGATAGGTTGGGGACGGACTTATGATGTCAGAATTCAGGCAGTCGCCAGCGTCTCATCATCGTTAAAACTGACGTAACGCAGTAACTCAATGTAGCCGCGGGGGACATAAACGCCGTCGTAATAGCCCTTGTCCATTAGAAGACCGTGCATCAATGCCAGGTTGTACTTCGGCACCGACGGCAGCAGATGATGTTCAAGATGGTAATTCACATGATGAGGACAGACCATCAGTCGAGACAACCAGTTACCATAGACTGTCCTGGTGTTCTGCCGTACATCCAGATCATACAGATTGGGTACCGCAGCGTGCTCTGCAATCTGTCTGATACGGCTGACAAGAGGCTGGACGAAAATAGTCGCCGCCGGCCACATCAGATACAGCCACCCTTCACCAAAAGCGACAAGTACGCCAAACATCAGCAGATTCGCGGCGATTCCTCGCAACATACAATTGCGATTTTCAGCATCAAGGCTAGCCAGATGACGGATATTATTGCCAATAAACCGGATAGTTCTGATGCCTGTCTGGCCTGTGATGTCACGGAACAACTTTCTCCTGAGACGAGACCTGCTAACGGGATAATCCTGGTAATTGGGCAGGTCAGGATCATCATGCGTACCCGCGAGACGGTGGTGTGGAAAATGTGTTCGCATGTAGGCATTCATGTTGCTCAATCCCGGTGGACTCACCAGCCAATCGCCAACGAGCTGATTGAGCCGAGGTGTGGTGAACAGCGTCTTGTGACCGCATTCATGCTGCAGGATGCCGAAACCTAACTGCCGGCCACCTAATAAAAGGATGCCCAGCAATACCGTCAGTGGATTAGTCCAGAGCGCCACTCCGCTGAAAATCGCTATAACACCCAGCCACTGGCACAGGATAGCCCAGCTTGCCTTGAGGTTATTTCGCCGGGTTATCTGTTCAATTTCAGCGGCTGACAGGACATCGTTGATATTCATAGCGTAATTGTACATCGCTTGCCGCCCGTGTTGCAGCGGTCCGTAGAACAGGGCCCGGGCGCAGAAGTCTTCTACTGGCAGTCAGCTCAGTCGTCGAATCCCAGAAAAACTGCAGCCTCATCTACGCTCTTGCGTTCCGAGACGACGGCATTGGCAGGAAAACTGTCGTCAGGCCAACCCATTGCTACTGCTTTCATGATGACCTGATCGTCTGCAATGTTGGCGTGTTCACGGACAACCGGCGACTGCATGATGCCCTGGCTGTTGATGACACAGCCGAGACCGCGTGACCAGGCTGCATTGACCAGCGCAGTAGTAACCGCACCACAATCAAAAGCTGTGTCATCACTGTCTGCCAGTACCTTGTCATACGTAATAATCACACACACCGGTGCATCAAACTGACGAAAGCCGCGCAGCACCCAATCCTGCCGGCCCTCTTTGTCTTCACGCGCGATGCCCATGGCAGCGAATAACTGTTTCGCTACGCCAATCTGGCGTTCCCGATGCTCACCGGCAAAGGGTTGCCCGATACGGAATTCCCGCGAATGCGGCACCCCGGCAAGATTGCGTTCTGTGTTACCGGCGCGAATTCTGTTCAGGACTTCGCCGGAGACGACCGTAAAACTCCAGGGCTGCGTATTCATAGATGAAGGTGAACGCATAGCGAGTTGGAGAATTTCTTTTATGAGTGTTTTTGGCACGGGATCGGGTTTGTAACCTCGAATGCTGCGGCGACCGAGCAGGACATCATCAAACTGCAATTTAAACCTCGCTGTATGTGTGAAAAGGTTGCAAGTGGAGACTTGCGGTGAAGTCTAACATTCGCAAGAGATTGTATTAGGATATCGCAAAGCACTATTTTGATACCAGCGAAGCGGCTTGATAAGAAGGCGATGCATGAACACTAAAGGATGTCCTTACAGCTGCAGCAGAAATCGACCTGATGGACCCGGTAGTTCAGGAAAACTGGTTTGAAGACCTATTTGCTATTTGCTCGGCGATCACGCTATCTTCAAACGCAAGGCTCTCAACGTTGCAGGTTGCCGATCAGGATTTAATTTATTCTGATAACTCTCACAAACAAAAAGAGTTCCACCGAGAACGAGAGCGGGTAGGAACAGATAATTCGCGCATGACTCATGTGGGCAAACGGGGCAGATGAAATAATTATGAGCAAAGACATAACAGGTAAAACTGAGAAGTACTTGAAGCGATTTCTTGCTGGTGTCGACAGGCGCAATCCGAACGAGTCGGAGTTTTTACAGGCAGTATCAGAAGTGGCCGAAAGCATCTTCCCTTACATAGCAGACAAACCTGTCTATCACGAAATGCAGATTCTCGAGCGTATGGCGGAGCCGGACCGTGTCGTGATGTTCCGCGTACCCTGGACCGATGATGAAGGCAACATTAGAAATCAGCGTGGCTATCGAGTTCAGTTCAACAGTTCTATAGGTCCATATAAGGGTGGCCTTCGTTTCCATCCATCAGTAAATCTCAGTGTCCTTAAGTTCTTGGGCTTTGAGCAGACTTTCAAAAACAGTCTGACAGGTTTACCCATGGGGGGCGGTAAGGGTGGATCTGATTTCAACCCGAAAGGTAAATCAGATAATGAGGTAATGCGCTTTTGCCAATCCTTTATGACTGAATTGTATAGACACATCGGAGAAGATACTGATGTACCTGCCGGTGACATAGGTGTCGGTGCAAGAGAAATAGGGTTCCTGTTCGGACAGTACAAGCGGATAGCGAATCGTTTTGTGGGCGTTTTGACAGGAAAGGGTATGGCGTTTGGTGGCAGCAAGATACGAACAGAGGCCACCGGTTACGGCACCGTCTATTTTATGCAGAACATGCTTGAACACAAAGGCGACGGGTTCAAAGGAAAGACAGTTGCCATATCCGGCTCAGGGAACGTGGCGAGTTATGCCCTGCAAAAAGTTAATCACCTGGGTGGTAAGGTTGTTACGCTTTCAGATTCTTCTGGTTTCATCCATGACCCTGGTGGTATTGATGAGGAAAAACTGGACTTCGTGCTTGATCTCAAAAATGTCCGCCGCGGACGCATCGGCGAATATGCGGAAAAGTACAAATCAGCGAGTTTCCACGAGGGCAGACCATGGGGAGTGGCCTGTGATATCGCCTTACCATGCGCTACTCAGAATGAAATCAGTGGAGACGACGCGAAGACACTTGTAGGCAATGGCTGCATGGGAATTGCTGAGGGCGCCAACATGCCCACTGAACTCGCGGGGATCGAGGTTTTTCAGGATGCAGGCATTCTTTATGCGCCAAGTAAAGCTGCGAATGCTGGAGGCGTCGCGGTTTCCGGCCTGGAGATGAGTCAAAATAGTTCGCGAGTCTCCTGGACTGAGGAGGAGTTGGAAGAACGATTACGAGGCATCATGGGGGGTATCCATGACAGTTGCGTAGAGTATGGTCAAAAATCAGGGGGTGTTGATTACTTAGCAGGCGCTAATATCGCTGGTTTCATTAAGGTCGCAGACGCCATGCTTTCTTTTGGTCATACTTGATGTGTAGTAGTTCAGACTTCATCTGACAGTTACCGGTTCTGATTCAAAACTTCTTTTATCTTATCTTTTACGCCATACCGGAGACATAGCCGAGGCTGTTTCCGGCTCTACGATTTGCGCTGCGCTCCTTGCGGCTAAGGCTTTGTCAAGATCACAGGTGGCTTGTAAATTCATCCAGAGTTTGGGTGAAGTTCCTGGTTCGGCTGCATGGCCCGGGCGCGGGTCGGGCGGAACGAAGTTATTAGACATGACCTGTGACATACGGCACGATACGAGCTGGCGATGTGGCGGTATCGATAGTGCCGGAATACCAGAGGTTAGAAAGAGAAGTCCCTGTCGGCTTCAGGATCAAGCTGAACCAGGGCATCGGGGCTATCCCGGACACAGTCAAGAACTGGGTCTTCAACACCTTCATCCTGCTTTTTTACAACCAGATACACGGCATTGATGCTTTCAGCGTTTCGATTGTACTTGCCATAGCGATCGTCTTCGACGCCATCACGGACCCGATTGTTGCGAGTTACTCCGACAACCTCCAGTCGAGGTGGGGCCGCCGTCATCCGTTGATGCTCATCGCATCAGTACCTCTTGGTATTGGGATTTACGCGATTTTCGTCCCGCCTGAAGGGATGTCAGATTTCCAGATGCTGACCTGGCTGCTGACGTTCGTCATCCTGACCCGGGGCCTGATGACACTTTATTTTGTACCGTGGGCAGCCATAGCAACCGAACTGTCCGATGATTACCACGAGCGGACATCGATCATGTCCTATCGATATGCCATCGGCTGGATTATCGGCGTCTCGCTGCCGGTGTTTGTTTACACCTTCCTGCTCACTGCCAGTGAGCAATTCCCGGTGGGTCAGCTAAACCCGGCAGGGTATCCGATGGTGGGTCTGGTGGCCGGGGTCCTGCTTTCAGGGGGTGCTCTGCTGACGACCGTGCTCACGCTGAAGGAAGTTCCTTACCTGCGCCAGCACAAGTCTGCTTCAGCCTTCGGGCTTGCCGCCATGGGGCGTGAATTGTTGATGGCGCTGAAGAACCGGCAGTTTGCCCTGATTTTTATCATCATGATTCTTGTGTCTGCCCTGGGAGGGACCACTGCCAACATCGGTATCTACATGACGACTTTTTTCTGGGGTCTGAACAGTGAAGATCTGCGCTGGTTTGCGTTGTCAGCCACCGGCGCTGTGCTGGCCTTTCCGCTGGTGGCCGGGATCCAGAGACGATGGGACAAAAAAGTCATTCTGCTCTGGTGTGCCTATGTCAGTCTGTTTGATGGCATTGCTATCATCATGTTGCGATTTGCGGACGTACTGCCGGACAACGGTGACCCCATGCTCCTGGTGATTCTCGTCGGTGCAGGTGTTTTTGCCGCTGGTGTTGCGGTTGTCCAGGGCATCATTTCTTCCTCGGTTCTCGCGGACATCCTGGATGATCAGGAGCTCCAAACTGGTTATCGACAGGAAGGTATGTTTGTGGCGGCTATCTCATTCTCCGGAAAGGCTGTATCCAGTGTCGGCATTGTACTTGGGGGGCTCATTATCACCTTGATCCAGTTTCCGACGAACGTCGCACCGAGTGAAGTCCCTGCGGATATGATATTCAGGCTGGGCTTGGTTGTCGGTGTTGCTATTCCGTTGTTGTACCTGATCCCGATCAGCCTGATTCACCGGTACAGGATCACACGGGAAGTGCACGCTGATATCCAGCGGCAGCTGGGAGAGAGACGGGCTGTCTGAGACCGGGCTGCAGGATCAGGGTGACCCGCAACCGGTACCTTCATATAGCCCAACATTGTCAATGAAAACGCTTGCTGTGTTCTGGGCAAAGTCAAATGCTACCCTGGCGCGGAGGTCTGTCTCTTCGACTGTGAAGGTATGCGCAAATGATTGCATTGAACTCGAGAGGCTCGACCGGAATTGACCACCAGACAGGTTTCGATAGCCATCGAGATTGGTGTCGAGGTAGGCAGTCATCCAGCGCGATCCTGTTGACCTGGCTTCATAGCACAAGGTGTATTCCTGGCCTGCAGTCACCATGACGGAGTGGCTGATCTGTGCCCGCCAGGGTTCGGTGGAGGTTTCACGCAGACTGATCAAGACTTCACCGCCAAATACCCTGATTGAATTCGTGACGAGTTCAACCGTGTTCCAGTGTTCGTCAAATTGACCGGTTGAGAAGCTGCCACCGCTGCTGATCAGGTTGCCTGGGCGCGGTGGCTGGGGCGCCTGCTCGCTGAAAAACATCATGTCATTGCTGATCAGACCGCCATCGTTCATCAGTTGCAGGAAGTGCAATCCTCCTTCAGGCGGTGGTTCGTCGAGTACCACCTGCACACGTTCATCCTGGCAGTCCGGCATGTTGCCGGTAACACAGGCAACCTGGCCGCTGGTGCGACTGCCGTTCACGAAAATGCTTCTGGCCGCAGATAGATGGCGAGCCCTGAAGACGAGGCTGTCATCGCTGCCAAGGAAAGGAATCTCCACATTGCGGGTCTGTTGCCAGATGTTCCGATCCGGCCAGATGGCCGGTTGTGGTGCGTGATAGCTGACTGATTCACCTGATCGGCCTGTCAGTGTCAGCAATAGTTCGCCGCTCGCTGCGAGTTTCAGGAGCTCGGGCTGTGTATACATGCTGGTACCGTTTCTCACCCGGTATAGATCGTTGACGAAGTCCAGGCCAACCGCAGTGACCTCGGTTCCGTTGATCAGGACGCCCTCTCCCTGCAGAACGATTGTCGCGTCAGTGGCGGCTTGCTCGTAGGTTTCAAGCAGTTGCCTGGTGAGATCAGTCTCTGCGGTTCTCTGGTTCAGGGTTACCTGGCGCGCGAATGCGCCCGGGTAACCGGTACTGCCTTCGATCACCATGTGCCAGTTGCTGAGCGTGGAACCCGCCAGGGTCCACATGTCCTGCTCAGGAAAGCTGTCATCCATGTTAACGATGTTAAGCAGGTCGGCAATGTTGATCCTTCCCTGGGGCAGGATCATCCAGCGGTCATAGGCACCACGCCAGGTGGGTGCATCCATACCGGTACCAGGTGTGTTGGTGCTGACCAGGAACGGCGTCAGGTGGCAGTTGCCGCAGGTCTGTGCGCCGGTCGCGCGACCCGAGGCGTTGTTCACGTAATTGAAATTGAAGAATCCGTCCTTCGCTGTTTCCGACAACACGTTGTTGAACGATCGCGTGGGTGAAGGCGGGTAGGGAACGCTCAGTACAAACTGTGCCAGCAGTGATCGTTCTTCATCGTTCAAAGCACCTGCCTGCCCGCTTTGATTCGTTCCGCATTGGCCAACTTCGCACATGGTGGTTGCGAGACTGCCGTCTACGAGTACCCGTGCGCAGCCTTCAGCATCGGTGCAGTTTGGATCAACAGCCGCATTAATTGACGCGGTGTTGTTGCCACCGAAGGGGTCACCGGGGATCCCGTCCCAGTGATAGGGTTCCGTATCCCGGGCTCCCCTCACGGGCATGGTCAGGCGTGGGGGTATTTGTGTACATCCCGCCAAATCGCATCTCGGGGTGTCCAGGACCCAGAGCAATTGATCGGTATGGCCATCAGGATGGCAGCTCTCACAGGAGAATGTCCCGCTTGTCGACATGCTGGCATCGTTGAACAGTCGCCTGCCGGCTTTGACGGTCGAATCTGTTGGGTCTTCGAGCTGTATCGTTGCCAGTACCGACAGTGCTGCTGTATCGGTGATATCAACGACCGAAACGGAATTGTCGACGGCGTTGTAGACGTAAGCCTCACTGTTTTCTGTGAGTGCAATGCCCCTGGGTACGGCGCCGACGTCAGTCCGGTCGAGTATGGCTCCAGAACCGCTGTCGATGGTGACCAGTTTGTCGGAACCGGCTGCCGTCACGTAGAGCGTCTGCCCGGATACCTCGATCGCGTAAGGCGTGGCCAGGGCCTCGCCTTGAGCCGGGTGTGTCGGCGGCAGGGGTTCGAGCTCAAAACGCGTCGGTGTTTGGCATGATTCCCCGCAATCGCCGCGGGTGACC
>CAZGBZ010000005.1:0-26644 GCA_964524135.1 uncultured bacterium
AAAATATGGATTTGATCTTCAACTTTCTGGGCATACTCATGGAGGTCAATATTTCCCATTTAGCTTATTAGTACAAATGGCGCACCCTTTCCTTAAGGGGTTACACAAACGGGATAATACCTGGATTTACATCAATCAGGGAACAGGGTATTGGGGACCGCCTTTCCGGATTGGTACTGAACCGGAGATAACGGAGATTGTATTGGTTTGATATAGAAGTTTCCTAGATCCTCTTTTGATAATTCTATTTTACTAAAGTAAATGATTCTGCCTTAAACCGCCCATCAATAATTTCCCCCTTAACTTTCGCCTGGCGGATGACTTGGCAAAATCCATCATCTGCATGGGCATCACCATGATCATGAATAGTGGTTCCATCCACAAAGTAAAATTTTCCCTCAATTTTAACTGCTAAGTCACAACCAGATTTTTCAGCCATTCTAAATTGACATTGACCACAGGCGGCTTCTACTACTTGATTAATAGATATATTATTTCCTATTGATGAATCTGTTTTAACAGGGATATCAGGTATGGCTACCATTTTCACTGAGGGCATTGCCGGCAGCACTCCTTGTACAGGCTCTATGGGCTCAACCGGTTCTTTAGGTTCGACAAGTTCTTCCGATGCAGGTTTGTCTGTAGTTTCAACCGATTTGACTGCGCAACCAGTGAATAAAAACATTACTGAAATAACCAAAATTGTAAACTTCATCTCATTTTTCCTTATTTTAATTTGATACATTAATTTACGGAGTTACAAAAGACTTTGGGCAGGGTTTTTATTGATTTCAAATAGCGAAGCAATAATTTTAAATTTTGACTGAAATTATTAACCCATCTTATACCTTAAATATTAAGTATATTATAATAATAGCATAAAATTACAAGCTAAATATTAAATATTACCTAAATATATATTGTATTATATTATATAATGCTAATATTATTAGACATCAATATTTAGGCAAATAAGATAGACGTCTAAATTTAATCATCCAAAAAATATAAAAAGGAGATACAAAAATGAGATTTTTTCCGGTATTAATTATATATACCTTCCTAACCTTATCAGCCCTGTATGCTGAGGCAAGTATTGGGGCAGATATGGTGAGCCGCTATGTGTGGCGGGGTACAGATTACGGCAACGCTCTCTCAGTTCAGCCATCTATTGAAACCACCATTGGCCCTGTTTCATTTGGTGCTTGGGGATCATTTCCGCTAACAGATCCAATAGGTACATCTGAAACTGCAGAAAATGAATGTGACCTTTACGCATCAACTACGGTTGGTCCTGTTGGACTCACAGTGACCGATTATTTCTTCCCTGCGTATGGTGGTGCAGATTCACTAATGAATATAGATAAACATATCATTGAGCTCAGCGGTGCTGCAGATGTAGGACCTGTTTCTATTTTAGCTGCAGCTAATCTGAGTGGGGATTATGATGATGATGGTAATTCTAGAAATTCAGCATATATAGAAGTCACACATGGCGCTTTTTCATTGGGATTAGGAAATGGAGCTTATAGCATAGATGGAGAGTTTGCACCGGTGAGCCTGGGCGTTACTGCCGGTAGAGATAATTTCTCAGTTTCATATATTATTAATCCAAATAAGGAAATTTCCTTCCTTGTATTTGGCGTTAATTTTTAATTGGGGGGTAGAAAATGAAAAATAAAATACTCTGGTTACTCTTTTTCTTTCTGGGCTCTTACCTTTTGGCAGATGATGGATTGACAGCCGAAATAAACGCCTACGCCATTGACAACTTTTTCCTTTTTATAGCCGCCGTTCTGGTTCTGTTTATGCAGGCTGGATTTGCAATGTTGGAAGCGGGTTTAAACAGCACCAAAAACACAGTAAATATCCTCTTTAAAAATATTATGGACTTAAGTGCCGGTGCCTTATTGTATTATATTGTAGGCTATGGAATCATGTACCCTGGAGATGGTAACGGCTGGTTTGCTTT
The DNA here is from genome assembly GCA_964524135.1 of uncultured bacterium. Lineage (GTDB taxonomy): Bacteria > Fidelibacterota > Marinisomatia > SCGC-AAA003-L08 > D37C17 > D37C17. Next base: position 1,973 of record CAZGBZ010000005.1, read on the forward strand.
TGCTGGTATGGGGGTGAGCGCAGTAGGTGATTCGCCTGGAGCAGGAGTTCTATTTCCACAAGTTGACTGGTTATTTCAGGTAGCATTTGCAGCAACAGCAGCCACAATAGTTTCTGGAGCTGTTGCCGGAAGAATGAAGTTTTCTGCCTACCTCATTTATTCAGTAATTTTGACGGGAATTATTTATCCCATCAGCGGATACTGGAAATGGGGTGGCGGCTGGTTAGATCAATTGGGATTTTATGATTTTGCCGGCTCACTGGTAGTCCATGCGGTTGGTGGTTTCGCTGGCTTGGCAGGAGCTATGGTATTGGGTCCCCGAATTGGCAGATTTGCAAAAAGCGGTAAACCCAATGCAATGCCTGGGTCAAATCTTGCCCTATCTGCCTTAGGTGTTTTTATTCTGTGGGTAGGCTGGTATGGATTTAATCCGGGAAGTCAATTGGCAATTGTGGGTGAAGAGAATACCAATGCTGTTATGTTAATAGCGGTAAATACTACTCTTGCTGCTTCAGCTGGAGCTGTTTTTGCCATGCTAACAGCTTGGTTTAGATTTAATAAACCAGATTTAACCATGGCTCTCAATGGAGCATTGGCAGGCTTGGTAGGAATTACTGCAAATTGTGATTCGGTTACCAATGTAGAAGCCATCATCATTGGCTTGGTTGCTGGCATTTTAGTGGTTGGCGGCATATTGCTGCTGGATAAACTCAGAATTGATGATCCTGTGGGAGCTTGGCCGGTACATGGCTTGTGTGGTATTTGGGGAGGTATAGCTACGGGTCTTTTTGGAGGACATCCAATAGTTGCCCAGATTATTGGGTCACTGGCGATACCCATTTGGGCGTTTGTTACCATGTTCGTTCTTTTTTCAATTCTGAAAGCTGTTAATTTACTTCGTGTTTCTGAAGAAGAAGAATTATTAGGGCTGGATATCAGTGAGCATAAAGAAGAAGCCTATGCAGGATTTCAAATATTTACCGTAGAATAGGAGACATTTATGAAATTAATTATTGCAGTAATTCAACCAGAAGAACTTCCTCAAATTAAGGAAGAATTGTTAAAACGAAAAATTTACAAATTCACTATAACCAACGCCAAGGGGCAGGGTGTAGAATATCCCCTTCAGGAGGTGTACAGGGGTGTGGCTCATGAAATCAAACTTTTAAACAAAGTGAGATTAGAAGTAGCGGTTAATGATGAATTTGTTGATTCTGTAATTGAAGCCATAACCATTGTTGCAAAAAAAGATGGTGATAAAGGGCGAGGGAAAATTTTCATCCTTCCAATAGAAGAATGCATCCGTATAAGAACTGGTGAAAAAGGCTCTGTAGCAATCGGATAGTATTCTTTCTGTTGTTTTCTCCACGTACGGGTCTGCGAATGCTCACGCAGACCCGTATATATTATAAATACTGTTTGTACTTAGTATTAATATTTCTTATATACGAATATGAAATTATCAATAATTGGATAGAATGGAATCACACATATATTCATCACAATCGAATATAGATCAATTCCATGACGCATGTGGAATTGGATTTATAGCTGAATCCACAGGGACTCCATCTCGCAGGGCTTTGGAGCTGTCATTCAAAGCGCTTAAAAATATGCAGCATCGCGGAGCCACCGGGGCAGATGAAGAAACTGGCGACGGTGTAGGGGTACTCGTTGATATCCCCCAAACATTTTTCATTCCAATTGTGGAACATTTATTCAAATATAAATTAAGCTCCAACCAAGTCTTGGGTATTGGGATGGTTTTCGTGCCACCAAAATTGCAGAAGTCCACTGAAAATGAAATTAAAAATGCCTGTGAAAAATTAAAAATTCAATATTTAGGAAAGCGGAAAGTACCCGTGAATCTATCAGTTTTGGGAAAAACTGCTTTGAAATCCTGCCCTCTTATTTTTCAATATTTCTTCGCTCCAAAAGATATTAAGAGTAAATCGGTTGAAACACGCTTGTTCCTGTTGCGGAAATTAATTGAAAATGAAATAAACCATTCTGAAGAGCTGGTACATTTCTGCTCGTTATCATCAAAAACAATAGTGTATAAGGGGCTCATGGTTGCCAGTCAATTGGATCGTTTCTATGACGACTTAAAACACCCCGATTTTAAGGTTCGAGTTTCCATATTTCATGAGCGTTTTTCCACCAACACCATTTCCAATTGGCGTATGGCGCAGCCCTTTCGTTTTCTGGCACATAATGGAGAAATCAATACCATTAAGGGCAATCGCTTATGGATGCAGGCTCGAGAGAAATCTCTAAAATCTTCCTTTTGGAGATCCAATTTAAAGAAATTATTTCCAATAGTGAGGATGGATGGATCCGACTCCTATAGTCTGGATAATATATTGGAGTTTCTCACCCGCAGTGGGAGGTCAGTTCTCCATGCCATAATGATGTTGATTCCCGATCCTTATCAGTATGATTCAAAGATGTCCAGATCCTTAAAAGATTTCTTCATATACCATGAAAATTTATTAGAACCCTGGGATGGTCCTGCAGCATTAGTATTTACCGATGGAGATTTTGTCTGTGCCAAATTAGATAGAAATGGACTGCGCCCACTCCGCTATACTATTGTAAAGGACGGATTGGTGATCATGGCTTCTGAAGCCGGGGTGATTGATATCCCACCCAAAGAACTGGCCCAGCATCGTCACATGTCAGCCGGGGAAATATTCAGCCTCTCTTTGGGCGGGAAGGGAATACTGGAAAATAATGAAATTAAACGACAAGTATCTCAATCTTTTGCCTATTCAGAATTTATTAAAACGAATTTGGTGCGGATAAAACGAAGCAAGGCGGAGGAGGAATTTCAGCCCTGGTCAAAATCTCCTAAACGATTTAATGAGCAGTTATCTATTGCATTTGGATTTGATAAGGAAGCCATTAACCGCGTTTTACTGCCCATGGCACAAAGCGGGAGGGAGCCCATCGGATCAATGGGTGATGATACTCCCCCTGCAACAATGTCCGTCATAAATCGAAAACTTTACGATTATTTTAAACAATCTTTTGCTCAGGTGACTAATCCTCCCATTGATCCCATTCGGGAAAAATTGGTAACCAACCTTTGTAAATATTTAGGTTCTGAAGAAAACATGCTGGCTGACACCACCAAATTTAAGGGAATCATTCGTATTCCCAGCCCCGTATTGTCGCCATTGGACGTAAAACTTCTTCGACAGCAACATGGGCGCTTTAAACATAAATTGATTTCATGTTTATATAGGAAAGAAGATTCTTTAGAAAATAAATTATCAGAAATAGCTTTAGATTGTGAAAAAGCCGTAAAAAATGGAGCTCGGATTTTATTTTTGTCAGATGAGGGACTTAATGAAAATAAATTTCCCATTCCCATGTTATTGGCGGTATCAGCAGTACATCATCATTTGACTGAAAAAAAATATAGAAATAGGGTATCAATCATTCCCGTAACTGGAGATGCCGTTGATGATCATCAAATTGCCTGTCTCATAGGAATGGGTGCCAGTGCGGTTTATCCCTACCTCGCCTACGATATTATTCGCCATACTTATCAAAATGAAAATTGGGCAGGTTGTATGTCAAACTACCGCTATGCTTTAGAAAAAGGTTTGTTAAAAATTATGGCAAAGATGGGAATTTCCACCTTTAGCAGTTATCATGGCAGTATGCTTTTCCATAGTTTGGGATTATCCAAATCTTTTAGAAATTTATATTTCCCCTATATTTCAAATATCTCCGGAAATACCAATTGCAGGACACTTCATAAATTGGTTAATGCTAGAAATACTCTCGCTTTTAATATTGATAATTCCGTGCTTCCTGAATATGGAAGATATAAATTTAAAAAAAATGGAGAAATGCACTCCAATGCTCCCCTGGTTTTTACAAAGTTGCAGAAATTGGCAGGAAATCAACATGTTGAGGAAATGAAATTAGATGCCCCTATAATGATTCGTGATTACTTTCAGATAAAAAAACAAGGGACTATCACTGCAGAGCAAGTTGAAAAACCCCGAGAGATATTACGCAGATTTGGATTGGGGGCTATGTCTTTTGGTGCCATTTCTGAACCGGCTCATCGGATATTAGCCAAAGGAGCAAATATGGCAGGTATCCGTAGTAACAGTGGAGAGGGCGGCGAGCATACGGATCGTTTCGCACATCAGAATCCAGATAAATCTGAAAATTGTTACATCAAGCAGGTGGCAAGCGGTCGTTTTGGAGTCACCCCAGATTATTTAACTGCCGCACGGGAAATCCAAATTAAAATTGCCCAAGGCGCCAAACCCGGCGAAGGTGGTCAACTCCCTGGTACCAAGGTAACCCTTTATATTGCCAATGCACGGGGTACCACTCCCGGCGTACCTCTTATTTCTCCTCCGCCTCATCATGATATTTATAGTATTGAAGATTTGGCTCAACTCATTTTTGATTTTAAGCAGGTGAATCCCAAAGCAGCAGTATCGGTTAAACTGGTAGCCCAGCCCGGGATAGGGGTTATTGCCTGCGGTGTGGTAAAAGCCGGAGCCGATATTATATTGGTGGCTGGTGGAGAGGGGGGGACGGGCTCAAGTCCGTTGAGTTCATTGAAGCATACAGGTGTGCCCTGGGAAATTGGTCTCAAGGAAGTTCACTCTGCCCTTATGGATGCCCAATTGAGGAACCGGGTTATTTTAAGAGTTGATGGGGGAATAAAATTTGCAAACGATATTATTATAGCAGCCCTGTTGGGAGCAGAAGAATATGACTTTGGTACCTCAGCCCTCATAGCCATTGGCTGCATTATGGCACGACAATGCCATCGCAATACTTGCCCTGTGGGAATTGCCACTCAGGATGAAGGATTGGTTTCACGCTTTAAAGGAACACCAGAGGATGTTTCCAATTATTTAAATAACATTGCCAAAGGGGTTGCAAATATTTTAGTTGAACATGGTTATCGTTCGTTGAAAAATATTATGGGTAGAATAGATTTATTGGAAATAAATCCTTCACAGGAAAAAACTTCAAAAAACAATATACTATTCTTAAATCATTTTTTAAAAAATCAAACAGCAGATAATTTTCAGTTTCCTCCATCAGTGAAAATGAAATTAGTAAAATCTCATACTGTACCTCAAGTAGATGAACGTATTATTCAAGATCATCGGCTGGAAATTATGACTCACGGCAGGGCAGTATTTCGTCTGCCAGTTACCAATACGGACAGAGCCATTGGTACTCGCCTTTCCGGTGAACTCTCCCAGTTACACGGGCAGGGGATGTTTAAAGGTAATTTACAGTATCGAATGACGGGAGTTGCCGGGCAAAGTTTAGGTGCCTTTTTGGTGCATGGTATAGAACTTCGGCTGAAAGGAATCGCCAACGATTATGTAGGCAAAGGCATGAATGGAGGCATCATCACTATTCGGTTGGATAAATCGGTGCGGGAAACCAAGGCAAATATGACTATCATTGGAAATACGGCTCTTTATGGTGCAACTGGGGGTCGAATACATATTGCCGGCCGAGCAGGGGAACGGTTTGCTGTAAGAAATAGTGGCGCTACTGCCGTGGTGGAAGGCATCGGCAACCATGGTTGTGAATATATGACTCGTGGGACGATAATTGTTTTGGATAGTATTGGTCAAAATTTTGGTGCTGGTATGACTGGTGGAACAGCTTTCTTATATTCTAAAACCAAAAGCAATTTGGATAATATTAATAAAGATTATGTAAAAACCGCCTCGGTAAACGAAGATGATGAGCTCTTAATAATACGCCTCCTGCGCAGCCACCGCTTTCATACCGGGTCACCCTTTGCCAAGGATATTATCACCCATTGGAAAAAGGAGAAAGTCCATTTCACCAAGATAGTCCCCAAAGCCATGGAGATTATCAACTTGGATAAAATTTATAACCAGCAGGCATCATATCGAATGGGAGTGTTGTTGAATGAGTAGGAGAATTATTTGTTGATTGCTGCATTAACCATCTAACGGGTTTATGAATTCATTATGTTACACGTCTGATAGATTATACATTCACTATTCCTTATTTAAAGCTGTCTGATGAATATATCATTTTCTATTATTAAATTATTCCCTTCCATAATTTGTAAAGAGTGTAAATTTCTGCCACATGCTGCCTAAAACTCTCCTTTTTATATCAATCTTCGTTGGTTCTGTTTTCTCAGCAGAAGAAAATGACCTGACAATATTATCATGGAATATTAAAATGCTCAATGGACCTTATGGGTGGCTGCATAACAGGGTAGAGAGGGCGGAGAATATTGTACATACAATCAATACTGCAAAAAATTATGATGTCATCCTCTTTCAGGAAGCATTTTCAGATAAAATTCGAAAAATCATGTATGAGGAATTAAAAATAATATATCCCCACCAAATTATTCCTGATGATATTATCTGTCTGGGAAAATCAAATAGTGGGCTGTGGGTTGTGAGTAAGAGTCCAATTACTCTCATTGACAAAATTGTATTTACCAAACAAAAAAATTGGGATGCACTCTCAACTAAAGGAGCCAAACTTTACTCGGTATTTCAAGATGGTCAGGAATTTCATATTATTAATACTCATTTACAGGCTGATTATAAAACTAAATATCATGAAATCCGTACCCATCAATATACAGAAATATATAAAAACCTGATTATTCCCAATAATGATAATGAGATACCCCTTATTCTCTGTGGAGATTTGAATATTTCTAAGCCTGGACATTTGGGAAAAATGCTGGAAAAATTAAAATTTGAAAATGGTGCCCTTTTGGGAGAATTAAAGATTTCTACAACAGGAAATAATCCAGAATTATTGGACTATATTCTGGTAAAATCGGGGGATTTTCAGTTTAAATCCATTGAACGGAAAATTATTAAAATGTCACCAAATCCAAATTTATTTTCTGACCATTATCCCATACGGGGTGTTTTCAGTTTGGAATAATAGATAATTTTATTAAAAAAATATCAACATTAAAAAACCTGCATAAAGCAGGTTATTTTAGCAGCAAATTTGGGAAAAATGGAGAGAAGTGATTCCGACCTTATATGAGAATTTTCATTTACACCCATAAGTATAAATATTAGCTCCCTTACCATTAATTTTATATTCCACTAAGTCTTTTTCGGCTATAATAACCTCATCAGGAATTAGGTGAATGCCTTGCTCCTCAGCTAAATGGATTTTCCAATTTTTTGCCTGTTCCTCAGTAAAATTTATCTTTGTAAATGTACCTTTAACATCTACATATTTTCCTTTCCCAGAAAGCGGGAAAACTATAGCCCCATCTGTTATCTTCACCCTAATATTTGAATTTGTTTCTGGATCTTTAATTTCAATCCAGCAACCCCTCATAGGGCATACTTCAGTTATTTCGCCAGTAACAAGAACCTCTTTTCCTAAGTATTCACTTGGGGAATTGAGTAAATCATCTATTTTATTTTTAACTGTGATTGTAAAACTATTTCCATATAAACCATCTGGATTTGATTTATGCAACAAATCAGACTCCTCAACGCTTTTATAACAATTCGAGAAGATTGAAATTAATGTAAAAAGGAATATTAATTTAATAAAATGGGTGAGTATTTTTTGATTCAAAATCTGTCAAAACCGTGGAAAGAAATAAATTGAATTACTTGAATTGTTGAATTCTATTAATTATCAAGTATAATATTTACTATGGCAATTATATCCAGAATATTGAGAATGCCATCACCATTCAGGTCTGCTGCAGCCATTTCTTCGGCAGTTGGGTTTCCTTCAAAAATGAGATTCGCAAGGGCTATTATATCAAGTATATTGACCATATCGTCAGAATTAAGATCACCGAGCATTCCGGTTACTTCAACATAGGTTCCATCTATTACCAATGTACCAGTGTAATCAGGGTCCAGCCAGTCAATCATTCTGCGGTTGGAGGGCAAATCCCAATCCCAACCACGGGAAAATTTTCCATATAAATCATATGATGTCCCACAAGCGCCTGCAGGACCACCTGATAGTTGACCTACAATTTGAAAACTGTCATTAAAGAGCGGTGATCCGGAAGACCCACCTTCGGTTCCACCTTCATCCCAATTTACTTTCCAATGAGTAGTCACTCCACCAGCATTATCCCAATAATCTCCCCAAGCTTGATCGTCATCAATATTTATTTTCTTTGGATCACCACCTGGATGATGAACTCCACAAGAAATGAGCGGATAATCACCTACCGCATCCCAACCCGCATAAAACACATTCCATGAATCTTCAATGTCATCATCTATTAGCAATAGTGCCCAATCACTGTCCATGCCATCTGAATCGGCAACTAAATCTGAACTATAGGCATAAGAGCCTTGACTAGCCCAGGATCCTGAACAGCTTGTGGTTTCATAATTAAAATAAAATCTAAAGGTAGGAGGATAATCACCGTCTACACAATGCCAGGCTGTGAGAAAGTAAGGGGTAAGATCCTGACGGACATTATTCACCATTGCGCCAGAACAGATAAAACCACCCATGTCCAGCCATGCAGCAGCATCAATAGGTTCTTGATAGCCCTCATCTTCATAACAGACCGCATTTTCTCCACAATTTCTTTCTCGATCTTCATCACTGAAACGCATAATATCTCGATAATCATGAATAATTTCTGTAATGACTAATGATAGGATTCCATTAGTTCCGGCAGGTTGGTAATATTCGATAATGGCAGTATCCCCTTTTAAATGAGGGGTAGCAAAACGACCCCTATTACTATTGTTTATGGATGTATAAGCACCTTGAATCATTTCATAACCGGGACTGAGCACATATAATTCTCCACCTTCAGGAATAAAAAAGTTGTCATACTCAAAACTCAATGCATAGGCATTTTCAGATTTAACACTTATCTGCCAGAAAAGACCTCCATCTGCAGTTTCTTCCCAAACTCCAGAATCTTCCGTTGAAAAATCTACAAAGTGTTTATGTCCATAGCGAAATGGAGTGCCTGCAGCTCTGTTAGAATCTTCTGCTAACAACGCTTTTGCATCAACATTAGGAAGGTCGATTACATGGTAATTATAATCCAATCCCTGAAGACGGCTATATGGAGAACCCTCCTGCACTTGTTGTGCCAAACCAATTTGTGTTAAAATTAATATTCCTATTATCCGCAACATCCTTAATTCCTTTTCTCTTTCAATTATTCTAAATTACTTTTATTAATATATAGATGATAAAAGTAGACATTTTTACTGGATAATTCATAAAAATAAGTCTATTCAGTTTGTAACAGATAGTTTCGAAGTGAGTGTATGGAGTAAATTGCCCCCTGCTACAGAAACATTTAAGCTTTCCATTCCTTCCATGCCCGGAATTGAAATAGTTGATGTAATAAAGGCTTGTGCCAATTCACCAATGCCATGGGCTTCATTTCCCAATACCAAAATCCACCCATTTGTATCCTGAATGTTGACAGATTGAATGGGACTTCCATTCATATCTGACCCCAATATTTCCATACCGGCTTTGGTGTAGTCACCTAATATTTTTTCTTCCGGTATTGCATCAAAATGTGAAAAATAAAAATGCGCTCCCATGGCTGAGCGAACCACCTTTGAGTTGAAAGGATCTACACATTCAGGAGTGCGAAATATTGATTTAATTCCAAACCAGGCTGCAGTTCGTAAAACAGTACCCATATTTCCAGGATCAGAAATTCCATCAAGATAAATTGCCTTTTGGGGGGGATTATTATATTTTTCATATATTGGAATAGGTGTAAGTGCAATTATACCCTGATCATTGAGGCTGTCACTCATCTGCCTGATTATTTTGTCAGGAGCTACACTGAAAGGTATCTTTTTTTCTTCAAATTTTTGAAGATTGTTTCTTCCAAAATCTGAGTCCATATTTTTTTGCGTCATCCACACTTCTAATATTTGTGCGTTGGCTGATAATGCCTGGTCTATGAGGCGATTACCCTCTAATAGAAATTGATTTTCTTGCCTGCGAAATTTCTTCTGATGAAGAGATTTGATTTGTTTTATACGAGTGGCTGACAGCAATTTAAATGTTTATTTCCAGTGAAATAGGCGCATGATCCGAACCCATTACTTCAGGGTGAATGGATGCATTCTGTAATTTAGGCTTGAGATTTGGGGATGTACAGATATAATCAATTCTCCAACCAATATTTCGCTCTCTTGCATTTGCACGGTAACTCCACCAACTGTAATTACCACTTTCAGAATGAAACTCCCTGAAAGTATCAATAAATCCTTTTGCCAAAATATTATCAAACCCCTCTCGTTCATCATCTGTGAACCCAGCATTTCCCGGATTAGACTTAGTAGTCCTATTGCTTTTCGGATTTGCCAAATCAATTTCTCTATGAGCAACATTCAAATCTCCGCAGAAAATAACGGGTTTGGCTTTTTCGAGTGAATACACAAAATCTAAAAAATCAGGATCCCATTCCGTGTAACGGTAGGGTAATCTGGTTAATTCCCGTTTTGAGTTGGGTGTATACACATTTACCAGATAATAATCTGAGTATTCTAAAGTAATAACACGCCCTTCAGAATCATGTTTAGAAATATCCAATCCTTTAGTAAAATCAATAGATTCAATTTTTGAAAATATGGCTGTCCCTGAATACCCTTTTTTCTCGGCCCAATTCCAATATTTATAGGGATATTTCGGAAGGTCTAATTCTACTTGTTCAGGTTGTGCCTTGGTTTCCTGTAGACAGAGAATATCTGGTTCATATTTTTCAACAAAATCCAAAAAGCCCTTTTTGATTGCTGCCCGAATTCCATTAACATTCCATGATATAATTTTAATCACTGACTTTTTCCAAACTAGGAACCAATTTTTTTATATAATCAGGATGTTCAATAGTTTTAATGGAAGTATTTTTTAAAGCAGTGTCAAACATATTACCAAAATCAATATTGGCTTCTGTTTGACGAACCACTTCCAAATTTGCTTTGGTCTCCGGGTGAATGGGTACAAAAAATGAACAACAATCATCATAGGGTTCGATGGAGATTTCATAAGTGCCAATTTTTTCCGCTATGCGAACGATATCTTCTTTATTAAATCCAGCCAAGGGTCTCAAAATAGGGCGGTCGGCAGCATCAGCAGTTGCGCGAATATTGGATAATGTTTGGGATGCAACCTGTCCCACAGATTCACCACTGATGAGTGCGGGAATATCTAATTCTTCTGCAATCATGGATGCCAGCTTAATCATGGCCCGTCTAAAAAGTATGACCCACAGCTTATTGGGTGCTTCTGCCATTATTTTCTGTTGAACCTCTAAAAGGGGAACCATATAAACTCTGCACTGCATTTGGTATCCCGCTAAAACGGTTAATATCTCTTCTACATTTTGGATGGATTGACGACTTGTTGCTGGAGCACTGTGAAAATGAACGTATGTTAATTCCACGCCTCTTTTCAACATCTCAAACGAGGAAACGGGCGAATCAATCCCTGAAGAAATCATACTCACGGCTTGCTCACTTGTTTTAACGGGCAATCCACCAAATGCATGGATTTTTTCATGACCAATATATGCCATACCCTTTACCAGTTCAATGACCACATCCACATCTGCATTCTTTAATTTTACAGGTTTCAAATAAATGGACTGCAAATGCGTTCCAACTATTATGTTTATATCCTGAGATGAAAGGTGAAAATCTTTATATTGGCGCCGTGCAGATACGCGAAATGATAAAAATTCTAAATCCTTTAAATGTGCTGCTGCCACAGATTGGATTATGTCTATATCGCCTTTAACCTGTGTCATGAGAATGGAATGTTTTATTCCCATCACTTTTCTTAATCGTAGGGCATAATCATTCCACATCGATTCATCAATGCCAAAACAGAATATACGTGCTGCATTTAATTGAACTTTTGTAAATGGGAGTCCATTTAATTGCCGTTTAATATTTTTGATTAAACGACGTTCAAACCAGCTGCGGTTTTTACCTTTTAACGCTATTTCATGGTAATGTATAAGAATACAGAAAGCTTCTGTCATTCTCAGGAGTTATTGCTAATGAATTTAATTAATTCAGAAATGGGTACTTCATTTTGATTTCCTGTGGACATATCTTTTACAATTATTTTACTTTCAGCTAATTCTTTTTCACCCAAAATAATGGTGGTGTTTGCCCCGCATCTTCCAGCTTCCCGCATTTGAGCTTTGAGACTTCGGCGCAGGGTTTCCAATACCACTATTTTTCCACAATTTAGCCGGAGATCATTGGCTATTTTAGAGGCTGTTACTGCTGCTTCATCTCCCAAATGGATAAAATAAATATCTGGTGGGTTTCCAGAATTATTTTGTTTATCCAATGCCAGAATTAGTCGCTCTATTCCCGCTGCAAACCCAACTGCAGGCGTGGGTTTACCACCTAATTGCTCAATTAATCCATTATATCGCCCTCCTCCACATAAGGCATCTTGAGCCCCTAAAACAGATGAGGTTATCTCAAAAGTGGTATGACTGTAGTAATCCAAACCCCGCACCAGTTTTTTATCATGAAAATAAGGGATTTCCATTTCTTTTAAAATCCGAGTAAGCATTTCAAAATGGTTGCGGTCATCATCTGAAATTGTGTCATAAATATAGGGTGCATACTGATCTAATAATTCCTGACAATGAGGATTTTTACAATCAAATAAGCGCAGAGCGTTTTTTTCTATTCGTGTTTGGCAGGTAATACAGAGTTTCGTTTCTATTTTTTTAATTGAGGAGCGAAGTGTCTCTAAATATAAAGGTCGGATTTCTGCATTCCCGATGCTGTTTAAACGAACGGACATTTTCTGAATATCGAATTTTTTATAAATATTGTATGCTAGGGCAATTATTTCTGCATCCTGTTCGGGGTTGGGTGACCCAATAGCCTCAGCACCAAATTGATGAAACTGCCGTTGTCTCCCTTTTTGCGGTCTTTCTCTCCTGAATAAGGCATCCATATAATAGAGACGATGAATTGGACTTTGATTTACCAGCTTATGTTGAAGATAGGCCCGAGCAACTGGAGCCGTTAATTCAGGCTTTAGGGTAAGGGTATTCCCGCCTTGATCCGTCCATGAGTACATTTCTTTGGTAACAATATCGGTGTCAGTACCTATTCCACGAACAAATAATTCAGTGTTTTCAAATGCCGGGGTTCGGATTTCTCCATAGCCATTTTGCTGCATAATATTATGAATGAAGTTTTCTACTTCCCTCCAAATAATTAATTCATTCGGCAGAAGATCATGGGTGCCTTTAATGGTTCGAAATTTTTGCATCAGCTTAAATCGTCGGTCTTGGCTTCATCTTCTTCCCAATTCTGAATTATATCTAATATTTCGCCACAATCTTTGGCTTCCAATAATCCAAATCGGACTTCTGGATTATCAAACATTATCCGAAAACGGGTAATAAATTTTCGATGTTCGCAAGGGTCTTCTTCGGGACTCAAAGTTAACAGAATTAAATGGCAAAGTTGTCCATCTGGCGAATTAAATTCTAATCCTTTTTTTGAAATTCCAAGCACACAAACCATATCGTTAATTTCACTTGAGGTAGAGTGGGGATAGGCAATTCCACGACCCGCAGCAGAAGGTAAAGTTTCCTCCTTTTCTATCATAGCAGCATGCAATTTGTGGGTGGTAGATAATAGGTCGAGAGATTGCAAATGAACCAAAAGTTCTTCAATTGCTTCTGACTGAGTTGCTGCCTGCATGGGTAGGAGAATTGCAGTCTCCTTCAATTTATCCCGTAAATTCATGGGGTGAAAATTTCTTCCATTATGGCAATAGTGTCAAAGAAATAATAATTAAAATCCGCTAAATCCTCTTTTACCATCTTTTGAAGTAAGTTTTATATCTTTCAGCTCGGGATTTTTCACATTGATCTGTAATGAAAAACCTGAACTATTTCCCCGGGGCCAATAATTAAAGCTGAATTCCCAACAGTGCAGTGGCCTGTAAATTCTAAAACTATGGTAAGTCATTTCCCTTTCTTTCAAATTAAAATCTGCTATATAAGAAAGCGTCCAATTATTTGATAGATTGATCGAGTTCACTGTTTTCATTGAAAACTTATAATCCCATTCATCATCTGTATGCTTCCAATCTGCAGAATATTTGAACTGAAGTTTCGATTCCCAAATATTATTTCCCTTCTTTTTTGATTTGGACTGCTTCTCCATTGAATAAAATTCATCTTCAATATCTTCAGTTGAGTCCTCCTCAGCATTTTGCAATTGGGTTCCAATTGCGGATCCGAATAATTTGAATTTCATATCGGTAGATATATTCATTCGCGTTAATCGAGGTAATTCCCCACCCAATAGGTTTAGCATTTGGTCAATAGGCTTTCTATCATCATCACCCTCATTTCCCCCTAATTTGTAAAAATTGTGATACATCCTTACCCTAAATAATTCACTTCCTGAAAAACTTTTTACTCGAACGTTAGAAGTCATTTCAGATAATTTTAAGGAATCTTTCAGGGTATTATATGAAATGGATGAATTCCAAGTGAGGAAGTTTGATTTATCATAGCCACCCTTTTTATCTTTTATTTTTGCCTGAAATACATTATCAACTGAAAATCTGTATGACTTTTTTTCCGTTTTAGATGTACTTCCTACATAAGACCCCTTGAAATAGTCTTTATCTGGGTCACCATCTTGAAAATATAAATCACCGCCAAATTGGGAGTCTGAAAAGTCAGGTTGATATTGATAACTTAGAGAGGGAGTAATTACATGACGGATAGCATTTAATTTACCAACCCTAAATGGAAATAGTCCATACACCTTTGTTTTTACGGAGAGTGAGGTATTCCAAGAGAGGCGTCGTTTAAAGCCTTCCACATCTATTTCTTCACCCTCATCATTTTCCATTTTATAATTAAATATCCAATCTTCCCGGAGGGATAAATTGGGATTTACTGTGAGCCATTTGAAAAAAGTCTGGGGTGCACTCAGGCGGGCAGAATGTTTAATGCCGCCATATTTCAATTTAGTGGTATCATCAAGTGCCCAGGTTGAATCATTTTCCCTGATAAGAGAATGATCCCGACGCCCCATACTGGTTTTCATGGTATAGGATGATGTTATGCTATTGTACCAACTGTCACCCACGCCAAATATTTTTCTGCTGCCAATTCTAAAATTAAATTTGGGTCCATCTTCATATTTATATGACTTATAATCACCTACATTTAAATTAAAATAATCTGGAGTTTTATTTTCAATGGATAAATCCCTGAATTGGTTGAATCCAATAGAGGCTGAACTGGTCTTCCAGTTTTTACTGTAATTAAAGGAGGATGATAAATTTTGTTTTAACCGATTTTGTAAATTCACCTCTTGATCATTTTGATAAGCGTCCTTATTTGAGACATATTCATAACGAATAGCCAATCTCTGTGTGGGATCGAATTTCTGATTATGATTCCAACTTAATCGTTGGTCTTCCCGCACATACTTTTCATCTGCAAGGTTGATAATTTCATCAGTTTGGAGTCTGTCAAGTCTACGTTTTAAAGTACCAGATATATTTCCATTGTATTGAAAATTGTACCAACGCGACCCACTCCTTTTTTTATAATTGAAATTTGAACTGAGATGAATACCTTGTTCATCAAAAAAATTGATTACTACTTTTTCGTCCATAAAATCGTTCGGTGCCCAGTAATAGCCAAAATTCCTAAAACCAGTCCCAATACTTTTATAGGAATCAAATGATGGCATAATCCAGCCACTTTGACGCCGTCCCCCTTTATTTGGGAATACTGCCAAAGGCAGCCCTATAATTGGCACATCATAAATATGCAGCCAGAGAGGTTTTGCAATTACCCTGTCCCCCGGAAGCATTTTCATTTTTCGGCTACCCAAATAAAAATGGGGATTATCTAAATCACAGGATGTGTATTTACTACTTTGAACATGAAAGACATTGGGGTCATCCCGAAATACTTCTTTCCCGTGATAAAAACCTTGGTTTAATGACGTTTTCCCCTTAATAATCCGGCCATGTTTTGCTACCAAATCAAAGACCATACTTTTACCTTTCATTGGTGATTCGCCCTTGGTTTGAACGGTTGGATACTCATCATTTGCCAACATCGCATCCAATATATTTGTTTCCCAATTCACAAGAATTTCACCGGCACTTAATTTAGTACCTTCATATTCCATAAATGCCCCCTCAGAAAGGAAAGAAAGCTGCTCATCAATATGGTAATCAATAAATTCTCCCCCATAGAATACAGTAGTGTCAATGCGTGTA
Source organism: uncultured bacterium (assembly GCA_964524135.1). GTDB lineage: Bacteria > Fidelibacterota > Marinisomatia > SCGC-AAA003-L08 > D37C17 > D37C17. The sequence goes on from CAZGBZ010000005.1 coordinate 18,260, forward strand.
TTATTACCTTCAGGATTAAATTCCCCAAGAGCCCCACCTTGAACTTGCAATCGCTTTATATCACCCTCTTGAAAAGATACTATAATGGTATCTCCGGAAACTGTATTTTCTCCTGCAACCAGACTATCATCAACAACATGGTATAAGGTTGTGGCCATTTTCATCAATTTAAGTTGTGAAATATTTTCTTCCTGAAAGTGAGCAATCAATTCCCTGCTTGTCATTTCATCCCTGAATTTTTGATAGTGTTCATTTTTTTCAATCTTCAGATCAAGATCATTATAAGCAAATGCATTTTTATCTACATGAATCATTTCCAACAGCGAATCTGCATACTGAATTTCCATCTCATCACCAAAAATACCCCTGGTTGGATCTTCAACAGATGCATTTATGGATAATGTCATTAACTGTAAATCATCATCATAATGAATTTCGTTGGCAGCAATTAACCTGTTCGTTTCTATAATTCGTGTATAACCATTGGCAATAAAGGATGACCCACGATACCCATCGGTTTGCCAGTAATGAAAAATTTCAGTGGTTAACAGTCGGTCTTTCTCGGGCTGATGATAACGAACATTCCCCATGGCATAACCTGAGTCTAATTTTGACCAGTACACCATGGAATCACAGGTAAGTGTATCCAAACCATTAATCATCATGGTATTGCCATTAAGGTGAAGAACATCATCTTTTATATATTGAGCTGCATTATCTGTAAGAATCACCTTATCGGTTTTTATAAAGCGGACATTTTCATTCAATCGACGGACTTCCTCGCCATTGATTTTAGTACTTTCCATTACCTCAGCCGAATAATTCCATCTTTCCTGGGCAGAAGTTATTCCAATAATCAACATAAGACTGCTAATGAAGTTTATTATTGGTAGCGGTCTTTCCATAAATTACCTAATCGTTCCTTGAGAAACTTTTCACGACCTTCATTTTGGGGATTATAAAATTGAGGTGCATTTTCAAAGGATTCTGGAAAATAATTCTGTTCTACAAAATGCTTATCATAAGAATGGGCATATTTATAATCCTTCCCATAGCCTTCCGATTTCATTAATTTGGTTGGTGCATTTCTTAAATGAAGTGGCACTGATCCTGCTCCCATTTCCCGGACATTTGCCAATGCGGCATCTATTGCTTTATAGGCTGCATTACTTTTAGGAACTCCAGCCAAATAGGTGGTTATTTGAGAAAGAATTATTCGGCTTTCCGGCATACCAATTCTATGGACTGCATCAAATGCAGCAGTAGCCAATTGCAAGGCATAGGGCTCTGCATTTCCAATATCTTCAGCAGCTAAAATGATCAGCCTCCGTGCAATAAATTCTGGCTTTTCACCTCCCTCTAACATTACCGCTAACCAATAAACTGCAGCATCTGGGTCTGAACCCCTAACAGATTTTATATACGCTGATATAACGTCGTAATGGTAATCCCCCGCTTTATCGTAGATGACATTTTTTTGCTGGAGTGCTTCCTGAATATCTTTCTTCACCAATTTTGCACTTTCTTTAGAATGTAGCGATATGGCTAATTCCAAAGTGTTCAACATTTTCCGGGCATCACCACCGCAGGATTCGATGAGATACGTTTTAGTTTCATCATCAATTTGAATATTTTTTTGAGATAGGAGAATATCATTTCCCATTGCCTGTTTTATAACACAATCTAAATCTTTATCATTTAATGGATGAAGACGAAGCACACGGCACCTGGAAAGCAGGGGCGAAATAACTTCAAAAGAGGGATTTTCAGTTGTTGCCCCCATAAGGGTAATACTTCCATCTTCCACTGCATGGAGCAGAGCATCCTGCTGAGATTTTGTAAAACGATGGATTTCATCAATAAACAGAATGGAACGTTTACCAGATTCAAAGGATGCCTTTCCTTTTGTCAATATTTCTCGAACTTGTTTTACTCCACTGGATATGGCAGAAAGCTCAAAATATTCCACGCCAAACTCACGGGATAGAATACGGGCTAATGTGGTTTTTCCAGTGCCGGGTGGTCCCCAGAATATGAGAGAAAATGGGTGATTCGATGAAACCGCCTTAGATAACAGACTGTTTTCATGAATTAAATTTTTCTGCCCAATAAATTCAGAAAGTACTTGTGGGCGAATTCTTTCTGCCAGCGGTGGTAAGTTTTTAGTTAAGAGAGAGGTGGAAGACATCCCCCAAAATTACAGCCGATTTGAATTGCAGGAAAGTAAAAAGGAAAACGAATGATTAATTAAGGAACGAGGAGGCAGGAGATAGAAGGAAGGAGAAAGAAATGAAAAAAAACCTGCTTCCTGCTTCCTTTCTTCTTGTTCCTTAATTTTATACCACTCCCTGATCCATCATGGCATCGGCAATTTTAATAAATCCGGCAATGTTGGCACCTTTTACATAATTTATGAAATCACCATCTTTACCATGATTTTCACAGGCATCATGAATACTGCTCATAATGGTTTTAAGTTTTTCATCCACTTCTTCCCGACTCCAAGACATGAGAATACTATTTTGACTCATTTCCAATCCTGATACTGCCACGCCGCCGGCATTGGCTGCTTTTCCGGGACCGAATAAAATTTTATTCCCCAAATACACATCAATAGCATCGGGATCTGAAGGCATATTGGCACCTTCTGCAACACAGATACATCCATTTTTCACCAATGTTTCAGCATCTTCTTTATTGATTTCATTTTGAGTAGCGCTGGGCAGTGCAACATCACATTTTACTCCCCATGGTCGCTTTCCGTCCCAATATTCACCACCGAATTTTTCGGTGTATTCTTTCATTCTACCACGGCGGACGTTCTTTAGATCCATTACCCATTGTAATTTTTCTGAGTCTATTCCTTCTGGGTCATAAATACTGCCAGAGGAATCGCTGAGGGTTACCACTTTTCCCCCTAACTCAATGACTTTTTCAGATGCGTATTGAGCCACGTTTCCAGAACCAGAAACGGCAACTGTTTTACCTTTAAAAGAATCCCCTTTGGTTTGAAGCATTTTCTGGGCAAAATAGACGCAGCCATATCCCGTAGCTTCCGGGCGAATAAGACTGCCCCCCCAATTTAATCCTTTGCCTGTGAGAACGCCGGTAAATTCATTGCGGATACGTTTATATTGCCCAAACATATATCCAATTTCACGACCTCCTACACCAATATCTCCTGCAGGAACATCGGTTACGGGACCTATATGCCGGTTAAGCTCCGTCATAAATGACTGGCAAAAACTCATGACTTCATTTTCAGATTTCCCTTTAGGATCAAAATCGGACCCTCCTTTGCCACCACCCATTGGCAGGGTTGTAAGGCTGTTTTTGAATATTTGTTCGAACCCTAAAAATTTAAGGATGCTTAAACTGACAGAGGGATGAAATCGAAGTCCGCCTTTATAAGGGCCGATTGCCGAATTGAATTCTACCCTATACCCCCGATTTACTTGCACCATCCCTTGGTCATCTCGCCAGGGAACGCGAAACATTATTACCCGTTCGGGTTCAATTAAGCGGTCTAAAATCTTGGTGTGAAGATAGTGCGGATTATCCTGCAAATGTTCCCAAATAGACTCCACAACTTCACGCACTGCCTGATGAAATTCATCTTGTCCGGGGTTTTTACTGATGACTGTTTCCATAAATGCATCAACAGTTTTATGCATAATATTTAATCTCCAAATTGTTTAACAAATGAATATACAAAAAACCACTCAAAAAGCGGTTGGGAAATTTACAGTGTTGTGGAACTTTTACTTAATAATTTTATTTATAGACTATGGTAAAAATGATTAGTATAACCGGTTGTGTGTATTAAATCCAGAAGGAATTTTACATACTAAACAGGGGCAACGCCCCAGTATATGAGCCGATGCCTCTAAAACCGTGTAAGGGTGTAATATTTACCAAACGCAGGAGTGATACCTTTATATAAGTTTTTCTTTCACCCTTTCAGGGTAAATTTATGTGGTTGGTTTGTTCATTGGACGCTGTCCAATGTTAGTATGTTTTGCTCTTACAGAGCTTGAAATTTTTATTTGCAGATTTGCACAACGGGTTAGTAGAACACCTATATCTACACTTTTACAATTTTTTGGGGTTTACACTCCATTAATGTCAGATATAATTCTTGGGGAGATCAGACAAAGGATAATATTCATGAACACCCGGGATATTGTTATAATGATTAAAATATTTATCTATTATTGGTTTTAGATTGAATTTATTAAAAAAGCTTAATAATCCTCTCCTATTTAATGAATTTTATCTAATCATCAAATGAATTCTCTAATATGGAATCCCCAAAACTAGCTCTGGCATTTATAGCGGAGATTCCAAAGGCGAATAGAAATTGGACTTCAGCCTTATGATTAGATAAGGGATAAATCCCCGTTGGGTGGTAATTTGGAATCTTTCAGAGGGGTATTGTCCCATAACCTTTCCAGATTGTGGTTACGCAATTGACAAATAAGATATTTGCTGTTTTTTACAATAGCTTATAATTTTCTTATCAGCTGAAATTAAGGTAGCTCCCAAATAAATAGCAGATGCAATTATTATTTTGTCTGCAGGGTCACCATGAGGATCCCCAGGGAGATTAGAACTATTTAGGGCAATTTCAGGGTAGGGTGGTAATAATTGGATATGACTCCTTAAAATGGCAGCATCAACCCAATTATTTAAATCCTGATAAATAGCTATCCTTTTTTTATTGTACAACATGCCAATTTCCCAAATAGACATGGCAGCTAAACACAGATTTCCATTTTCCTGGGCTTTTGAGATTCTATTAAGTATTTTAGGTTGATGGACACGCTCCCATTTTGCTATCAACCAATACCATACATGGGTATCTAATAGTACAGGATTATTTTTCAGCATCCCATTCCTCATCTATGGGGGAAATAATATCTCCTAAAACAGCACAGGTGCCTTCCATTGCCCCGAAAATGGGTACCCTTTCTTCTTCCTCTACCGGTACCAGTTTGGCCACCGGTTTCCCGTATTTGGTGATGGTGATTTGGGTATGATGTTCCTTTACCTCATCCATGAGTTTTAAACATTTTGCTTTAAATTCTGCTGCACTAATATTCATAGTTTCTCCTAATATGACTATGGTAATATAACCATGGTCATATTTATTAAACTAGATGATTATATCGTGAGTCTAAGAGATTAGGGGCACAGTGACTAACTCTGCCATTTATGGCGGAGACACCAAATATCATTTGAGAACGGGCTTTAGCCCCTGTTAATTGTTGAGGGATAAATCCCTAATTGGTGGTATATCTTGTTCACCCCACTCTAAAGAATGGGGCTAAAATACATTGGCAATTCTACTGTTACCTATGTATTGGTTTTACAGGTTGCTTCTCCTTTCTCCTGCTTCCCTTTTCCCGTTTCCTTAAATCTACTTCATCAACATGATTTTCTGCATATTCTGAAATCCGTTGGCTCTTAGGTGCACAAAATACATACAGCTGCTATAATTATCGGCATTCCAATTTACACTATGATAGCCAGCCGGACTGAATCCATGCAATTGAACAAATAAATTAACCGCTCATTAATATAAGCAGTATAATAAAAACACCCAGTACGGAAACACTAATTTTCCTTTCCTGAGGAAAGGGTTCAAACTCAGGTGGTGAAGTAGCAGTACCAATTTCCAAACCGATACCATTGTCCATATCCGTGTTAAAAATTTGATAAAATGATGCTCGGATTATTAAGTTAATATTATAAGTCCGTAATAAAACATATCCTGCTTGCAAATTTAATCCAAAACCGGAATTGCGCTTATCAGCGTATGAGCTACCTCCACCAACGCCAAAAATACCCAGCCCTCCCCCAAAGAAAGGGCTATAATCCGTATCATTTAAATATTTCAGTAAAGAAAAATCAGCCCCGATTACATTGGGTATGAACCAGTGAAATCCGGTATTTAGAGAAGCTTTGCGGTTTTGCAATTCATAGGAATAAAAACCATGATACCTGAACATTTGAGCATAATTAGGGGAATCGCAGCTACTTCCGCAGTTATTTTTGGGAAAGCTGCTACCAAAGGGATAAATATAACCAATTGATAAGCCAAGTCTATTGAGGGATAATCTAACATTTGGTTCAGATTCCGCTTCTGTATCCATTACATTTTCCACATCAACAACATCATCTAAGGTCAGATTCATTACCAGCGCTTCGGCTACTCTGAGGGTGATTTTTTCAAAATCCTCAATGGATTCAGCAAAGACCCGTTGATGGCGTTTGTCGTCTCCATCTTTACTTATCATCATGACGGTATAAATCATTCTTCTACCCAGGGGTTTAATGGATTGAAAGACGACCATATCATGACCCTGCACTTTCATGATTTTCAAAGCACAATTATATTGATCGCAGGGAATGAGGCTATCTCCATAGGTGATATTATCGGATGAGAATTTATAGAAGGATTCCAGAAATAATAAGTTGATAGTTTCAATATCCTGCACAGACTCGGTAGTATGGATGGGCAGAATCAGAATTTTTTCCTGAGCAGAGGTAAGGCTGAACAATAGACAGCTTATGATTAGGTTAGGAATAATATAATTTTTCATAGGATTAATATACTCCATTATTAATTGAAAAAAGTACAATATTTTATAGAACTAACCTTCCGAAGGATATCCTTTTTAGATATAAAACCCTTCGGAAGGGTCTAATGATACTACTTAACCAACATCAATTTTTGGGTTTGAGTATATTCACTGGTAAACATCTTCACAAAATAAACCCCGCTACTATAATTATCAGCATTCCAGGTTACAGTATGATAGCCCGCCGGACTGAATCCATCAATAAAAGAATTTACTTCCAGCACAGTTAATTCATAATTGATAGCAAAGTAACAATGAATTTTCTATCACTAATCCCTATTCCCCTAACCCCTCCAACTCCTCCATCAAATCTAAATATTCATATTCCAGTTTATTTTGAGAATCATGCAAGGCTTGTAATTTCTCAAAGTCTGAGCCCAAATTATTATTTTTTAGTTCGGTATTAATCTGGGTTAGTTCATCATTTATAACAGTCATTCGTTTTTCAATTTTTCTTTTTTTGTTTCGAAGTCTTTTTAATTCTTTATATGAACTCTTATTTTTTATTGGTTTTTTTGAATTCCCCTCTTTTTTTTCAGTCTGCTTTTTTTCGCCTTCCTTCCATAAATAATAGTCATAATTACCTGCAAATGTTTTGATGCCATTCTTATCTACCTCAATAATTGTGTTGGTAACCGCATTTAAAAAATGTCTGTCATGAGAAATACAGATTATGGTTCCTAAATATTTTTTAAAAGCGGTTTCAATTATATCTCGGGAATGAATATCTAAGTGATTGGTGGGTTCATCCAGCAATATCAAGTTTGCAGGTTCAACCAATAAGCGTGCTAATGCCAAGCGCGACTTTTCACCACCTGATAAAACTTTCACCTTATTTTTCACCATATCCGCTTGAAAAAAAAATGATCCCAAATATGAGCGGATTTGTGTCTCGGTCCATCCCCCAGATATTGAGAAAATGGTATCGTAAATGGTCCACTCCAATTCCAATGACTCAACCTGATGTTGCCCAAAATAATGGGATTTTATTCCAGGACCAAAAATTATATCTCCACTACTGGGTTGTTCAACTTTTGCTAATAACTTCAGCAGGGTGGACTTCCCCGCGCCATTTTCTCCTACCAACCCAATTTTATTTCCCCTTTCTATCACAAGATTTAAATCTGAATAAACAACATTATCCCCAAAGGCTTTTGTCACATCAGTAATATCCACCACTTTTAGAGGTCCCCTTTCAGGTTGTGGAATTTGAATGGAAAAGTCTTTAGATGTTTTTACCGCTTGAAATTTTTCCATTTTATCTAATTGCTTGATACGGCTCTGCACTTGCTTGGCTTTGGTATTTTTAGATCTGAACCGCTCAATAAATCTCTCCGTCTGGGCAATTGTTTTTTGCTGGTTATTAAAGGATTTTTCCGCTTGCTGAAGCAATTCCTCCCGTTTATTAATATAGAAACTATAATTACCTGAATATAAAATTGCCTGGCCTCGTTCTAACTCAAGGATATTATTAATGGATTTATCTAAAAAATTGCGATCATGGCTTATCATAATGAGTCCGCCCCGCCATTTAGACAGAAAATTTTCCATCCAGATTAATGCGTTTAAGTCCAGGTGATTGGTGGGTTCATCTAAGAATAAATAATTGGGTTGTTTCAGTAACATTCCCGCTAAGTAACAGCGCATTCGCCAGCCACCACTGAATGAATTGAAGGGTTCAAATAATTGTACCTCGCTAAAGCCCAGACCCCCTAAAATTATTTTGGCTTTTTTCTCAATA
>CAZGBZ010000006.1:0-25484 GCA_964524135.1 uncultured bacterium
GCAGACTAAGATAAAGCTGATGAGAATATTATTTTTCATTTCATTATTTTTTATTATATAGGATATTAGTGCTGAAGGTGGGACTCGAACCCACACAGAGTTTCCCCCACTGCCCCCTCAAGACAGCGTGTCTACCAGTTCCACCACTTCAGCAATTAAGATTACTCGTTATCGTCGGTTCCGGTGGGTGCTTTTACAGGTGCTGCTAATTCAACTGGCTGGAGATCAACTGCTGGCGCAGTTACAGTATTTTCTGCCCCTTCATTACGGCTAAGAGTAGGTTTATTGCTGAAATCTATCCTTGAAGCAGGATTATCCATCATCCCAATGGTGATAGCCAAAACCATAAAGGCAACAGCCAATCCGCTGGTAATTTTAACCAGGAGTTTATCTGCTCCATGCCCACCAAAGGCTGTATTAATTGCTTGTCCGCCCATGGCTGTACCCATACCACCAGTTTTACTGGATTGTAACAGGATGATTCCCATTAACATGAAGCAAACCAAGACAAAGATAAAGATTGCGATTCCATATAACATTATTATTTCTCCTTAAAGTTGAATATAAATTTCATAAAACTTTTCCACATCCAAAGATGCGCCACCTACTAAAAAACCATCAACATCTGTTATTTCTGATAACTCAGCTGCGTTTTCATGTGTTACACTACCACCATATAAAATGGATATTTCGTTCCCATTAAATCCATTAGTACTAAAAATGTTTCTAATACACTGATGTGCTTCTGAAACCATTTCCACTGTGGCAGTAATTCCAGTACCTATTGCCCAGACCGGTTCATAAGCAATGACAGTATTTTCTATATTTTTTCCCATTTGATTTTCAAATGCCACTGATATTTGCCGGGATAGTACCTCTTCTGTTTTCCCATTCTCCCGCTCATCTTTTGTTTCTCCAATACATACAATTGGAGACATATTGTCAGATATTAATTTATCAATTTTATGGCATATCATATCATCTGTTTCACCAAAAATAGATCGGCGTTCAGAATGCCCTACTATTACCCATTGACAACCTATTTCTTTCAGCATACCGCAAGATATTTCCCCAGTATAAGCACCTTTGGATTCATAATACACATTTTGAGCTGCAAGCTCAGAAGAAGAATTATGAAGCAGTTCTGCAGTAGTATTTAGCTCAGTGAATGACGGGCAAAAAATAGTTTTAACTTCCTTATCCTTCAATTCTTTTTGTTTCCAGTTTTCAAGAAATGATTTAGTATCTGAACAGTTAAAATTCATTTTCCAATTTGCAATACAATATCGAGCTCTAGGCATACTCTTGAAGTGCCTCTAATGCAGGAAGTTGTTTGCCGCTCATCAAATGCAGGGAAGCGCCGCCACCCGTAGAAATATGTGTAAAACCCTTATCCAATCCATATTGGTTTAAAGCAGATGCCGTATCCCCGCCACCAATAATGGATATTGCCCCATCTTCCGTCTGATCTAAAACCGCAGATGCTATAGCCTGGGTTCCAGTTGAAAATGCAGGGATTTCACTTACACCTAAAGGTCCATTCCAAAATATAGTTTTAGCATTAGATATGAGCATCTCAAATTCCATGGTAGTCTCCGGACCAATATCATAACCGGCTTCATTATTTTTAAGCTCATCTAAATTCGCAATCCTCCAAGTGGCATCTTCAGATAATTTTGGACCTGAAACTACATCAACTGGGAGAAGTATATTTGTTTTATTTTTCTCAGCCAGCACTAAAATATCTTCTGCAGTATTGAGGTTGTCTTCATCAATTAAGGAATCCCCTACATATTTACCCTGTACTTTTAGAAAGGTGAATGCCATAGCGCCGCCAATTAGAAAAGTATCTGCTTTTTCCAACAAATTTTCAATGAGGGTAATTTTATCACCGATTTTAGCACCACCCAATATTACAACGCATGGCTGTTCTGGAGTTCTCATTGCCTCACTCAAATATTTTAATTCTTTTTCCATCAAAAAACCAATAGCAGTTTCATTTATTATTGAGGCAACTCCCACATTGGAGGCATGAGACCGGTGGGCAGTTCCAAATGCGTCATTAATATAAATATCCGCATGTTCCCCGAGATAGCTACTAAATTCAGGATCATTTTCCTTTTCGCCTTTGTGAAATCTGAGATTTTCCAAAAGATGAACCTCACGTGGAAGCATTTGTTGACTTAGCCCAATTGCATCATCTGAAATACAATCTTCTGAGAACATCACTTCTCTTTCAAGTAAGTCTTCCAGACAAAAGGCAACTGGATCAAGACTCATTGCTGGTACAATCTCTCCATTCGGGCGACCCAAATGCGACATTAATACAACAGACGCACCTTCATTCAGGCAATGCTTTATGGTTGGCAAACTGGCTCTTATTCGGAAATCATCCACTACAATTCCTTCATTTAGAGGAACATTGAAGTCCACTCGAATGAGTACTCGTTTTTCATTTAATTCTAATTCTTTAATATTTTTCATAATTTCGGCTGATAAACAGAGCATAAAATTACAAAAGTCAGGAACTTCTTATCTATATATTTTCTTTATTTTTGGAGTTGCTAATGTAACCACGCCAACCCAAGTGCTACCACTTTCCCGTAATTCCCTTGCGCATGCATTTGCGGTAGAACCAGTTGTGAGTACATCATCTATTAATAACACAGCTTTAGGAGCCCTTTTTCTAACTTGAAATGCCATATACATATTTTTCTGTCTCTCTGATATGCTTAAGGTTGTTTGTGTTTGTGTATATTTTTCCCGCCTCATAATTTTATCATCTAACGCTAAATTCCATTGACGAGCCAATTCTTTTCCAATTACCATTGCCTGATTAAAGCCTCGATCCCGTTGCCGCACTCTATGAAGTGGAATTGGAATTAATACTGCTTCTGATGCTTCATTGGGCAATTCTGATTCCCTGATGGCGTTATTAATTAATCGAGGGAGGAAAGTATCCCAACCGGAATATTTAAGATGATGAATAAAGGCTTGAATGACCTCGCCAAACCAATAAAAGGAATGTGCATAATCCAGATTATTATGCGCTTTGAGCTGACGTACCCAATTCCCTAATTTGCTGAACTTTATATCAGATACTCTACATTTTGCACAAAACAAATGTTCCACTTCCGATAATGGCTTATCACAAGATTGACAATATTGGGGATAAATAAATTGTTCCAGTGCTTTTAGGGGGGACTGCATAACATTGGTACTCTTTTATTCCATTTTAATTAGGCATACTCTTTCACTTTTTCACTCTCAAATTTCACAGACACAATTTTACTCACCCCTTCTTCAACCTGGGTAACACCATACATATAGTCGGCTTTTTCCATTGTGAGTTTATTATGGGTCACTACGATGAACTGAGTCTTTTTGGAGAATTCCTTTAAAACTTTGGCATACTTGGCAATATTGGTATCATCCAGAGGGGCATCTACTTCATCCAATATGCAGAAGGGGCTGGGTTTCACTAGGTAAATTGCAAAGAGCAGGGCAATGGCTGTAAGGGCTTTTTCGCCGGCAGAGAGCATGCGCAGGGTTTGGGTCTTTTTACCAGGTGGACGGGCAATAATTTCAATTTCAGCCTCTAAGGGGTCATTTTTACCCACCAAACGTAAATATCCTTCGCCGCCATCGAAAAAGGATGAATAGGTTTTAGTAAAATTATCCTTAATAGCAGTGAAGGTGGTCATAAACTTTGTTTGGGCTTCACCATCTAATTTTTCAATAGTTTCTTGAATTGTATTTTCAGCCTGCTCTAAATCAGTATATTGATCGGTTAAAAAAGTATGGCGTTCAGATTCTTTTTCATATTCATCAGCTACGGCTAAATTAACCGGACCAATACGATCTAATGATCGTTGTAGATTCTCCAAATCAGCTTTTCGGGATGGTAAATCATAATCATCAAGACTGAAGGGGGCATCCGATAATTCTTCATTATAAAGCTCATTAATACGGCTGCGATGGTGCTTGATTTCATTACTGCTTTCAGCAACGGTGATTTCATATTCACGAATAGTATTTAGAAATTCATCCTTCTGTTTCTGCCGTTCCCGAATTCCCGACTGCAGGCGTTGAAGCTCCTCGTATGATTTATTATATGCCTTTTCAAGTTCATCCTTTTCTCTGCTATTTTGCTCCAAAGATTCAGATAAATCGATTAGTTTTTCTTTGCCATCAGAAATTGATGTTTGCAGTTTCTGATTCTCTTTATCTATACGCAGCAATTCAGAATTATATTTTGTAATGCGTACTTTTAATTCTTTTTCCTGAGAGATAAAAGTTTCAATACGATAGCCCAGACCTTCGTTTTCTTTTTCAATTTCCAGCAGTTTAATTCGGGTATCCTGAAGATTTTGCTCAAGGGTTCTTATTGCTACTCTATCCTCCGGTATCATTTCATGAAAGATTTCATATTCTTTAGATATTTTTTCGTATTCTATTCGCAAATCATGAATAGCATCTTTTCCCGTTTTAAGTTTGATATTAAAATCAATAATTTGAGATGCTATCATTTTCTGATTTTCCCTGCACTCCAATATAGTTTCCTGATGCTGAGCAGCTACATACTTCTCTTGTTTTAAAAGTTGTTCAAAATTAATCAAATTTTTAATAGCAGAATCTAATTCAACCGTTTTACGCTGCAAATCACTTCGTGCCAAATCCGCTTCTTTTAAAAGATCATCTAAAGTATCACTTAACTTTTTTACACTCTTTTTTTCATTTATGAGCTCATTTTCTAATAGTTCTAATTTCTGTTTACGCCCTATTAATGAATCCGATTTATCTCCTGCAGATTTAAAAATATAGCCATTAGAAAAATAATTACCAGATTTATTTACCCAGTTAAACGTCTTAGAATTGCTGGAATTCTTATCTGGTTTATCAGTAGTAAGAATGCACACATCACCAATAAGGAGTTGCAGCAAATTTTGTAGTTCAGGTTTGCAATTTATTTTTTTAATCAAACGTACAGCAGGATTTTTTGTTTTAATTTCTATAACTTTCGGCAGGCTGTCCAGAGAGATAATAGACAGACCCTCTTTTGTTTCAGCTATGAGAGAATGAGCATTCTCTTTAGTGTCAACCACTAAAAAGTTACCATATTCCCCCAGAGCAGTTTCTACTGCTAATTGATAAGAATTAGCTACTTCGATAATATCAGATAGAACTCCCAATACAAATGGATACTTTTTTCTATTACTCAAAATATGTTTTACTCCTGCGGACATTCCCTCATGATTTTCAATAATATCGGTGTAAAACTTTATTTGACTGGTGATTGTGGATATTTTAGATTGTAATAAATTTTTCTCTTCTTTTTTTGATAAAATATCCTCTTCCATTTTGGAGTGTACAGCTTTCAGCGTAGTCACTTCATTGCTGAGAGTGCCATTTTTCTTTTCCTGATTTTCAACATTGGCGCGGGCTAAATTTGAATCTGCTTTAGAATTTTCCAGTTTTTGAATAAAATTCTCAATTTTTTCATCCTGCAATATTTTATTATTTTCTAATTCAGAAAGCGTATTTTTAAGTCTTTCCAGTACCCCCTCTTCTTCACGAATTTTTAAATATGCTGACTCTGATTGTTTTTTTAATTCTTCCTGATTTCTAAGCTGCTTATCGAAATTATCTTTTACTGTTTGATACTGAGATTCATTGTTTTTAAAATCAGTTTTCCGCCTTTTTATTTCAGGCTGCAATTTTTTCTTTTTATAACTCAATTCTTCAATTTTTCCGGCAAGTCTGTTAAGACTATCTTTATTATGATGCAGTTCATCAGTGAAATGATGTTTCTGGTTTTCATTCCCAAGTATTTTTTCAGACCAAACCAGTAAATTGCTATTTAGTTCCGATAATTTAATCTCCAGATGAGAAATTTCTATTTGGCAGATATTCAGTTTAGTTTTTTTTTCTTCAAATTGAGATTGCACCTGATCTGCTAGTGTTTCATCCAAATTCATTTGACCAGATAAACTAGATTGTTTGTTCTTTATCTGATCCAGTTTTTCTTGTAAGGGAATTTGTTTATTTTTAATGAGCTGAATTTCTGCATGGGCAACTTCTATTGTAAGAGTTTTATGATTCTCAGTTATTTTATTATAACGTTCAAATCGTTTTACCTGCAATTTTAAATTCTTTATGGAATTATTGACTTCTACAATAATATCATTCACTCGCTCCATATCGGTACGAGTTGCAGTTATTTTCCGTAATGCAGCCTGCCTTTGCTGTTTGTAATTATTGATTCCCGCAGCTTCTTCAAACATTTTTCGCCGATCGGACGCATTATTAGATAAAATTGAGTCAACCATTTTAAGCTCAATTACGGAATAGGCATTAGAACTCATTCCAGTATCAATAAATAGATTATGGATATCTTTCAGGCGGCACTGGGTTTTATTGATGTAAAATTCACTCTCCCCACTTCTGTATAACCTTCGGGATATTTCTACATCGTTATATTCAATGGGCAAAATCCCACGATTATTATGAATGAGCATGGAAGCCTCGCAAAATCCCAATGCTTTTCGATTTTTGGTGCCATTGAAAATTACATCTTCCATTTTTGTTGATCTGAGTATAGAATTTTTCTGTTCACCTAAAACCCAGCGAATTGCATCCACTATATTACTTTTTCCACAGCCATTGGGACCAACAACAGCCGTAACTCCCTCGCCAAAGCTGAGATCAGTTTTATTAAGAAAGGATTTAAAGCCCTGTAATTTGAGTTTCGATATATACATTGATTAGATGTTAGACATTAGAAATTAATTTATAGGAATTTACCCTGGTGGCCAATTCATTTGTCTCCCGCCCAGTAAATGTAAGTGGAGGTGATGTACCGTTTGCCCTCCATCATCACCCGTATTAATGACCCAGCGATATCCCGATTCTTTAATACTTTCACTATCAGCAATTTTATTTGCCAATGCTGCCATTTCTGATAAAAAGTGTATATTTTCATTATTTAAATCGCGGGTTGATACAATATGAATCTTTGGTATTATCAATACATGCGTATTTGCCTGGGGATTAATATCGCGGAATGCCAAGACAGTATCCGTTTGCTCAACAATATCTCCCGGGATATCTCCACTTACGATTTTACAGAATAAACAATCATCTGACATATTTTTCTCTCCTTATTCCCAATACATTGCTAATTGAAATGCCATATTCCCTTTTGTAAAAGGATTATGTTTATATTTCAGTGTGAGTTCATTTAAGGTTCTCACATTATAAAATTGAAATCCAGCGCCAATTGCATATTTCAATTTCCAATTTCCTAAATTATCCTTTCCTGATATAGTATCAATATCACCTATACTTCCACCCTGAAAAGTAATAACTGGCCTAAATGCACCTGCAATCATTTCTTGCAGCAATTCTTGTTTTAATTCAGCGGATAAATCTAAATAGATAGAACGATTTCTATTATTTACCTCAAATCCATTCATATTTGTAAAATTATTAATTAAGTGAATTCCAAAAGTACCTAACATTTTAGAATGCTGTTTCAATTTTATTCCTGGTTTATAATAAAAACCCGTACCATCCGATGTCATCTGTAATGCAATACCGTGAAAAATATTTGACAAGGCAGTGCTGATTATTAGAATAAATATTATTAGAAATTTAATTAGACTATTCAACAATCACTCAATCATCTAAGGAAGTAAAACAACTTTACCTGCCTGTAGTCTGTTTTCCATATATTCATGCGCAATTCGAATATCTTTCATTGCGAATATCTTATCCACCATTGGTTTATATTTTTGGTCAATAATTTTATTCATGACCTCCTTAAAAGTATCAATACTGCTCATTGTGGAACCTAAAATTGATTGTTGTTTCATAAACAGATGGGCCAAATTAATGCCTACCTCAGCTCCGGTGGTGGCACCACAGGTAACCAATCGCCCACCTTTGGATAAAATTCTAATTGATTGCTTCCATGTAGCAGAACCCACATGCTCAAATATCACATTGACACCAGAATTATCAGTTATTTGTTTTACTTCTTCCAACCAATTTTCATGATTATGATTGACTACATGGTTGGCACCCAATTTCTTGCAGAATTTACCTTTTGAATCATTTCCGACTGTAGCAATTATTTGTGTGCCTAAGTCCCTGCAAATCTGGATGGCAGCCGATCCAACACCTGAACTGCCGCCATAGATTAGTACAGTTTCACCAGGCTGTAATTTCGCTCGTTTTATGAGCATCTGGTAGGCTGTCATGAATACCAATGGCATAGACGCTGCTTCAGGAAAGGATAGATGCTCTGGTTTTTTATAAACATTGGCGGGGTCAAGACTAATATATTCAGCCAAAGTACCATTTTCCGTCTCGCCTAAAATACCGTATTTAAAACAATAATTCTCTCTCCCTTCATTACAGTTATAACAAACGCCACAAAAGGTACCAGGTTGAATGACCACATCATTACCTGGCTGTAAATTATTTACATTTTCTCCAACCTTTACAATAGTACCCGATGCATCACATCCCATTATTAATGGCAATGGTATTGGTAATCCCGGAAGTCCGTTCCTCACCCAAATATCCAGATGGTTTAATGCAACGGCTTTTACATTAATTTTGACTTTATCAGGAGGACATGAAGGCTCATCAATTTCATCATATAATAGTTTATCTACACTGCCATGTTCAATGATTCTGACAGCTTTCATTCCACTTCTTCGTAGTCTGCATCCTGTATATCCATGCCGGATTTTCGACTCATACTTTCCGCTTTCTGTTTTTTATTATTGGAAACCTGAATTCCTGAAAAGAATCTTTTTATTTGGTAGAATATCCAAATTAATGCAATGATAAGGATAATTTTCATTACATTGATTAGTAGATACTTTTTATGGGATTAAAGTACCGGGTACCTTCGCCAGGAGTGCGAATAAAATTAATAATTTCTTCTAAATCATCTTGATTATTTACAAAATCAATATCGTTAGTATTGATAATGAGCAAGGGAGAATCATCGTATCTGAAAAAGTACTCATTATACATTTGATTCAATGCATCAATATATTTCCAATCAATTAATTTTTCATATTCCCTGCCTCTTAATTTAATATTTGACATGAGTCTATCGGTATCAGATTGTAAAAATATTACCAAATCAGGCGAGGTTACATTTTTTTCAAGTATGCGGGCTACCGAATTATATAGACTCATTTCTTTGTCATTTAGGTTTAATGCAGCAAACAATCTATCTTTTACAAACATATAGTCAGAAATGAGGGTTCTTGTAAATAAGTCGATTTGCTGAAGTTGCTGCTGTTGGCGATAACGTGATAGGAGAAAAAATAATTGTGTCTGAAATGCATATCGTTCAGAATTTTTATAAAAATCTACTAAAAACGGATTTTCTTCAAACTCTTCCAATATTAATTTTGCTTCCAATCTCTCTCCTAATATTCCAGCCAGGCTGGTCTTTCCAACCCCTATTGTTCCCTCAATGGCAATATGGTATGGTATTTTCAAATAATTCCTTCCTTATCAAAAATAAGTACCATGTGTACATCAGAATCATCATCAGTATTTTCCAGAATTTCAGAAACCATTGCATTTTGTCCCGGTACAACAAATTTTGGTGCAATATCATTCCATGGTTTGAGTACAAATATTCTTTCAGATATTCCCCCATGAGGAATTTCCAATAATCCACTATGAATTTCTAGATCACCGATAGCCAATATGTCTATATCTAAAACACGAGGCATATATTTCTCCCTTCCCTTCTGCCTACCAGCTTTCTTTTCAATATTCTTAACTACATTAAGTAAATCCACTGGAATTAAATTAGTGTCAATTTTAACAACCATATTATAAAATTCTTCCTGGTCGGTTACATACATTGGCGGTGATTGATACACATGGGATTTATCAGTGACCCAAATATGGGGATGTTGATTTAACATTATTATTCCATTTTTCAAATTTTGATATCGGTTACCCATATTGGAACCTAATCCCAGAAATATACGTTGGTCTTCAGACATTACTTATCACCTCAACCTCAACCGAATCAAAATCGCCTTTTATTGGTGCATTGGGTTTTCGTATTACGACTTTGCAGGAATTCACATTAAATTTATTGGTTATGGTATTAGAAATTTCATTGGCAAGATATTCAATCAAATTATACCTTCTTTGTGAGAATATTGTGGTTACTTCTTCATAGAGAAGAGTATAATCTACCGTTTGGGCTAAATTGTCTGAAATTGGAATGTTAATAACAGGTGAAGTTTCAATATCAATTTCAAAAAGTTGACCATTGGATTTTTCCTTTTCACCAGTGCCATGATACCCAAATAATTGGATATTATTTATTTTTATTTTAGCTTCCATTTTTCTTTAATATAACGAATATCTCTCTTCCCTTGCGTCGTTCAATTGAGAGAGTAGGGATTTCTTTTGTAACCAATGTAAAATATTTTGCAAATGATTCTAACGTAGTATTTATATCCACTCCAAAAGGTGGACCATCATCTTTCATATTCTTGTCAATTGGAAATAATAGTCCTACAAACTTTCCAGTTGGATTTAATAAGTGATTTACAAGGCGAATATAATCATCTCTCTGATGAGGATCAATGGCGCAAAAGCAGGTGTATTCCAAAACAATATCAAAAGTATTGGTGAATATTTTATCTAATTCAAAAATATCTGTATGGAGGATATTCAGCTTAAACCCTCTTTTTGCCGCGGACGCTTTCATATTTAATACTGCCGATTCTGCAAAATCTACGGCCGTTACCCTATGTCCTTTTTCTGCAAAATGAAACGCATCCCATCCATTACCAGCACCTAAAATACAAATAGAAAGGGGGATTGTTTGAGTATTAATCCAATTTGTAAATATTGGAGTGGGACCTCCAATATCCCAGCCCATTTCACCAGATTTATAAGATTTCTCCCAATATTCAGGCATGGATGAATTACTAGATTCAGTTTTAGCTATATGCATAATATAATCATTAAATATTCAACAAAGTATTCGACGTAAAACTAAATAAATATTCAGCTTTCTCTAAAGATAATTCTAAAGGAAATTTAATATTTTTCTTTGAGAAGATTTTCGGTTAAATAAAAAACTCTCACAAGGAGAGTTTTATTAACACTAACTAAAACAAAGAGACATTTTCTGCTTCGGGTCCTCGATGTCCTTGGGAAACATCAAATTTAACACGGACATTAACATGAATCTTTTGCCCTTTACGGACATTTGCAATATTCAGAAAATAATCGTCACCATCATCTCCTTCAACAAATCCCCAACCCTCTGCTTCTTTCCATAATTTAATTGTTCCAGAAATCATTTAATATTATCCTCATCTTTTGTATCAAAACTGAAGCCTAATTTCATTTTTTTAAATTCACTGGGGAAGTCAAATCCTTCCCTTGCAGGATAATGCATAATAGTATTCACGTTATTCCATGTAACCACAAAATTGGCATCAAATTCTTCCCTGGAATGTTCCTTAACTGGCAATGGTGCTCCTGATTCATCTTTAGATTGGATTATTACAATACCGGGGTGCTCCAGCCATAATCCCAGTTGGTCATACCCTTTTAATAGAAAATGCCCGGTGGGTTCACTAATGCCTATATCTTTATATCTTTCATAGTTAGAAAAAGATATAAAAATTATATCTCCAATTATGTCATCAAGTTTAATCATTTTAAGTTTAGGTAATTAAAAATGAAAAAGGGGAATCCCATTCCCCTTTTGTCACCTTTTTATTAATTAGTCTTATTTTTTCTTTTCATCTTCCTCTTCAACAGGGGGAAATACTGTCAGGTTTAGGGTATTTATATCATCCTGAATAGTTGAGATATTTTGTTTGATTTCCCTTAAATCACGCTTGGTAGATCTTTTGTAGGTTTCAAAATTATCCTCAAGATTTCTCACATCATCCTTTACTCTATCAATTTTTCTGGTCAAAATTTCTTCTAACTGCTCAATACTGAATTTAATTTCTTCAAAAACAATATCGATGGAATCCATTTGGGCTTCATAGACAGCATAATGGGCATGGGTTTCCTTTTGCAGGGTTTGTACATGCTTACTGGTTCCAATCCATTTTTTTTCTAATCTATCATAAATCTCAACAGTTGAATTCACATCACCAGACAGTTCCTCATCACTATCAGCTAATTCAACCATTTGTCTGGTTCGTGAATCATCTACAACCATCCAATAATATCCGATTGCGATGACTATAAAAAATGTAATAATCCAAATTGCTCTTTGCATAATTTCCTTTAACTTACTTTTTTTCTAATTTTGCTAATTTCTTCTCCCATTCAGGAATATCTTCTTCAGGCTCGGCTGATTCAACAGGCACTGCATCAGCTGGCTGGCTTGCACCACCCACAGATTGAGCTTTTCCTGGTAAAGGAGCAGGTAATCCATCGGTAGTTTTTAACATTTCCAGAAGCTGTTGACGTTCCTTTTCCTTTGTAACCAGCTGATCGCAAAGAACTTTCATTTCATCATTAAAATCTTTTACAGTCAATTCTAAACGAGCCAACAATTCTTCCATTAAGAGTGTACCGTAAGAATCATTTATACCCTCTAACAGGTCATCTAATTTTTCTGATAGATATTGTTTTCTTCCTTCGGTACTGTCTAAATCAATACTCAATTATTTGTCCGATATTTTATTGATATTTATAGTTTTTGCTGAAATACGAGGTTTAAAATGATATATAAATTTAGTCTATTAATTGTACTAATTTGAAACATTTTCAATAGAACTATCATCTGACTTCTCAGTTTCTTGTTCAAAATAGTCTAGAAGATTGTCACTATTTCTTAAAATAACATATACAAGTCCCACCAATAGGATCGCCTGAACAATATATCCAGCTCCAATTATCATCCCGGATACTCCTGAAAATAGCCAGACCATTCGATTTATAAAATCTAAATTTTTCGATATAGAAATTATTCCCATTATTACAGCTAAAATTCCAATGCCCGTAACAATATTATATTCACCAAAATGTAATTGGCTGGTCAACCCCAAAATTGCCGCTCCAAAGATGCAGATAAGTGATGTTTCTACAATTTTATGGTTTTGGGTTTCTTCTCCGGGAATATAACTCAAAGCGCCGCCTGCAATAGCTGCGAACAAGAGTTTAAATCCAAATGCGATAAATCCGAACATATCGTAATTTAATTAGGAAACAACTTTCATTCTTAGCTTAAATTTAAACAGATTCACTAATGCAAATAAGGGAGTCCCCAAAATCTGTGTTTCCGGGACAAATCCCCAAAACCGGGAATCATAGCTGGAATCCCTGTTGTCACCCATGAAAAAGTAATAATTATATTTCAGGGTATAAGTTCCCAATTCATTGAGAGTTTCACCATTAACTGCTATATTATTTCTTAAATAATCGGAATTTTCAAATCCATAATTAATGTACCAGGGATTCACCAGATTTTCTTCTTTATACTCATTGTTTAATTTATTAATAAATCGGCTTCTGTCTTTCTGTTCACGCAGAGCAGCTTTTCTTGAAGAACTGATTAATTTCAGTAATTTGTATTTTAGAAATCCATGGGTTCTTGCAACTTCATAGGGGTCAACCATGGTGAAGGTTTTGTTTCCCAGTTTAACCTCATTACCATCTTGAACCATTAAAGAGATAGCCGTTTGCCAATCATCAACATTATTCAAGTCAATTTCCATCCCTTTATAGGGCACAACAAAACTTTCAAGATTATCCCTATTTCCAGTAAAATAAGAATACAATTTTTCCACTTTATCTTTATCATACTGAAAGCCTTTAATATACTTCCCTTCATCAGGGAAATGCATGGTATCGCTGTTTATAATAATGTTACCAATATTTATAGAAATAGAATCACCACCCACGCCAATACATCTTTTCACATATTTTTGAAAAGGATCTCGGGGGAATTCAAAAATGGTAACATCTCCACTCTCTACCTCTTTAAATGCCGGCAAGCGAAACCAGGGTATATGAAAGCCTGTACGGGTATAGGGAATTCCTACCCAAATAGGAGTACGCATGCCATAAATAAACTTATTGCCTATGAGCATATCCCCAGTGAGAATGGTGTCTTCCATAGAGCCCGTAGGCACCACATAAATTTCCACTAAAGTAGATTTTATGGTGAAGGCTATAATTACGAGAATGATTAAGACCCGGAGTTCTTCCAGGAATTTTTTCCAGCTAAAATTCAATTATTGAGATTTTCCTTAATTATCAAGGACGAAAATTAAGACTTCTAAACAGATACGAAGGAATAGTTAAATAAGCTGTAATTAGATTTATTTATTATGAAGGCCTAGCCTATTTGAAGAATATTTGATTATTTAGGATAGAAGTGGCTATTTAGTGGTAAAACCTGATCAAGAATTTTGAACCTAAATCACGAGTTGTAATACACCCATTTAGTCCATCAGGACAATAATTTGAATTAGTAAATAATAGCTCGCACCCAATATTTACTTTTTCAAAAATCCTTTCAATTCCATAAATAAAAGAAAATGATGTTGCAGTATGTGCACTTTCTCCATTTTTAGTATTTGTATTTGGTTGATATAAAATACCTTTATAAGAATTGGTATATTCCGATAATTCCTTTAGGTTTAAAAATTTAAAACCAAAATTGAACATTGTACGTTTATCAAAGTCACTATTATTAGTGAAAGATGATGACATTACTCTAAAACCAATACTCGGTTCAAGTCTAATTTTACTTATATCGGATTGAAATATAAAAAAAAAGAGCTTGCACCAGACACTCCAAACTCATCAGCAAACCAAATATTATCTAAATATAGGTTTTGGGAAGTATTAATTGACAATCCCATACCTCGATAATTATTAAAAAGTTGAGAAAAGAGTGTGGAACTCATTATTATTAGAACTGAAAGTATTGCCTTCTTCATTATTTATTCCTTTATTTTAAATTTAAAATAATTCAATTTTATGTTTATAGCATGAAATCTATAAATAGAACAATAAACTGAAAATTAATTATTCCTTTGTTATCTTGCTTTGTTATTTAATTCGAAATATAGGAAATTTAAATTATACTTTGATAGGATTTCCTTCAATACTTCATTCTTCCATATTTCCACCATTCCAATCTTCCACCCATCCTACCCAAACTCAGGACAAAGCAACTCTTTATAATCACAATAATCACAGTGCATGCCTTTGCATGATGGAAAAATATTTTTCTTTATGCCGACTGATGTTGCTCTTATATTTTCTTCTATGACATCCAAATCATCATGAGTGAGTTCTACTGCAACCTCTGGTTCTTCCTCCCGTACAAACATCATTGAGAGTTTTTCAGGTATTTTCTTTAATATTTTCTTTTCCACCGTTTCAACTCCGTTCAAAGATGTAAACAGGGCATAGATCCCAAGCTGAATATCTTTCTTTAGCTGCCGTTGGGTTTTAGGTGTTTTTGAAGTCTTATAGTCAACAATAGATATATGATCATTTTCATCTAAATCAATACGGTCACATTTCCCAGAGAGGGTGGCATAATCGGTTTCAAAGCTAAACCAATGCTCTGTATATAAAGTATTCACCGGATGAAGTTGAATATAATCCCAATAGTTTTTCAGCATATTCTCAGCATCCTGCCTATTCTGCTCTTTTTCCTGCTCATAATGGTATCCACCTTCCTGCCAGTTAGAATCTAAAAGGGTTATTAAATCTTCATAGGATTTATAATTTTCTTCATGAAATATTTCCAGTACTTTATGGATCACTTTCCCAAGTTGAAAATAAGGTTTTTCAGGAGCACCGGGAATACCATCAACATAGCGGTATTTATATTTTAATGGACATTGATTGTAGGTTTGAATACTGGTTGCAGAAAGGCTCGGATTTGAATCACATTCCTGGGAACCATTTTGTGATAATAAATGCACTATTTCACCTTTATATGGATTTACTCCCCAATTGGGTTCATCTCCATTTTTAAGAATGGAAATTTTCTCAATTGCATCCAGCAAATGATGAGCGCTTTCAAAATGCCCTAAATTAATTTCTGATTGAATTCGTGATTGGTAGTTTCCAATTAATTCATCATATTGAGACAGATCTTTTGCTTCTAACATAATATTCTCCTTTTTTATTAAATCATCACCTATATTTTTTATAAATGGGGACTGACTCTTTTCCGGTGCAAAAAGTGTGAGAGTTTCCATTGCCCGGGTTATAGCTACATAAAACAATCGGCGTTCTTCCTCATAATGCAGTTCTTTTTCTTCTCTATCCCCCACTTCCCATCGCTGCCAGGAAACCGGCAATCTATCCACTAACGACATCCTCCTAAAATTAAGGGGGAAGCTTCCTGATCTTAGAAAAGGAATAAACACATGTTTAAACTCCATTCCCTTTGCTCCATGTACCGTCATTATTCTCACTGCTGGTAAGTGGGTAAGTTCTTTTATGGGCTCTAGTGGTTCATCATTTATTTCCCATTGAATATCCATGAAGTAGATGAAATTTTTTAAATCATCCGGATTATAATTTTTAATATAGAGATTTACCAATTCCCTGAATTGATTTAAACTTTGGAAAATTATCTTTTTATCTAAACTCTCTATACCATCTTCATTTCTATAAAATCTGCCAACTTTAATGAGATTCCAGACTAATCCTGCCACACCCTTTTCATTGATATTATTAATGGGAGTGATTAATTCTTTTGCCATTTTTTTCATTCCACTATTTGATTTCAAGGCATATTCAATTAATCCCGAATTTTGTTTAGTTTCTTTATGTTTATTTAGGAATTCTGTTAAATCAAACTGGGGATATTTATTCATGAATAGTCTGAGAAAACTATGATCAGCCTTATCAGTTTTCCCATAAATGTGGAGCATTGCCAGCAGGTCTTTTATAACCGTTTGGTTAAATAATTTTTCAGAATGATAAAAGGTATTAATTCCGTTAGTATGCAGAAATGCTGATACCTGTCGGCATTTGGTGTGGGTGCGCAGTAAAATGGCTATATTGCCTGCATATTCACCTTTATTCAATAGTTGCTCTACATCTTCTTTCAATTGCAGGAGCTGCTCATCTATGGTGCCAATTTGCAATTTAGGATTTGCATCAGAATTAAGATCACTTTTTAGAATACCCTTGGACATTCGACCGCTATTTTCTGCAATCACACTATTAGCAAAATTTAATATGGGCTGGTTTGAACGGTAATTCTGCATGAGGGGAACAGGCTCTTTACTTTTATTTAAATAGTGGTCCTGAAATTGATGCACATTTTGGATATTTGCCTGGCGAAAGGCATAGATACATTGGTCATCATCACCCACCACGGTAATGCTATTTTCAGGCAGAGCAATTTTCTCAATAATACGACTCAGGGCATAATTGTTATCTTGAAATTCATCAACAATAACATGTTTATATTGGCATTGCAAAGCTGTTAATACTTTAGGATTCATTTCAATTAAATTCCAAAGATTGGAAATTAAGTCACCATAATCAATCCAGTTGGCATCTTTTTTCCATTTTTGATACAGTGGATATACATCAACCATATCCGCCAATTGATATATTTTCTCAATTTCTTTTTTATCTGAAATCGACTTAACTCTTTCTAACTCATTATTTTTAAGTGTTGCCAACTCGCTTTCACTTAACAGGTTCTGCCTGAATGCATCAAATACTTTTTGAAAACATTGGATTGCTTGTACGGGATTGCGGCGATATAATACAGATCGTAATTGCTTTAGCTCATCAAATCTTTGGCGCAATAAAAAGTATATATCACCTCGATTCATTATATTTGGCGGCTCAGCGTATCCCAGTTCTGAAAAGTAAGCATTTGTCTGTTCTTGGGCAAAAGAATGGAAGGTACATGCCTGAATATCACCACCTATTTCACCAATTTCTTCGATTAACTTTTGCTTTAGGTGGTTGGCAGAATCATTGGTAAAGGTGAGGGCAAGAATTGAATCGGGAACAACATTTTGCAGCTGTATGAGATATGCCATGCGCCCAACTATTGTGGTGGTTTTTCCTGTACCAGCGCCAGCTAATATCAGTAAGGGCTCAGGAGGATACTCTATGGCAGAAAGTTGCTGAGTATTAAAGTTGGTCATAAATTTACTAATCTACTACATCAACGTAAACTGGTTCCCAACTATGGTTCACAACTTTTACTTCCTGAATTGTACTGCCAGTTGCATTTAATGGGCTTCCACTGGTGCATGCCCAGACAGCAATCATGAGTGATGCACCGGTAATCATTCCCAGTATGTAGTCTATGCTTTTTTGTTTTGCCATGATGTCTCCTTATTTTTTAATAAATCATTGTACCCTGATTGTGAAATATTATTCAATAATATTGGAATAATGGAATTGTGGATTAATGGAAAAAATCATATAAAGTATAGAATCCATTACGCTACTGTTCCAAAAATCCAGCTATGATTTCATTATGTTCTACATTTATGAGTGATATAAATGAAATCCGTTCGTGCTTGAATATCAAACCAAATTTCTTTATGATACGAATTCATGGAATCTCCTGATTTATTGGTTGAATGCAATTTTCACTATTATTCCTTGGTGAATTGACAAAATTGGAAACCGGGTAGAATTTTAATTCATTTTCAAATGGGACCAAATAATTCATAACCATTTCTGCAGAATTATTGGAATCAGCCCATTTATCTACTTCATCATTATTTAAAATTACCGGCATTCGGTTATGGATATGCGCTATTGGTTCAGCTGGCTCTGTGGTAATAACCGTATAGGAAAAAACCTCTTTATTTTTTTCATCAATCCATTTATCCCAAAGTCCTGCCATGGGTAGTATATGATTTTGGGGATGGTGAATATAAAATGGTTGTTTGTCATTACCCTTCCTCATCCATTCATAATATCCATCGGCAATAACAACGCACCTATTTGACGATAGTAAATTGCGAAAAGACGGTTTTTCTGTAATTGTTTCTGATCGGGCATTAATTATTCGGCTTCCCATTTTAAGATCTTTTGCCCAGGATGGTACCAATCCCCAGCGCATAGACTTGACATAGCGTTTTTCATCATAAAGCAGGATGGGAGTATTTTGAGTTGGGGCTATGTTGTAACTTGGGACCCAATCGGCATTCCAGTCATCAACCAACATTTTCTGGATTATTTCAATTTTCCCTTTTGTGAGTGTTTTACGACCACACATTTAAAATTACAGTTCTATTTCTTCAATCTGAGCTAAATTATATACTTCATCAAATCCTACGATTGTATTTTTGATTTTCTGATTTATTACTTTTCCCCCTCTCAATACTATAACATTTTCTAATTGGGAATTTTCAATCTGGCAATTTTCAGAAATAGTGCAATAATTTAAAGATGAGTCTTTGATATCTGATGTGGGATGAATAGAATTAGTTCCTATTCTTTCTAAGAGGATTTGATTGGTTGACACCATAGTTTCGGGGATACCGCAGTCTAGACAGGCATCAATTTCGAGGGCATTGAATACGTGATTATTATTCAACATCACCGTGAAAGCATCGGTTAATTGATACTCATTTTTGGTTCGAATATTATTCTCAATCAAATATTCAATACCCGCCATAAGCTCTTTTTGGGATGAAATATAATAAATCCCACTAATGGCTAAATTGCTGGGCGGATTATCTGGTTTCTCCCAAAATTTTGTTATCCGATTATTTTCGATTTCCACAATCCCAAATCTTTCAGGATCTGGCACTGGGGCAACACCGATGGTTGAATATTGAGACTTAAGTAATTTTTTATAATCCAACTCAAGAATCGCGTCACCCAGTACAATTAATACAGGCTCATCCAAATCATCTAAGCCTTGATATACTGCGTGCCCTAATCCTAAGCGGTCTTTTTGCTCAACAAAGGTGAAATTGGCATTGGTATAGGAGGAGCAGAAATCTTCAACTTGTTCTCCTAAATGGCCGATAACCAAGTTAACATCAGTAACACCAACCAGCGTGATTCTATCTAATAGATGTTCAAGTACAGGCTTGCCACCAACTGGCAATAAACATTTCTGGAGTTTAAGTGTGTATGGTTCTAATCGGGTACCATGACCAGCAACTGGGATAATTGCCTTCATAAATACTATCTTCCCATTGCTCTTTCGTGCTGTTTTTTAATCTGAATAGAAATCTTTTCTACAGCATTTACAAGAGACTTTTCAAATACATCACAATTTTCGTGAGCTGAAAAATCATGCCCTTTAATATGAGCGTTTATTTCCACATTTTCACTGCTATTTTCTTTGGTTAGTATGACATGACAATTCATTATTTCGCTATTATATTTTTGAATCTTCAATATTTTTTCATTTACTAGCTCCTTAAGTTTATTTGACGCTGTAAAATGCCTGGCTGTTATTTCAATATTCATGGAGAATGTTCCTTTATTAAATGGCTATTTCTTTGTGGGTTTTTATTGGTCCTGCATGTTCCAGATATGACACTTCATTACCGTAGGTATTAAAGTTATTGGTGAAAAAATCACCAAGTTTAGCTGCCTGTTTATCATAGTTTTCAGTATTATCCCAGGATGACCGAGGATTCAATACCTCACTATCAACTCCTTTTAAACTTATTGGACAACTTAAACCAAAAACTGGTTCTGTTTTGAATTCAGATTGTTCAATCGATCCATCTAAAATGGATGTAATCATAGCACGGGTATTTTGTATGCTGATTCGTTTTGCCCCAGATGCTGCAGAACCTCCAATCCAACCGGTATTTACAAGATACACTATTGAATGATGCGTTTCAATTTTACTTTTTAATAATTCGGCATATTTAAGAGGATGCAAAGTTAAGAATGGTCCGCCAAAACAAGGTGAAAATGTTGCAACTGGCTCGGTAATACCTCTTTCTGTACCGGCAACCTTTGCAGTATATCCGCTAATAAAATGATACATCGCCTGATCTGCTGTTAATTTTGATACTGGAGGTAATACTCCGTAAGCATCGCAAGTAAGAAATACTACTATTTTAGGATGCGGTCCCATACTGGGTTTGCCTGAAGCAAAAACTGAATTCTCAATATGATCAATGGGGTAGGACACTCGTGTATTTTCAGTTTTCGAACCATCTGTAAAATCAATTACCCGAGTTTTCTCATTATAACATACATTTTCCAATAATGCACCATGGCGAATGGCATTGTAAATATCAGGCTCAGCTTCTTTATCTAAATTGATAACTTTTGCATAACATCCCCCTTCAAAATTGAAGATACCATCCTCAGACCAGCCATGTTCATCATCGCCAATTAAAGGTCGATTAGGGTCTGTAGATAGGGTTGTTTTTCCTGTTCCGCTAAGTCCAAAAAAAAGAGCCGTATTACGTCCGTTTGTATCCACATTGGCAGAGCAATGCATAGACAATACACCCTTTAATGGCAGCATATAATTGAGCACTGAGAAAATACCTTTTTTCATTTCCCCACCGTACTCAGTCCCCCCAATGATAGCAACTTTCTTTTCAAGATTGAAAATTATAAATGTCTCTGAATTTAAACCATGTTGTTCAAATTTATCATTATACACTTCACTGGCATTTATAATGGTAAAATCTGGGGAAAATTTTGCTAATTCTTCATGAGTGGGCCGAATGAACATATTGTGGCAAAAATGGGCTTGCCAGGCTTTTTTCGCAATTATTCTTACATTCAGTCTGTGATCTACAGCTGCCCCTCCAAAACCATCAAAGATATAGGTATTGGAATTATCCCCATGATTATAAAATTGAATCACCTTTTCATACAATTCATCAAATATTTCACGACTGATTTTTCTATTTACATCGCCCCACCATATATTTTCACTACTGCCTGCCTCTTCAACAATATATTTATCTAATGGAGATCTACCTGTAAATCGACCGGTATCAACCATTGCTGCACCATTCATCCCAATGGTCCCCTCCTTATTTAAGATGATATCCTCAATGAGCCTTTCAACAGGAAGATTTCGCTTAATTCCATCGGAATGTGTTATTCCCAACTTATCAAGTTCAAGATTATTTACATTTAAATTCATTATTATTCCTTATTTAGCATGTGGATGTGCTTGTTGATATATTTTTTTTAATTTTTCAGGTTGAAGGTGGGTATATATTTGAGTTGAAGACAAACTATTATGTCCAAGCATATCTTTAATAGCCATTAAATCCGCACCATTATTCAGCATATGGGTGGCAAACGTGTGCCTGAGAGAGTGTGGGCTGAGCTTTTCATCATCAGACACCATTTTAAGATATTTTTTAACTATATTAAAAACAGTTTTAGGGGCGATTGTATTACTCTTATTTTTTCGCAAGGGGGGAAATAAATAGCCCTTCTCATTATCATTCTTTTTATTTAACATTTCTAAATATTTGAGTAATGTTTTTTTTGCTTCCCCGCCAATCATTACAATCCGTTCTTTATTGCCCTTCCCAACTATATGAATAATATTTTCTTCCAATCGAATATCGTTTAATTGAATACGGATTAATTCTGAAATACGAACACCCGTTGCATAAAATAGTTCAAGAATTAATCGCTCCCTCAATATTGTTTCACTATCACCAATGGGCAGATCGAGAATTTCTTTTGCTTCTTTTAATGAGAGGTAATGCGGTAGTTCTCTATTGGTTTTTGGGGTTTTCACAAATCTGGCTATATTTACATCAACAATATTATTTACCAACATATATTTATATAAGGATTTTATAGAAGCCAACCTTCGAGTCAATGTGCGTGTACTCAATCCTTTTCTTGATAAATGTTGCATATATGATTGGATGGCGGTATGATCTAATTTTATGAAGTCTTCACCTCCAAAATTATTAATGCAGAATGCATAATAATCATCCAGATCATGGCTATATGAGCGAATAGTATGGGATGAATATAGCCTTACATTTCTAATATAATCTAAAAATCCAGAGATTACGGATGGTCTATTATTTTTCATTATTAAGAATCTCTATTGCACGATTTAAATCTTCTGGAATTGGAGCTTCAAGTTTTACTATTTCTTTTTTGAAAGGATGACAAAATTCAAGTGTATGTGCATGTAATGCAACCCTGTTAACCGTTTTTAATAATCGATTTAACAATTGGGTATATTTAACATGAAAAGATTTTGCATATTTTGCACCACCACCATAAGAATCATCACAAAAGATGGGATGACCAATAGATTTTAAATGTACTCGCAACTGATGCGTTCTACCAGTTTCCGGATAAAGCCTAACCCATGAAAGCGGCGGGTAATAGGTTTCCAATTTATATTTTGTAGAAGAATCTCTACCCCCACTTTCAATCATAGTAAATAATTTTCGGTCCCGAGTATGACGCCCCATTTCACCCTTTATTATACCCTTATCTTCTAATTTACCCCATGCTAATGCCAAATATCGCTTTTTGACTTTTCTATGGCTGAATTGTTTACTCATGAGATCATGTGCCTGATCAGTTTTTGCAATAATTATGAGTCCGGAAGTGTCTTTATCTAAACGATGCACAATTCCAGGCCTTAGTGAATCTTTATGGGATAAATTATTAAAATGATGTACAAGACCATTAAGTAGTGTACCAGACCAATTTCCACTTCCAGGATGGACAACTAATCCTGATGGTTTGTTTATCACAGCCAGGCAATCATCTTCAAATATGATGTTTAAATCCATTGCTTCCCCAGTAATACTTTCATCTTTTATTTGGGGCTCAAAATGGCATTCAACTGATTCGTTACCGTGTAGTATCAATGATGATTTCGCAGGTTCACCATTAATTGTAATCTGACCCAGTTTGATTAGATTTTGAATTTTAGAGCGAGAAAAATCAGGAAGTTTACAAACCAAATACTGGTCAAGTCGCAAATGAGATTCTTCTACAGTAAATGAATGATGCTCAATCATTAGCTTCCAATAACTCCGGTTTAATAGTAAAAAGAGAATGCAGTAAATAAAAAATTATTCCAATTGTTACCGCTGAATCTGCAACATTAAAGGTATACCAGCGAAATCCTTTCGTACCAATATCGATAAAATCAACTACTCCTTCATAATTCTGACTAAAAAATACTGAGCTTCTATCTATTAGATTGCCAATAGCACCGCCCAATATAAGTGCTAAACCATAAACGATTAGAGGGTGATTATTGCGCTCATGCCAATGTAAATAAGCAATAAATATGGTTGCAATAATAGATAAAATAGCTACAATCATGGTAAAATTACCAACGGGAATACCAAATGCAATTCCAGGATTTTTTACATGAGTAAAACGTAGAAAAGTCCCCAAAATATTCAATGATTCCCAATGTGGTAAATTATTTAATATCCACAATTTTGAAGCTTGGTCAGTAAATACGACCAATATAGTAGGAAAATATATTTTCAATTAAATTATTCTGGTTTTGACTTACAATCAAAACAACTGGAAGTATGCGGTACTTCGATTAATCTTTCTTTATCAATTAAATTACCGCAAGTATTACATATTCCAAAAGAGCCCTCTTTAATCATTGATAATGCCCTTTCAAGATACTGAAGGTAGTTATTTTCCCTGTTCATCATATAATAATTTTTTTCCATTTCCTGCTGATCAGATCCAGCATCAGCCATATGGGATGAGTAAATAGCATTATTCGAATTACTTTTTAAAACTTCGTCAGCTTTTTGTTTGGCTTCCAGTAATTCTTTAGAGACTATTTCCATTTTTTTAATTATTAATGCTTTAAATTCATCCAATTCCTTTTTTGTCCATTTTTTCTTTTTACTTACTGTCATTTGAATGCCCTCCTAATTTTACGGGGAAATTCCAATATTTGTCTTTTCACCTGCTATTGTTACTGAACCATTAAACTTAAAAGTAATACTATTTCCCATATCTAATTTCACACCTAATACCTCATTCATGAAATAAGATTCATGAGATTCAACAGCATTATTTAGCTCTGTAGATCCGTTTATTTCTATTTCAATCCGGTCTTCTACTTTTAATCCGGAATCTTTTCTTAAATTCTGCACTTGTCTAATTAAATCTCTAACCAGCCCTTCTTGTTTCAGTTCTTCTGATATTTCAGTGAATACCCCCACAATTATATTTTTACCCGATGATATTCCATAACCTTTTACGGGAATTTCTTCAAGTATGAGTTCACCGGGAAGAATTTCCAAATCCCCTTCCTTTCCTGGTATAAGTAATGATTTTCCAGATTTCACAAATTGAACAAGTTTTTCATTATCAACATCATTAAGATAAGCTGTAATCCTGCTTAAATCTTTTCCATATTTTTGACCAAGGGTTGGGAAATCAGGTTTTACATTATACTGTACCAAATCAGATTCATTTGCTGCAAATTTTAAAGTTTTAATCTGACTGAGTGATGGTTTTTTTCTTGTGACTAT
>CAZGBZ010000006.1:25494-26602 GCA_964524135.1 uncultured bacterium
CAAATTTTAAAGTTTTAATATTCAATTCTTCTAAAATTTCATTTTGGTTATTTTTTGCAACCTTTTGAATTTCAGTATCTGCATAAACAGCAAGTTCAGCCAACGGCTGGCGGATTTTAATATTGGCTTTATTTCTTGCAGATCTGCTAAGGCTGACTATTTGAATTACAGCATCAATTTCTGCAATTATATTTTCATCAATATCTGATTCGCCAATCGAGGGGAAATCACATAGGTGTACACTATCTACGTCTGATTTACTTTTTCCATAAATTAAATTATTATAAATTTTATCACTAACAAAAGGAATGACTGGCGCCATTACTTTTATAAAATTCAATAGAACTTGGTAAAGCGTTGAGTATGCAGCCATTTTATCTGAATCATTTTCAGATTTCCAAAACCGTCGTCTATTTCGCCTTATATACCAATTAGATAAATTATCTAATAATTGACTTGCCTCTGACATAAGGTGAAATACTTGAAAAGAATTAAAATATTTTTCAGCAGTATTTATAAATTTATTTGTTTTCGAAATTATCCAGTGATCTGATTTTGTAAGTGTTTTTAAATCTATAGGGATAGAAGGGTCAAATCTATCCAAATTGGCATAGGTTACGAAAAAGGAGTACGTATTCCACAGGGTAATGAGCTGTTTCCTTACCTCATCTGCTACTGCAAATCCAAAAAGCAAATTATGTTCAGGGTTTTGACTTGCATACATCCAACGCATTACATCCACTCCCATTTTTTCTGCAGCGTCATCAAACCAGATAGCGTTCCCCCAAGACTTGTGCATGTCACGCCCGGTTTCATCTTTCACGAGTGCATGCCCAAGTAAAGTTTTAAATGGAGCTTTTTCTTCCATTACAGTTGAGAGCGCTAAAAGTGAATAAAACCAATTACGAAATTGTCCAGGAAGACATTCTACGACAAAATCTGCAGGAAACCATTTCTTCCAATATTCTTTATCAGAATTATAGTGTATAGTCGAATAAGGTACAATACCAGCATCTAGCCAAGGATTCCCAACATCAGGTATGCGAGTACCAATTAGCCCTGATTCAGGATGTTTAATTTTCACTTTATCTACCCACGGGCGATGAGG
>CAZGBZ010000007.1:0-24552 GCA_964524135.1 uncultured bacterium
GTTTTAAATACACGAGCCGCCAATGAATCCTCTACGGTTGAACCGTGTACTACTTCTCCACCAGAATCAGGATTGGTTCCTATTACTTTTTCAAAATCACCTGCACAGGGAGCATATCGTGCCAATATATCCATCATTCTTTTTACTCCAGTATTGGTGGCACCAGAAACGCAGAATACAGGGATTAATCCACCAGATTTCAAGGCTTGGTGCAATCCACTTCTAAGTTCTTCCTCACTTAATTCTCCTTTATCAAAGAAAATTTCTAATAAACTTTCATCTGATTCAGCAATTAGTTCAATAAGTTCATTGTGCATACCTTCTAATTTTTGAGACCAATCGCCTTCAGCCACTGCTTCAGAGTAATCCCCAGAGCCGTCAGTTTTAAAAGTAAAGACTTCTTTTCGAAGAACGTCAGCTACTTGATTAAATCCAGGTCCCTGATTTATTGGTAGTGTAAATGGGAAGACGGTACGTCCATATCTACTTTGCAATGACGACAAAACAGAATCAAAATCTGACTGGTCCTTATCAACCATATTTATGATAAACAATTTAGGTATGTTAAATTCTTTTTCTGCATAATCCCAGCATAATTCAGTGCCTACATCAATTCCTTCAGTAGCACTAACAACCAGTGCTGCAAAATCAGCAACTGCCATGGCGGACATTACCTCACCATGAAAATCCAAATAACCGGGAGTATCTAATATATTAAATTTTTTGTTCAACCACTCAAGGTTCATTAAAGTGAGTGAAATAGAATGTTGATTATTAATTTCATATTCACGATAATCTGATAGGGTCGATCCATCTTCAATATTGCCCATTTTATGAATGGAACCTCCATTAAACATTATCGCTTCTGACAGAATTGTTTTACCTGTTGATGCGTGTCCTGATAGTGCAATATTGATAATATTATCTGTTGTATAATCTTTCATATTGATTCCTTTATTAAATACAAAATCCGACAATTATGCCGGATTTCACCGTTTTTATGATTCACCCCAATTTCATGATAGAAACCGGATGATGTTCCAATTGAGTAAATGTGCCGAGTTTTAAGTTCATTCTTTATTAAATATTAAATTTTTAGGGGCATTAAAATATGGAATGCTGGACTTTTGAATCAAGGCAATTTTAATTACAATTATTAAGGACTATTAACTTCCGAAGCAATAATATCACGAATTGCAGGTTTCATATATATATTTGAAATATCCAATTTGGAAAATGCTTCCGCCAAAGCTCTAATTCTCTGTTCCAGGGGTTTCAGCTTATTAATGACAATGACTTTTTCTTTTTCAAGAAGACAATAGCCTCCTTTGAAATTCCCTTTTTCCTGAATAATTTTAACCTCCAGCGATTCCGCTAATTGTTCAAATTCCTGATATATTTTGGCGGGTTTCACAGGTATTCAGACTTATTCATTGTTTTTAACATCTTCACAACGTCTTTCACCGCTTCCGATTTGTCATGGGGAACAATCAGGGTGGCATCATCCAAATTAATAATAGCCATATCTTTCACTCCTACAACAGCTGTCAGTCGATCTGGGCTGATTATCAGATTGTTTTCTGATTGTACTGAAATTATATCTCCATCATGGTAATTTGTCTCATTATTTTTTGTGAGTACATTGAATAAGGAATGCCATGAGCCCAAATCATTCCATTGAAAATCAGCTTTAATAGTATACACATTTTTTGCCTTTTCCAATATTCCATAATCAATACTTTCCGGTTGTACTAATTCCCATTCCCTATCTAAAACAGTTTCATATTGAGTGGTTCCCAGAGCATCGTAAATGGAATCCAAGGAATCATGCAGTTCACACATGAAGGTTTTCATTTCAAGGAGAATTATTTCAGCTTTCCAAATAAACATACCTGCATTCCATAAAAATTCACCACTGATAATAAATTTTTCAGCAGTTTCTTTTTCAGGTTTTTCAGCAAAGGTTTTAACCTTATAAACACCTTTTATATCCATCTCCTTCTTTGATTCATATTGTATATATCCATAACCGGTAGCGGGATGGGTGGGCTTAATTCCTATGGTAATAAGGCAGGACTTTTTTCCCACCATTTTTTGTGCATTTGTAATAATACGTTTAAATTTTGAATCCCCTATAATTAAATGATCTGCGGGATACACGCCCATTATTGCATTAGAATCCCTTTTAAAAATGTGTAAAGCTGCTAACCCTATTGCAGGTGCTGTATTTTTTCCTGAAGGTTCGATTATGAAATTTTCCTGAGGTATTTCAGGAATATCATTATGAATTAGTTTTGATAGCTTATCAGATGCAACTACGAAAATTTTGTCTACTTCAGAAATTTCCCGTAATCGATTGTAAGTGAGCCGAATCATTGTTTCTTCACCCAGAATTTTCAACAATTGCTTGGGTGTATCTTTCCGGCTTTTCGGCCAAAACCTCGATCCAGAACCCCCTGCTAAAATTACATGATACATAAATTTATACTCCTGTTAGACAGTGTAATTTACTCAAAAATTATATTTACTCCTTCTACATCCCAGCGAGCTCTCACATCAATAGTATCGGGGTAAAAAGAAAACTTTGCTGCACGGTGATAGGGAGCCCAAAGCCCTGAATGATATATCTCTTTATCCATGGTATTTATTGTTTCATATCCCCATAATTCATAAAACCCGGGAGATAAATTTATTAATTCAAATTTATGATTCTTAACATCCACGATATAATTTGATTCACTGCCAATTTGATGTGCTTCAATCTTAAGAGGGTATTTATCCTCATAATTCACAAACCCCAGAATGTTTCCGCCAATTAATAATTCTTCATCTTTTGAATGCCTGGCGATTCTCACACTTTTAGAGGAATCCTCAAAGTTATTTCCAGCCCAATCTTGAATGTGGTCTCCCAGAATTTGAATTTTTTTTATGGTATCTGGAAGATTTGGAATAATTATTGAATAGTCATTTCTAAAAGTGAAGGGTATGGGAATGATTGTAGAATCCTCATTAGTAATTATGGCATTGCTATCCAATTGTACTGGTTCTGAAAATATCAGATTGAATTTGTCATTTTCAAAAAATGATTGAGATAACTTAGGCGCTAAAGTGTCCATTATTTCAGGGAGTATAAAGGAATATTCCGGAACTTGGTAGGTTTCTAATCGATTCGATTTTTCAAGGTTAACAAAAACTGAATCTCCCGGAGAAAGGAGCGAATCAATTATCATTAATTGCTTGCTATTATCGTCCAAGTTCAATTGGAAGCAATACTGGCTTTGCATTTCCACGGAAGTTATTTTCAATTTTTCTACCGGTTCTGATAAAAGCAGCACAACTTTATTTTCCTTTTCATCTGATGAAATTGTTATATAGCTGGAGGTTAACAATGCGTAATTCTTTCTTCGGATTTGTTTTTCAAAGTCTGAAATAACACCTTCAAGAGCTGCAATTGTGTAGCGCCCATTTTCAATTCCGCTAAACAGAAATGACCCCATCTCATCCGCTTCAACTTTTTGAATATAAGTAGATTGAGCAGATGGCGGCCATTCATATAATCCAACCTCAATCAGTTTTTCTGAATTAATTCCAATTATTTCACCCTTAATGAATCCCACAGGAATATCTGATCCTGTACTGAAAATGAGTTGAATAGGTTTGTCCATCATATTTTTTTGGTAATCTCTAATTTTTCTTGATAGATGAATACGTACAATTCCGTCAATTGGCCATTCTTTTTCCGGAATGATGATTAATTTCCTGCCTCGGATTTTCAGTTTATAATCAAGTTCAGATTCAATCTGAATTGATGCCGGAATGGATATAGGGTCAAGGAGTTCATCAAAAATTAGAGTGATTTTCTGGTCTGGAGAAATATTATTAGCTCCATTTTTAGGCTGAATTGATATGAGTACAGGTCCTTTTTTATCAACAGGACCGCCAGATGCAGGCCCCTGCGCGGCACAGCCTAATAATAGCAGGATTACAATTAGTGGAAATTGTTTAATTTTAGGTAACATATAGACTTAAAATTTACGAAGAAAAGTTAATTAGGATTCCGGATTCAATTCAGCTGGAATTTCCCCTAAATAATGCAATTCACTCGTTGTCATTTTAAAATGGATAACCTGTACTTCGAGACCATTTTGCCAGGCTTTATATAATTCATATCCAAATTTAGGATCTCGTTCCCATTGCGGTTGAAAAATTATTGCGTCATGCCGCTGAATTACAAATAATACCATTGTACGAATGCCATCCAAAGCCATTTTCCCTAGATGCTCAACATGACTTCTCCCACGTTCCGTAACTGCATCAGGAAATTTTGCAATCTTATTTTCGACCAGAGTTACCGATTTTACTTCAAGATACAGAAGTTTATCATTATTCTTTAATAGGAAATCAAATCGATGTTTCCCATAGGTTACTTCTTTTTTAAGGATCTGCCATTCTTTTAAAAATTCAAGTTTCTTTTCTACCAGTAGATGCGCTACAAATTTATTTGGCAGAAGGGTATTCAGAGAAATTAATGTATTATCATAATAAACAGCTTGAGTGGAAAATTTTGTTTTCCGATTCTCACCATTTTCTTGTTTTAACAGGATTCGTGCCTCAGGTATGAGCAATTCCTTCAATCGCCCAGGATCAGGAAGATGGCTTTCTACAATGTTTCCATTGAGCTCGGCTCGTGTAAGAAATCGATTTGGCCGATCTATAAACCGGGCTTCTAATAATCTATATTTTAATTTCATTTCACTCTTTTTTTTGAATAGAACCTGTTTAATTTTACTATCAGTATGAAAAGTTTCTCTAATCATTTTATTATATCAATGCCGCATATGAATGATCCGATTTTCTCTAAAAGTCTGATATACATCTGTGAACATGATGATGATGGTGCCATGGGTTTAATTATCAATAAACCTATGATATCTGAAAATGCAGCTGATATTATTCAACAAACAGGGTTGGCTCAAATTGAACCACCACCGGATATATATTTTGGTGGGCCGGTAAACCTTGAAATGGGTCTAATTCTTCATGATACTAACTATAATATTGAAGGAACATTAACCATTTCTAAATCTGTTGCCCTCACTTCAAATAAGCAAATTGTTCTTGATTTAAAAAATGGAGGTGGACCTGATGAATTTCGTTTTTCCTTTGGGTATGCAGGATGGGGAAAAGGTCAAATTGAAAGAGAAATCGAAAATGGCGATTGGCTCTTAATGCCAGCAGATGATAATTTCATTTTTTCAATTCCAAACACAGATAAATGGCAAAAAGCTGCTTCAAAATTTGGTATTGATATTTTAGATTTCGGTGGTTCTGCGGGACTTGCGTAAGCAAAGGCTTCATTCAAAATGAATGATCCTATTTATATTCCAGACTCTGATGAAGACCTCTTGAAAGAATGTAATGTGGATACATTTAGAGCAGGGGGAAAGGGAGGTCAGCATGTGAATAAAACGGAGTCAGCAGTACGATTAACCCACCTCCCATCTGGAACGATTGTCACCTGCCAGGATGAGCGCAGCCAGCTCCAAAATAAACGAAAATGCCTTTTACAACTCAGGGAAAAACTGGAAGCATTAAATTACCGACCTCCCAGAAGAATTCCAACTCGGAAACCTCGATCAGCAAAGGTAAAAATATTGGAAACTAAAAAGAAACAATCTCAAAAAAAACAGCTCCGGCAAAAACCAGAAATGGACGAATAATGCTGCAGTCCTTTCAAATTATTGGATATTCCGGTGGCGTCCCCACTCAGGACAGGGGAGTTACCTGTGTAATGGTGTCCACTATTAATTTTGATATAATGATAGACTGTGGAGAAGGCAGTTATCTTCGCTGGCAGAAAGCAGGCTACAAATGGAAAAATTTAAAATATATTCTCATTACACATATGCACCCGGACCATATTGGTGGACTCATACCTCTTTTATTCTATCGAAAATTATTTGGCATTGATTCAGCTTTAACTCTCATCGGGCCGCCTCAATTAAAGGAATATTTTGAGGATTGTTATCGCCATTCTGGGTTATCAAATAATCAAGATTTACAATGGATTGATATTTCAACAAATAACCAATTAACGTTTCAGGATGATATAAAAATTCAAGCCATGGAAATGAAACATAAAATCCCCTGTTGGGGGTATCGAATTTCTGATGGTGGTAAAAATTTGGTATTTATTACAGATACCCTCCCCAATGCAAATGCAATTAAACTGGCTGAAAATGCAGACATTCTAATTCACGAAGCAACTTTTGAACATCAAATGAGAGAAAAGGCAAAAACTCATTTTCATACCACCGAAATTCAAGCCATGGAAATTGCAGATGAGGCCCAAGTTAAACGTCTCATTCTTACCCACTTCAGCCAACGCCTAACCGATAGATATGTACAAGAATGGAATTGGAATGGGAAATCATGTATCGTATTTGATGAGAGGGTCAAATTTGGATAAAATCATTGAACAACACGGTGGAAATTCTATAGCAGAAGTTCTTCACTGCCATAACGTAAAATGGATTTTCACCCTTTGTGGTGGGCATATTTCTCCTATTTTGACAGGCTGTGAAAATTTGGGCATCAGGGTTATAGACGTCCGTCATGAAGCCACAGCAGTATTTGCAGCAGATTCCATATCACGGCTTTCTGGAACAATTGGAATTGCTGCTGTTACTGCAGGGCCAGGATTAACCAATACCATCACTGCAATAAAAAATGCCCAAATGGCTCAGGTACCGGTCCTCATTTTAGGGGGCGCAGCGGCTACAGTGCTGAAAGATAGAGGCAGCCTCCAGGATATTGACCATCTTTCTGTTGTGGAATCCATAACAAAATATGCTAAAACTATCAAACGGGTGAGAGACTTACAACCCTCACTAGAAGAAGCCATTTCAACGGCTGTATCAGGAGTACCAGGTCCCGTTTATTTAGAAATTCCTGTGGATTTGCTCTACCCAGAATCATTGGTGCGTGAGTGGTATGGCTTAAAATCCGGTGGTAAATCAATGCCCTGGTGGATGACTCGTTACCTGAATTGGAATGTAAATCGCATCTTTAAAAATAAAAATAATAGCTTCCCCAAAAAGACCAATATTGAGGATAATCAAAATACTTCCCTGCACATTCTGCGAGTATCTGAAATGGTTTACTCTGCAGAAACTCCGATTCTACTCATTGGCAGTCAAGCTTTAATTGACCCAACTCAACATGAAAAATTAACAGACGCAATTCATAAATTAAATATACCCACCTTTGTTTCAGGTATGGCAAGGGGACTACTATCCAAAACTGATTTACCTATTTTTCGCCACCAACGAACAAAAGCTTTAAAGGAAGCGGATGTGGTTATATTGGCGGGAGTTCCTTGTGATTTTCGTTTGGATTATGGCCGCGTTATAAATCATAAGGCAAAAATAATTTCTATTAATCTCAGCCGCAATGACCTGTATTTAAACCGCAGACCTGCAAAAGCAATTCTCAATTCACCAGGGACTTTTCTAATTGATTGGAGCAATTCAGAAAAAAATAATTCTAACTCAAAGTGGGTAAACTGGCATGAGCAGTTAGCAGTTAGAAATGATAAAAGACAAGCAGATATAATTGATCAATCTAATATTTCTACAGAATATGTTAATCCCATAAAATTATGCTCATCAATAAATAAGCATATACAGGATGGCGATATAATTGTAGCTGACGGTGGTGATTTTGTTGCTACCGCATCTTACATCCTACGACCCCGCTCATTCACAGGTTGGCTGGATCCAGGAGTATTTGGAACGCTGGGAGTTGGAGCCGGATTCATATTGGGGGCAAAACTCACACATCCAGATTCTGTGGTTTGGGCAATTTATGGCGATGGTGCATTTGGGTATTCTCTTATGGAATTTGATACATTTGTCCGCCATAAGATTCCTGTAATTGCAATAATTGGTAATGATGCTGGTTGGACACAAATTGCACGAGACCAGGTAGAAATGTTGGGCTCTGCAGTGAGTACTGAATTAGCACATACGGAATACCATAAAGCTGTAGAAGCTTTGGGGGGTGCTGGATATTTAATTGACGATGAAAATCATATTGATGAGATCCTAACACAGGCAAAAGATTCTGCCCTTTCCGGAAAGCCAACTGTAGTTAATGTACGAATCGGTAAAACAGATTTCCGAAAAGGCTCACTTTCAATGTAGGGCAATTTAGATGGGCAAGCAACTTCAAATCATTTTCAAAACTTCAGTACTGCTTGGTGCGGCTTTTTCTTTCTGTATTGTATTTGCAAATGATCATCCCTACCCAACTAATTGGGACTACCTCCAAAACAATGTAGGTTGGGAATTGGTAAAAGAAACAGATCGTGTATTGGTATATAGTAAATTATTGCCAGATTCACCCATTCCAGCCTTAAAAGCGGAAATATTGAGTGGTGAGAAAATGGAGAAGTTGGCTGATGCTGCCTGGCTGGTAGAAAAATCTACGGAGATATTTCCAAATGCCTTTATAATAGATGCAGGAGTGTACCAAAGAAGAAGTGATACATCTTATACTGCTTACCAGGTATTTGATGTGCCATTTTTATCCCCCCGCCTGTATCAGTTTAATTCCATTCGTCTTGGCAACAGTATTCATTGGGTGAGAACCGACACTGTAAATATTAAGTGGAATCCTGATGGATATCTGCTGCCCCCTGTTAATTTTGGCAGTTGGGTAGTGGCGCAGGAAGGAGCCAAATCAAAACTAACCTATCGTGTTTGCACAGACCCTGGCGGTGATGTACCCCATTGGATAGTAAATCAGGCAAACCAACGCTATTTACCCCAAATGCTTGAAGATATGGAATCCTTTGCTGGGAAAAAGTAATTCCTCATGGTTTTTGGTTTATAGTTAAATGTCTATTGCCCCACCTTTAAAGGTGGAGTCTATTAATCAATACTAATATGGGCTTTAGCCCAATTAATGGTTCTTTTTTGGTAAAAAATCCTTATAAATGAAAACATTTTTACACCCAACCCTAAAGATAGGGCTATTATAAACTGATTACCCATCTATAAAGTCTATGCATTTATCGGGTCACCCGTCTGACGGATTGATTCTAAAACTTAACTTTCTCTTTCTAAAATCACATCTACAATCAGAACCAGATCAATGCTGCCACTGTTATTCATATCACCGACTTCTAACTGATCAGGGGTTGGGGCTGTATTGCCCAGTACAAAATCAATGGCATTGATGGTGTCGAGTCTGTTGAATTCACCGTTTTGGTCTATATCGCCGTAGAGCAAACTACCGGTAACTTTGATGTAGTTTTCTTTAGCGAAGGTTGAGGTTGATATTTCTTTTTAATCAGTAAAAAGTCCGTTTAAACTTTCCTACCTGTTTTATTAATGAAAACCTCTTGGTGAAAAATATCCAACTGCACGCAAATTATTCTTCAATCAATTATATGTTGCGATTTCTAATTTTGTTATTGTTGATTTCTACTCTTTTTGCAAGGGAATATATAGCAATTGTTGATTTTGAGGGTATAGATGTCAGTGAAAGTGAAGCACATGCATTAACTCAAAGATTAACAACTGAAATGATTGCTTTAG
The DNA here is from genome assembly GCA_964524135.1 of uncultured bacterium. Lineage (GTDB taxonomy): Bacteria > Fidelibacterota > Marinisomatia > SCGC-AAA003-L08 > D37C17 > D37C17. The sequence goes on from CAZGBZ010000007.1 coordinate 9,603, forward strand.
AAGTATACCAAGTGCTAGAACGGACAGAAATGAAAAGATTACTTGAGGAACAGAAATTCCAATATTCAGGATGTGTTGACATGAAATGTGCAATACAAATTGGAAAAATGATTGGGGCAAAATATATGGTTTTAGGATCGATTAGTAAACTAGGTACTATTTATTCAATTGATGCAAGATTGATAAATGTAGAAACTAGTGAATCTTATATAAGTGCTAAATACGATTCATCTGGCGAAATTGATATGCTATTAAAGGAGGGCATTTTATCGATTGCCCACCAGCTTTCTGAAATCCCAATTGAACAAAAATTAAGTAAAGTTAATAGAAAAACTAATATTGAAACAACTCCTGCAAATGGTACACTTCCTCTGGAAATTATATCTGAGGACTATCGATATCGAGAATTACATGCTGTATTTTTAAATGAAACTATCAATATTGATGCCTTATTGGATGAAAATTTGTACCAGTCAAAACCATTTCAAAACCTCATATAGGTAAACCCGGAAAATGGAGAATTAGCCACAGAAGAAACCCATATCTGGATAGGCTATAGCAGTGATGCCATAATAGTAGGCGCACGCATGTTTGAAAGCGAGCCGGAAGATATTATTGCACGGATAGGCAGGCGGGATACTTCTCCAGGAGGGGATGAGTTCCAATTTGCGGTGGACACCTATCATGATGGACGCTCTGGATTTGTTTTTACTATTACCCCATCTGGATCAATTATGGATGGAAAGTTGCAGAATGATACCGATTTTGATATTTCCTGGAATGGTATCTGGGAGTCGGCTGCGGTTATCGATGAAAAGGGGTGGACGGTTGAAATGAGGATCCCCTTTTCACAACTGCGTTTTGAGGGTTTTGATGAACAGGTATGGGGAGTGCAGATAGTTCGCGCAATTGCACGAAAAAATGAACGGGCTGCCCTCACCTGGTATCCCCGTGATGAAACGGGCAATGTTTCCAAGTTTGCTATTTTAAAGGGATTAAAAAATATTACCCAGCCAAAGCGGAGAGAATTTTTGCCCTATTTTACTGGTGGTGCTTCCCATTTACCAGCTGAGTCTAATAATGTCATTGAAGGCAGCTTTCGAAAAAACCTTGGGATTGGAACTGATATTAAAATGGGGCTGGGGAGCAGTCTCACTTTGGATGCTGCTATTAATCCCGATTTTGGCCAGGTGGAGGTGGATCCGGCTCAGATCAATCTATCGGCTTATGAAACCTATTACCGAGAAAAACGTCCCTTTTTCGTAGAAGGCAAGAATATATTTTCATTTGGTTCCGGTGGACCTTCTAATATGGATTATACTCCTTTTACTGTGCCAACTTTATTTTATTCCAGGCGCATTGGCAGACCGGTACAGGGATATGTGGGTGCAGACTCTGACTCCATTTTTTATCCCGATGGAACTACTATATTGGGAGCTGGAAAAATTAGTGGAAAATTGAATGAGGATTGGTCCATAGGGGGGCTCACTGCTCTCACTGATAATGAGTACGCCGAATATCTGGATACCTTGGGTGCTCTGAATAATGAATTGGTGGAACCTCTCAGTAGTTATAACCTCCTGCGGATTTCACGTGAATATGGATTTGGCCGAGCAGGTGTTGGTATGATTGGTTCCCTGGTGAAGCGTAAGCTGCAAGGCACACCTATGGAACATGACTTAAATTCTCAGGCTATGAGTTTTGGGGTAGATGGCTGGGCATGGCTGGATGAAAATCATACATGGGGTTCATCTCTGGCTTTAGGAGCGACACATGTTTCTGGAACCACTGAAAGAATAACAGCTCTCCAGGAGAACTCCTCTCACAATTTTCAACGCCCCGGATTGGATTATGTTGAAATAGACAACAGCCGAACCAGTCTTAATGGCTATTATGGACGCTTTGTTTTATCCCGTCAAAGGGGACGATTGGATTTTAATTATGAGTCGATTGTCATATCACCAGGCTTTGATTCTAATGATATGGGTATCACCGGTCAAACTGACAGAATTTTTAACCGCGTTAGCACTGGTTGGAAATGGCTAGAGCCGGGAAGTATTTTCCGAAATTCTATGTTGAACGCATCTGCTTGGTACCTCACCAATTTTGGCGGTACACGCCTGTCCACATTTATGGGTGGATTTTTTCATGGACAGTTTCTTAATTACATGAGTATTTCAGCTTTTGCAGGGTGGGGTCCTGATTCAAAATCTGACCAGGTACTTTGGGGTGGACCCCTGGTGATAGCACCTTCCGGGTATTATACCTTTTTCAATTTCAATACCAATTTTCAGAAAGACCTGGTAATGGGAGTCGGATATAACCAGGGTGGAAATACTGAAGGGAATCTGGATCAATCCTATAGCCTGAATTTAACGTATAAATATGGTAGCAGGCTTAAGCTCAGTTTTTCACCTTCTTATTCTAATAATCTGACAATTGTGCAATATTTCCCCTTTGAGGATACCACCGGCACATTTCACGAATTAGGAGTGCCACAATTAAATCAAAAAATGCTCAGTGCCAGTTTAAGAATTGATTATACTGTATCCCCGCTAATGTCATTTCAATCTTTCATACAGCCTTTTATCTGGCAGGGTAAATATTCTAATTTTAAGACATTTAAAGCCTATGATAAATATGACTTTCACCACTATTATGTTGAAGATGTTAATTCAAATTATTCCGCTTTGGTATTAAACACTGTATTTCGTTGGGAATTTTCACCCGGATCAACCTTTTATTTCGTATGGACTCGAAATACTGAATTAAGTTCTTCCAATGAGGAATTGGAATTAATGAGTAATTCAGTTGACCTGTTAAATGGGAAAGCTGCTAATCATTTGGTGATGAAACTAACCTATTGGATCGATTAAAATGAATTTTGAAATGGAATATCGCCGTCTGGGAAAATCAGGTTTAAAAGTTAGCGTCTTTTCTTTTGGTTCGTGGGTTACATTTAGTAATCAATTAAATGAAAAAGCCGCAACAGAATTGATGGAGTATGCCTATGATAATGGGGTTAATTTTTTCGATAATGCTGAAATTTATGCCAATGGAAAATCCGAAATAATAATGGGTAAAATCCTCAAAAAAACTGGATGGGGCAGAGACACTTATATTCTATCCAGCAAAGTATTTTGGGGCGGGGAGAAACCTACTCAAATTGGACTGAGTCGAAAGCATATCACAGATGGCTGTCAAGCAGCCTTGAAGCGCTTACAGGTGGATTATCTTGACCTCTTTTTCTGCCATCGCCCGGACCCTGAAACTCCCATTGAAGAAACGGTGCGGGCAATGGATGTACTCATACAGCAGGGAAAAGTACTTTATTGGGGTACTTCTGAATGGGAAGCCAAACAAATAACAGAAGCTTTTGAAATTGCAGAGAAATTCAATCTCACGCCCCCATCTATGGAGCAGCCTGAATATAATTTGTTTAATCGTAGAAAAATCGAAAAGGACTATCTACCTTTATATGAGCAATATGGATTAGGAACGACCATCTGGTCACCCCTTGCCTCGGGATTACTCACGGGGAAATATAATCACGGAATTCCCAGTAATTCACGGGTTTATGTGAAGGGCTATGAATGGCTGAAGGAAAAGTTTGAGTCCGAAGATACCATTCAGAAAATTGGGAAAGTAAAAGAACTACAGTCCATTGCAGAACGAATGGAGATTTCGATGACTCAGTTATCTTTAGGTTATTGCCTAAAAAATCCCAATGTAAGTACCATTATATTAGGAGCATCTAGGAAGGATCAATTAGAAGAAAATTTTTCCACCCTAAATATAATGGATAAGATTACAGATAATTCAATTAAAGACATAAACAAAGTATTAGGGAAATGAGTATACCGTTAAAAAAGGATTTTCTAAATTAGAAGTTATTTAAAACTCTCCAAACTCCTCTCGCAAAGTATCTGAAATTTCGCCCAATGATACTCCCACTTTAACGGCGTCAATAATTACCGGCAACATATTATTATCTGTAGATGCTGTTTCATTTAATTTTCTTAGATTGGACGTTACCTTTTGATTGTCTCGGGTATTTTTAACAAAATGTAATCGGTCCAATTGCTGCTGCACAGCTTTCTGGTCAATTTGCTGTGTCTCAGGGATATCAGTTTCCTTTGACTGAAATTTATTCACACCCACGATTATATTTTCACCTTCATCAATGGCTTTTTGATAATCAAAAGCAGATTTGGCAATTTCATTTTGCTGAAACTCATTTTCAATGGCAGTTATAGCTCCTCCTAATTCATCGATTTCAGCAATGAGTTTTAAAGCTTGTGATTCCAGTTTATCGGTTAATTCTTCAATATAAAAACTGCCAGCTAAGGGGTCAACTATATCAGGGATCCCGGATTCATGAGCTATAATTTGTTGAGTCCGCAATGCCAATTGAGCTGATTTTTCAGTGGGGAGGGACAAGGCTTCATCCCGAGAATTGGTGTGTAATGATTGCGTCCCTCCTAAAACTGCTGCTGTAGCCTGAAGGGTGGTTCGTACCACATTATTATCAATTTGTTGCGCCTGTAAGGTGGAGCCTGCAGTCTGGGTGTGGAATCTACACATTATTGCTTTAGGGTCAGTGGCATGAAATCGTTCTTTCATAATTTTTGCCCACATGCGCCGGGCTGACCGGAATTTAGCCACTTCTTCAAAAAAGTTATTATGGCAATTAAAAAAGAAACTTAGTCTTTTCCCAAATTGATTCACATCCAGCCCTTTATCAATTGCGGATTGAACATAGGCTATTCCATTTGCTAATGTAAAGGCAATTTCCTGAACGGCTGTAGATCCTGCTTCGCGAATATGGTAACCGGAAATGGAAATGGTATTCCATCTGGGCATTTCTTTGGAGCAGAATTCAAAAAGGTCGGTAATTATCCGCATGCTGGATTTGGGTGGATAGATGTAAGTCCCTCGTGCAATATATTCTTTCAGGATATCATTTTGCACAGTACCTCTGAGTTTATCTCGTGAAATCCCTTGTTTTTCTGCTGCTGCCACCAGAAATGCCAGCAGGATTGCAGCGGTAGAATTGATGGTCATGGAAATGGAAACCTCGCCCAGTGGAATATTTTTCATGAGGACTTTCATATCCGCTAATGTACAAATGGGAACACCCACTCGTCCCACTTCACCAGAAGCCATTGAATGATCTGAATCATAACCTGTCTGTGTAGGGAGGTCAAAGGCAACTGAAAGTCCCATGACACCCTGATCTAATAAATAACGGTAACGTTTATTGCTTTCCTCTGCTGAGGTAAATCCCGCATATTGACGCATAGTCCAGAGTTTTCCACGGTACATATCAGGGTAAATTCCACTAGTAAATGGGTAATTTCCCGGTAGGTTTTCTTTACCGTAAAAAGCTTTGAGTGGCGGGTTTGAGTTGGATTTATTTTTCATAAGTATAATCCCAGGTGACAAAGTTCCAGAGTTGCAAAGTTACATCGTATTTATTTTTTCAGGGTTCTAATAAAACTTGATAGCATTCTTTCAACTTCTCTGCTTGATTCATATATTGAAACAAATTCTATTTCTTTTAGAATTTTTACCTTTTTACAAATTTCCAATTGTGTTTGCATTTCAAATAATGAACTTAAAGAGATTAGTAAAAAATAAGCAAATTCCTTCTTGGATTGTCTCCCAAACCCTTCAGCAATGTTTGAGGGAATAGATACAGCGCTTCTCGTAATTTGAGAAGTGAGTCCAAATTGTTCATTACTCGGAAATTCTCTGGTTAAAAAATATATATGTGTCACCATGTTCATTGATTTGTCCCATATTTTCAGGTCTTTTTAGGTTTTGACTTTTCCCATGATTTATTCCTTTTTATTGACTTATTATTTTGTTTTTTATTAGACGACTTTAAAACTCTGTGACTCTGAGACTTTACAACTTTGCGACTGGTTGTACATTGAAACTATTTTTTCTAATTAATCCCCCTTTCTTTCTTAATTTGCTGATAGGCATCGTTTACGGATTTGAATTTTTCTTCAGCCATTTTCTGGAATTCCTCTCCCAAATGATGAACCTTGTCTGGGTGGAATTTACTTGCCATTTTTCGAAAGGCTTTCTTAACTTCGGAATCAGTAGCATCGGGAGTGATTTCAAGAATTTTGTAGGCAGCGGTGGTGTTTTTGTAAAACATTGCCTGTATAGATTCAAAATCATTACCAGATATTCCCAAATAATTTGCAATGGTATGAATGACTTTTACCTCCAATGGATGAACATGTCCATCAGCTTGCGATAGTCCGAATAAAACATGAACCATTTGAAGCCTCGAGGGATGATCCATATTTGCTTTTATTTGCAGACAGACATCTTTAAGAGGGAAGTCTTGTTTCAAAATTTCCTGAAAAAGACGAATACGATCTTGAGCAAAATTTCTTCCAAACTGTTTGATAAAAAAAGATTTCACAAAATCAAGTTCAGACTTTTTCAGTTCCCCATCTGCTTTCATGACTGCAGCAAACAAGATCAATAGAGCTGACCCAAAATCTCCACCTTTTGTAGATGCTCCCTTGGAAAACCCTTGATAATTGCTTTTAAATCCTCGAGTGTTTTCCGACATGGAACCCAATGCATACCCCATAATTCCTCCAATTGGACCAAACATTGCCCAGCCCATACCGCCCCATAGCCATTTAGACCATCCTGCCATTAGTTATTTATCTCCATAATAAGCTCTCCCTTTTCTACTTTATCGCCAGATTTTATTTGAATATTCTTAATCACCCCAGCCACAGGCGAATCAATTTCGTTCTCCATCTTCATGGCTTCTAATATTAGTAACTTTTGACCCACTTCAACCGTGTCCCCTGGCTGAACAAACAATTGGCTAACCAATCCGGGGATGAGAGCATGGATTTCTCCTGCATGGGCTGAGGTGTCACTTTGCATTCCAAATTTTTCAAGCAGCATATCTATCTCATCCTGAACCTGAACTAAATAGGTGTTATGATCCACAGTTACTTCATAGCCATCATTTTGTTTGATGATATTGAGATAAAAAGATTTACCATTTAATAGTAGAGAGTAAGAATTTACGTTGAGTTGAACACAGTCAATTTTCAAATTATCCTTAGATTTAATTGCAAGTTTGTCCAGAGATGGTGAAAATTCCATTTCCACTGATTGACCCTCAATTATAGATTTGAATTTCATCGCAATTCGTCCATTCTACCGGAAACTGCCCAATTATTATTATTTTTATTGATTTCATTAGAGGTAAATTTTGAGTTGGATTGAAAATGCGATCGTACAGCTCCTATTCGGGCAGCTAAAATTTTTTCTTCCTTTTGTATGGGTAATATCTTCAAAAGCTTATCTTTGATTGTGTCCAATGTATGGGTGGAATATTTCCCTTTCTTAAAAGAGTTATGTTGTAGGACCTTGAGGCAAAATGGAATGCTGGTTTCTATTCCCACGACGTGAAATTCTCCCAATGCCCGAATCATTCGGTTGAGAGCTGTTTGCCTGTCATTCCCCCAAGTTATGAGTTTACCTAATAGGGGATCATAATAAGGAGTGATTTCCTGTCCAATACGAATACCTTCATCCATTCTTACACCTATGCCCATGGGAAAGGTCATTTCATTAATTACTCCTGTGGATGGAGCAAAATTATTAAATCCATCCTCGGCATAAATTCGACATTCGATGGCATTTCCAGAGGGTTTTAAATCTTTTTGAGTGAAAGATAATTCTTCTCCTGTAGCCACCCTGATTTGTTCTTTAACCAAATCTAATCCATTAACCATTTCCGTTATAGGATGTTCAACCTGAAGACGTGTGTTCATTTCAAGAAAGTAGATTTTTTTAAATTTGTCTACTAAAAATTCGACTGTACCTGCCCCTAAATAATTACAGGATTTTGAAATTTCAACAGCTGTTTTTGCCAGTTCTTTTCTGAGTTTGTCATTGATAAATGGGGAAGGCGTTTCCTCAATTATTTTTTGGTAACGTCGCTGAATAGAACATTCCCGTTCACCCAAACTCACAACATTTCCATGGGTATCCGCAAATACTTGAATTTCAATATGATGGGGTTCCACCAAATATTTTTCAATGTAAATCCGATCATCTGCGAAGGCTTTATTTGCCTCTGATCTTGCCTGATTCAGGGCATTTTCTAATTCATTTTCGGAACGTATTATACGCATGCCTTTGCCCCCCCCACCACCAGCGGCTTTGATGAGGATGGGGTACCCAATTTTATCTGCAGTTACTTTGGCATCCTTAATGGATGTTATTGGCTTAGTTGTTCCGGGTACTACTGGCGCTCCAGTCTTAATGACTAATTTTCGTGCAGCCATTTTATCGCCCATGGTGGTAATTGCATCAGTTGACGGTCCTATCCAAATAGCCCCCAATTTCTGTACTTCTTCAGCAAAATCACAGTTTTCTGATAAGAATCCATATCCAGGATGAACTGCCTCTGCTCTACACTTTTTTATAATTTCGAGAATTTTCGGTACATTCAAATATGATTCTGAAGATGGAGCAGAACCCACACAAAATGCTTCATCAGCTATAAGAACATGGGGGGAGGTACGGTCGGGTTCGGAATAGATTGCAACCGTTTTTATGCCCATTTCCCGGCAGGTGCGGATGATCCTTACAGCGATTTCACCACGGTTGGCTATTAAAATCTTATGAATCATAGGGCTGAAAATTACTGAAATAATCCTATAATTTTTTAGGGAAATGACAATAATATCATCTTTAAAATTGTAAATAAAACAAATTTGGAAATTTGTTTTTAATAATACCGTTTAATTAGCGTTGATAATCCAAATTAAATTTAACATCATGAAATTCAACACAAGTGTTTAAAAAATGAGCATGTATTCTTATTTATTTATTCTAATTCTCACATTTTCCCATCTTTATTCCAATTATGAAAAAGTTGGTGTTATTGATGAATTAGAAGGAAATGTAACAATTAATCCAGCTAAGACAGCTCTAATCCCCAGTACTGTCATAGCCGGACGTTTACTGTATGATGGAGATATAATTCATTCCGATGCTGATGGTAGAATACAATTCAGTCTTTTTGGTGCGGATAATAAAGTGACTTTATTTGGATTATCCGAACTGCGAATCAATAAGGGAAATAGTTCTTATCAACTTGAATTGAATTATGGTGATATTTTTAGTCAGTTTTCAAAGGATTCCAACTTCAGTTATGCAATTACAACCCAATCTTCCAATATTAATCTAGAATCAGGCGAATTGTGGATTACCCGTGATTTCACAAATGAAGACCAAATATTTTCTATATTGGGAAATGTCCAAGTAGCCAATTTAACCTCAGATGAACAAATTAATATTGAAATGGGGGAAATGGTAATTTCAAATTTGGATAGTTTAAAGAATAAAATAGAATTTAATGAAGAAATTCTGCCGTCTGAAATTTTTAAGCATTATCGGATGAACCGTGAAGAAGAAAAGGAAGATATAGTATTCACTGTAATGAATTATTTTTCAGAGGATTCCTTAATAATTAGTACTTTTCAAACCGTAAAAGAAAGGCAAAGGCGATTCAATTTCACCTTGGAAACGGGTGTGGTAAGTATAGAAAAAAACTCTTATGGAAAAGCCTCATTGCTGCCAATGTATAATGGAGACCGCCTGAAATTTGGGTACAATTTAGTAGGATTTATTGGAATTTCAGATTCATCAGCAAACTTGAATTTGTTTTCTACTTTAGCACAGTTATTGGCACCATTAACCTATAATTATCAGTCAAAAAATAGAGGATTCGATTTGAGAATGGGGCATATCAGCAATATCACTTTCGGTTATGGAATGCTCCTTAAACGCTATACCAATACGGTTAGTTATCCTATGAAACAAGATGGTGGATTGCTCTTTGATTTTAAGTCCGGTGCAGGTAATTATACCTTTAAATTATTCACATCTAGTTTTGGAGAATTAGCCATTGGTGGTGGACTTGTGGGAATATATAGTTCATTTGCTAAATTGCCTTATCGATTAGGAATGGGATTTGTTTCTGATCGGAATCAATTCTCTTCCGTACCGGACAGTATATGGAATGGGGTAACTCCTCGAAAGAGATCAATTAGTGGGTATCAGATAGATTTTACTTATGAATTGAAAAGTGATCTGAGAAATGATACCTATCTGTTTGGGGAATTTACGGCATTAAATTATCCCAACGACCTCCGCTATATTCGAAGCGAACCAATTGAAGGGGATACTCTTTATACAAAACAGGGTTTTGAGCGCCAAAGTTCATTCGGAATAACGGGACCAGGAATCTGGTGGAAAATAGGGCATCACCGTAATATTAAAATTGCGTTTACTTATTCTTCATCATTACATATTGCTCCTTTTTTTGGTGAAACATATAATCTGGAACGCATCCATTATGTTCCTACCAGTTTATTAGACACCCTGGATACTTATAAACTTTACAGTATAGATAAAAAGTGGAATACAATGATAACCGAGAACCATATTGATTCAGATTCCACTGCATATTATCTTCCTAAAGATGTTTATGCTTTGCTTGACCCTACCCAAAATGTGCATAATAAAATGGGATTTTCTGCAGAATACAATTATCATTTTCGAAATTATTACAATTATTCGTTTGACATATCTGTGATGAATGAGATAGGGGGCAATGACTCAAGTGCAACCTATTATTCACTGGGTATGGGAATTTTTATTCATGAGGGATTAATCAGAGGAATTTCCGAATTTGGTTTGTATTTTAATCAAAATTTTACATCTGAATTATTTAATAGCTTCACTTATAGTGAAAATATGGTTCTTGGTGCAAGTGTAGGAATTAAACTCATGGAAAATGTGTCTCTCCGGATGTATCGTCATGATGTATTTTACGACCGTAATTTAGATGGGGAAGTTAATCTTAACAGTACAATAGGAGTAGACTTGGTGGCAAAAATTTAATGAATATGGGGTTTAAATCATTTGCGTCAATTTTAGGCGGTATGAGCCTTATCGGTTTTTCAGTTGGCTTCCTCCTGGGCTATTATATTTCTGGAGAATTACAAACATCCCTGTGGATGTATTTATCTGCACCCTGTTTAGGGTTGGGCAGCGGATTGGTTATTTATGGTACACTTTATGGAAGACATGTAAATTAAACCTATGGCTGATAAAAAAATAGAAAACGAACAGGAAATAAAAGAAGTTAAACCGCTCTCTCTTTTTGATGAGAAAATGAAGAGACTTTTAGATGAACTGGATGAGCGTTTAGAACAGATTGGTGGAGACTTTGGACCCATCCTGATGGAAGAATTACAAAATAGGCTGGAGCGTATTGTAAAGAATTTTAATGAGGAAATCCATAGCTTATTTTCAGAATCATTTAAAAAATGGAAAGTGACAGATACTCAATTACGGGAATTTGTCAGCAGCGATATAAAACCTTCCCTAAAGAAAACAGTAAAAAAGAAAAAAGACAAATATACTCCCGAGTTTATTAAAGATGTAGAATTTGGCCCCGTGAGACCGAAATAAGTTTCCAATATTATTTTAAAAAATCCCTAAATTTCCATTCCAGTTTTACATAGTTTTTGGTAAAATTGGGCCCTTAGCTCAGTTGGTTAGAGCAGTAGACTCATAATCTATTGGTCCGGGGTTCGAGTCCCTGAGGGCCCACACCAAAACCCTTCAATAACCCGAAGGGTTTTTACTATTTATAATTACTAAGCAATATACCATCTACGGCTTGGTGTCAGAGGAGGGTTTATCCATAATAAGTTAACGTTTGTAACAGACTGGATTACCCCTCTCCACTTTTAGCTCTCAGTTACTGCTGGTGGCTATTTTATTTAATGGAAAATTATAATATCTATTAAGAAAACCCTATAATCCACCCTTCAATTGTAAGGAATATCTTACAAAATTAATTATTTTCTTAAGATAGTTATTTATAGTAATTTACCGTATCCGAATAAATAACAAAAGGGAGCCGCATGAAATATCCAGTTGACACAGTAGTTATGATAAATAACCGTGAATGGAGAGTAGCTGAATACCGTATGGGCAGAGGGAGAGAGTGGGTATATACTCTTGCCAATGAACGTACCGATGGAAGCTTTGATACTATGCGTCTAAATGAATTGGCTATTGGAAATATATTGGTTGAAGAACCACAAGGCGACTTATCCTTCACTGCCGCAGAAGAAAATTTTGCTTAATTAAATAGAAAGGTCAATCTGACTTTTCTTCGGATTCCACAATTTCAACTTCATGCGTTCTATAGTAGTTAATTTTCCCTGACTCATTTGTAGTTTTATACCGAGTGGGGAAGAAACATATTTCCTCTAAAGTAACAATTTCATCACTTGCTTTCACTTTGAATTTTGTCCCGATTGGTATTTGGGTTAAAATGTCCATAAATTAATCCGATTTATTTATTCCGGTAGGCGGAAAGAAAATCCCCATTCAAGAAATCGTGAAGCTTCAGTATAATTATCATTATTCTTTTCAAATGTGATTCCCATACTGATATCAAATTGCACATTGTTATCTGAAAGATATGTGATGCCATAATCCACAGAAATGGGAGGGTCATTATTATTATTTTCCTGATCCATGGATCGAGACTGATAGGCTTCAAAAAAATAGCTGGTTTTGTTACCTAAACTATTGCCCATTGCCAGTGTATAACTCAATACGGGGTCTTTTCCCTCAGCATTATAAAAATTTCCTGCAGCCTGACCCCAAATAGATAATCCATTCTTAAAAGAATATGAAATTGGCAAATAAAGGGCATATTCCGTAAGAGAATCATTATTATCGGTGAGAGAAGTTGTTACAATTATCGAATTTTCAAGTCGGTTTATTAACTTAATTCCACTATATAAAAGTCCAATCGTAATATATTGATTGGCATATCCGACTTGTAATTCAGTATTATTATAGACCCCCATTCTAATAAACGTAGGAATGGTAAATGTTGTATCTTGCCCTGGACTGGTGGATAAATTAGTTCCCATTTCAAACTGGTATAACCCAGTAGGAACGGATGAAGTGGGATTTGCTGCTCCGGGTCGGCTGGTACCAATTGCGCCATAGTCTTTACCTCCATTAAGGAGTGAAAATATGAAGGGTAAAATTAAGAGGTTGGCAGGTTTTATTCTGTACATGTAATTAAACTATATCCGCTCTGCTATTTTTGCTCCTAAATGAGCCCCGTAAAATAAGATACCTACGGCTAAAATATTCCCAATAAAATAAATATACCGTTTCAAACTGGAATAATGTAAGTCAACTTGAAATTTTATTCTTACCCAAAACAGGACTGCAAAGAAAATTATTGCCAGCCAGATCAAAAGTGCATGAGAAAATAGGGGTAAATCAGATATGGACCCCTCCTCCAGAAATGCGAGTAGTCCCGTCATGTTGGCAAACAGACAGGAAACTAATCCCATCAGCATGCTCCAAAACCCAGCTTGCTCCAGCTCTTCTTTTTGGAGTATTTCTGCCAGGAGATCAAACAATAATCCCGTAGAAAAAAGTGCAATGGGGAAATGAACTAATAATGGATGAATTTCAGTAATTGACCAGGGCATAGATAATTCCTTTATTCTTTAGGCCGCACAGTTTGGGGTTCTTTGGTACCACGATGGCAGGTCCAGCAGGAAATTTGAGGCATATCTCCATGGATATGCAGAGAGTCTCCCAGCAATGCGAAAAAACTCTTATTTAAATCCATCTGCATACGCATCATTTCTCGGGCAATATTTTTATGATCTGTATCAATTGATTTATCATTCAAATCATGGCAGAATTTACATTTTACTCCCAGATCTTTTGATATGGATTTCATATATTTTTTTAAATCCCGCTCAGATTCATATTCTAGAACCTGAAGATTATTGGATTTATCTTGCATGATCCCCAACGATATCGCCAATGGGACTATCATTAATATTTGAATTATACTTTTCATTATCCTCCTTATTAAAACCAGAAATGGGTTTGTATTAAATATACAGGGTCAGGTGAGGCAGCATTTTCCAAATCAATATGATTTATTCTTGCCTGTAGTTTTATTTCCATAATATTTAGCGGATAGATTTCTATGCCAAGGCTGTAGCGGGATATTGAACCGGTCTGCCAGTCTGTTCTCGGGTCAAAATAATCATATTTACCCATTAGATGAATCCCCTGGATAATCTCCCAGACAATTTCATCATACAGCGCCAGAGAAGTATTGCCCTCAATCCAGTTTTCTGCCTGGTCTGCCTCAAATGTGTAGGTAATATCACCAAACGATAATCCTCCAGATACCCCCAACATGCTGAAATTATTTTCCTGCATATAGCTAAAACTTCCCATATAGGTAATATTATCATTAATGTTGCCTGTATAATTGAACTGGGTGGTTAAATTATTTAATTCTTCACTGCTTTTCACTATACCTGTACTAATGCTGCTGGTCCATTGTAGACCCCCAAACATGGGTGCGCCCAACTCTAACATTACAGGGGGATCCAGATAAGGACCAAAGAATAATCCCTCTTTTCCATCAAATCCAACACTTGTTTTTTCCAAATTTCCACCACGAATAAATGAGGTATGGTCATCAACACGGAGACCGTAATTTGGGAGCGTACGTCCAGCCCTTAACCAGATATTTTGAGGTAGATTGGTCACTAAAGCCCAGTATTCGGTGCTTAATGTGCGGCTTTTCCGAATACCTATTTTGGTGAATATACCGGCGTTATTATTTAATTTAAGGTAAGAATAAATATCTGCTTGCATTGGGAAAAAAGCAGATATTTTGGTTGAATCTGTTTCGTTATATTGGATCCCCTGTAGGCGGAAATCACCACCAATTTGCAGGTGGTCACTGATATACCCATTCCAGTCTTCATTGCCTTTATCCAGCCAGCGCTCTAGGGGTAATTCTTCCAGAGCC
>CAZGBZ010000008.1:0-22708 GCA_964524135.1 uncultured bacterium
AGTTGTATTAGAAAGGTTGATGGATATGTTGGCATTAACTTTCTTTGCCATCATTTTACTATTTTTATACCCGTTTGAAGAAGGATGGGTGAGCAATTTTATACTTAAAGGCGGCGTAGTGTTATCAATAGTAATTTTTGCGCTTATCATTATGAGCAGATTTAAAATTAAAACTACAGAAAATAAATTATTGAGGATATTAAATCAAATTATGGAGGGGCTTCAATCAATCAAAAAACAAAAGATTGTCCCTGTGGTGATTGCAAGCATTTTAATTTGGAGTATCTACTTGTTAGATGTTTATTTTATTCAAAGAGCATTTCAATTTAATCTTAGTTGGACTCAGTCATTAACAGTTTTAGTAATTTCCTCCCTGGTGCTATCAATTCCTTCTGCACCGGGCATGATTGGTACTTTTCACGCTGCTGTAAAATATACTATGGTAGATATATTTGCTTTCACGCCAAACGATGGTAATTCATTTGCAATTTTAATGCACGCCTACGGATATATTTTATTTACTTTATTGGGTGCTTATTATTTTCTTAAAAATCAATTTCATGAAAATGCATTAAAAAGAGTGTTAAATACCAATTCTAATGAATTACAGGAAAAATAAGCAATACTTAGATAGGTACATTTTTATTAGACAAAATTTTTGTTTCTTGATAGAACAGAATTATGAGATGTAATTTTATCTACATTATAGGAGTGTTCTTTCCGATGAAAAAGCAATTGTTAAGAATAATATTACTACCGATTGTCTTCTGTTTTAGTTTTTCTCAATCTGAAGTTGAACAGGTAGACAATCGATCCAATACTGGGGCACGTTATGTTTCCGGAGCAGATGGTATTATTCGTATGTATGTTAATGTTTGGGGACATGTTGGTAATCCAGGTAGGATACTTGTAGATGAAGGGATAGATTTGGCCACTTTATTCTCTTTGACCGGTGGACCTCAAAAAGGTGCAAATCTGAAGAAAATTCGAGTATATCATGAATATCCGAATAAATATGGAAATATCGTTCAAGTTATTGATTTTACAGATTTTCTTAATACAGGTGATAGGTCAAACTTTATTTCAATTCAGCCAAATGATACATTTATTATTAAGCAGACAAATTGGTCCTATTTTGTTGAAGAAGTTGGAACCATAAATACCGTAATGAATCTGATAAATATTTATTTAAATCTCAGTAATCTACTTTCGATTTCAGGATCATAATGGGAGACCAATTAACTCATACTCCGTTAGTACATGATAATCCACCGATAACTTTAAAAGATATTATTCGAAAAATAATTAGAGCCCGTTGGTGGATACTTTCATCCATATTTATTGTGTTAATTGGGACAATCTATGTGACATATTCAACTCCACCAATTTATCAGGCAACCGTATCCCTAATGATTGAAAAAAGCAGTAAAGCACAGGCAATATTTAATTTTGGAGTAAATGAAAATTTCAAAATTTCAGATGAAGTTGCAGTCATTAAATCTCGAACCATTGCCGAAGATGTAGTTGAATCTTTGTGGAATTCAAATAAAAGAAATCGATTATATGTTTTTGGAACAAAAGTATTCATCCCTCGTGGGCAAAGACTCCGAAGGCCAATTAAAAAGTTATTAACATTTGGTCAATATGATTCTGAAGAAAATAAACCGCCTAAATATGATGAACCCTATAGTAATAAAATTGGTACACAGTTTTATCGAAATGTGATAAATACAATTAGTGTAACATACCGAAGAGGAACTAATATAATACAAATAACAACTATGAGTCCCCATCCTTATGAAGCTGCTCTGCTTGCTAATACAGTTGCTTCTGCATACCAGAAGAGAGATAAAGAATGGAGCAGTAATGAATCTATGAGTCTGAAATCTTTTTTGCAGGACAGGTTAGATGAAAAAGATCGTGAAATGGAAGAAATTGAACAAAATATAGAAAATTTTAAACGGGAAAACGAAATATATGATCTAGATGGAAATGTATATAATATGTTAAATAGTTTGACAAATATCGAATCTAAATTTAATAATAACAATTTGGAGATCAATATTTTACTCAGTCAGAAAAAGTACCTTTCCAAGCAATTATCAGATATTGAAAAAGATTTAGCTGTACAAATATTGAATTCAATCAATGCACAATTATTTGCATTAAGGACTCAGGTGAATGAAAAAGAAGCCGAATTAGTGCGAAATTCAACAGTTTATGGGTCAAAACATGAAGCTGTTTTAAAAACAAAAGAAAACTTAAGTAATTTAAAAAATCAGTTGGAGAATAAGACAAATGAACTGATAGCAACAGGGTTATCAATTATAGATCCCTTAGAATATCGACAGAAACTACTAGGTGAAATTTTAAAATTTGAAACAAACCTAAACTTATTGGAAACAAAATCTCGAGAATATCATGCATTAATTAATCAGTATAAAAATGATATAAAAATATTACCTGAAAAGCAGTCTTATTTAGGTAAACTCAACAGGGAAAAAGAAGTGTTATCCAACACATATTCATATATGCGGCAGAAGATGGAAGAAGCCAGGGTTAGTATGGCTTCTGAGCCAGGGAAAGTGCGTATAGTGAATAAGGCAGCGCCACCAAAGAAGCCGATAAGTCCTGATATTCCAAGAAATTTGTCCATGGCGTTATTCATAGGATTTATTATAGGATTTGTTATTAACCTTGCTATTGAATATTTTGATAACACCATTAAATCAGTTGAATTTATTGAGAGAAAAAAATTACCGGTACTCGGCATTATTCCTTCTATCGAGCAGGGGCAAGAATCTTACTCTAAAAATCGGTTTATTAAAAAAGGTAGAAAGCGGATTAATCAAATAACAAATGGAGGGAAAGGAATTGGCAATCTCCAAAGGAGATTAATAACTCATGAGGACCCGAAATCTCCTATTTCAGAAGCTTATCGAAGTTTAAGAACCAGTCTTATGTATACAAAAAAGGGTGAGAAAGGAACTATAATGGTATCCAGTCCAGGACCTGGGGAAGGTAAAACAACAACAATAATAAATTTGGCGATTACCTATGCCAACCTTGGAAAGAAAACTTTATTGGTAGATGGAGACCTACGGAAACCAGTACTTCATAAAGTTTTTAATGGGAATAATGAGAAAGGGATAACCCATTTATTAAGTGGATTAGAAGAAAAATGGGAATCAGTTATACAACCAACGGATATAGAGAATTTGAGTATCATTTATAGTGGTGTAATACCACCCAATCCCTCCGAGCTTCTTGGGTCAGTGACAATGAAAAAAATGGTAGAAGAATTAAAAGAAAATTTTGAAATTATATTATTTGATGCTCCACCAATAATGGCAGTTACGGATGCAGTTGTTCTTTCCAGATTAATTAATCAGTTCATTCTTGTGGTAAGATTTGGGAGTACTGATAAAGATAGTATTGACCATTCGCTTAATTCATTATCTCATGTAAACACATACCTTACAGGTGTCGTTCTAAACGATTTAAATCAAAAAAATTCCTATTATTCAAAAAATTACTATAGTTATAGCAATTATTATTATAGTACAGGAAAATAAAGTTTAACTATTAAATTGACTACATCTAAATCAAAAAATTGGGACTTAACCATTACATCTCATAGAGGTTGGTTTGAGCTAAATTTGGGAGAAATATGGCAATACAGGGATCTTCTTAAGATTTATATTCGCAGGAATATTATTGCCCAGTATAAGCAGACTATTCTTGGACCAATTTGGATAATTATTCCCCCTATTTTAACTACACTTGTTTTTACGGTAATATTTGGAAACATTGCCAACATATCAACCGAAGGATTGCCTAAACCACTTTTTTATATGGCAGGGATTATTACTTGGAATTACTTTTCTACTGCTCTAACGTCTACTAGTAATTCCCTTGCAGGTAATGCTGGTATTTATGGGAAGGTTTATTTTCCAAGAATTATAATTCCCCTGGCGACACTTATTAGCAGTTTGGTTCGTTATTTTATCCAATTAGTGCTATTTTTTTGTCTATTAGGATATTTTATTATTAATAATTCTGAAAGTATTCAAATACAATTTCATTTAATTTGGTTGTTACCTGTTTTAGTTATTTTGATGGGTATCCAGGGTCTTGGTTTTGGACTTTTATTCTCTGCCATTACTTCTAAATACAGAGATATCCGTTTTCTTATTGGTTTTGGTGTCCAACTGCTCATGTATGCGTCTCCAGTCATTTTCCCACTCTCCATAGTACCGGAAAAATATAAATGGATCATTCTTGCAAATCCGATGTCAGCTATCGTTGAATCATTCAGGTATATGATTTTTGGAGTTGGACAAGTTAGTTTTAATTCCATTCTATATACATTGATTCTCACAGGAGGAATATTTTTTATGGGATTTTTAATATTCAATCATATTGAGAAAGATTTTATTGACAACGCATAAATGTCAACCGTAATTCAATTAGAAAATATATCTAAACTGTACAGGCTCGGAACTATAAGTAGTGGTACAGTCCGGGATGATTTCAGTCGATGGTGGGCAAAAATTAATAAAAAGGACGATCCTTTTCAAAAAATAGGTGAAAGAAATATTCAAAACAAATCTGGAAAAAGTGACCGAATATGGGCATTAAAGGATATAAACCTTGAAGTCCGGGAAGGCGACGTACTGGGGATCATTGGAAAAAATGGTGCAGGTAAATCTACACTTTTAAAAGTACTATCCAGAATTACATCCCCTACTACTGGTATTGCCAGAATAAAGGGAAGGATTGCAAGTTTGTTGGAGATTGGCACTGGATTTCATCCTGAGCTGACAGGACGAGAGAATATCTACCTCAACGGTGCTATTTTAGGGATGACCAAGCGGGAAATTACAGCAAAATTGGATGAGATCATTGATTTTTCCGGCATTGAACGGTATATTGATACACCGGTGAAACGCTATTCAAGCGGAATGTATGTCAGGTTGGCATTTGCCGTAGCGGCACACCTCGAACCGGAAATTTTACTCATTGATGAAGTATTAGCGGTAGGTGACTATTCTTTTCAGGAAAAATGTCTGGGGAAAATGAGAAACATTTCTGAGGAAGGAAGAACAGTATTATTTGTCAGTCATAATTTGGGTGCGATAAAATCATTATGTGATAATGCAATATTGCTAAAGCAAGGTAGTTTAATTGATATTGAGAAAGCAGATAGGATTGTATCCAAGTATATTAAAAACGAAAGTTTAATTCCTCAAGATCCTTTTAAAATTGAAGATGATAAAGATGCTTACTTGAAAGCCATTTTTATTCAAGATATGAATGGGAAGGAAATTGATCTTGTTTCAATTCATAAATCATTTAAGCTCGTATTTAACATTATGATAAATAAAAGTATAAAAAATTTAATTTTTGCTTTTGGGATAGTTTCAATGGATGGAATTCAAATGAGGACGATATGGTCAAAGCGCAAAAATTATTCTCCGGGCGAATTTGAACTTATATTTATTGAGGATGAAATTTTTTTAACAGGAGAATATTTTATAAGTACTGGTATATCAATAAATGGCCATATTTCTATACAACAATTAAAAAATGTTAAGATACTGAGATTTGAAAAATATGTAGATAAAAAACTAGCATGGGATTCACAATCAGGTCATATTATTAATCAAGGAAAATTTACCATTAAAAAACTTGTCTCAAATTTATAAGTTATGGGAACGAGTTTATCTGATAATAATAAATTTCCAGATTTTTGCATAAACGCTGTAAAAAATAATGACATATTTATTAATTTTAGACAAAATGATATTTTGAATGAAGTATTAGAACATATTAGTTTCGAAAAGGGACAAACATATTATAATAACATTCTAGTTAATGTTAAAGAAAATGGTGGATTGAAAAAGCTAATTAAATTTTATTATTATTTAAATAAATTTAAGGAAAATGATAATATCGGGAATCCAAGAATATATAAATATCCATATATTGGGAGTATTTCCCCAACGACTTTAAGATATATTAATGAACTCACTGAACTAGAGAGTTATTTTGGTAGATTAGATGGATTTAATATTTGTGAAATAGGTGGGGGGTATGGAGGACAATGTAGAATTATTGATACATATTTTAATATTTCTTCTTATTCAATAATTGATCTTCTCTCTGTATTGGATCTAGCAAAAAAATATATGTCACATTTTAATATAAAATCAAAAGTTGAATTTATTAATCCAGGTGAATTGAAAGAAAGACAATATGATTTGTTAATTAGTAACTATGCATTTTCAGAATGTGATAGGTCTACTCAAGATTATTACCTAGACAATGTTATAAATCATTCTAAGCGTGGGTATATAATTTATACTGATATTAATCCTAAAGAATATAATTCTTATTCTGCCTCAGAAATAATCGGCATCATTAATGGTGCACAGAGTTTTCCGGAACATCCAGATACAGCAGGAGAAAATTCAGAAAATACACTGGTTGTGTGGGGTCATAACCAAATGATATCTTCAAAGAAAGTAAAAACATCATGACTGAAGAACAGAAAGATCAAAGGAAAAAAAGAAGATTAAATAAACAAAAATTGAAAATAGAATTTAATCATTCTGAAAAAATTATGTACTTCAATAGTGAATCTGGTCAAGATGTATTTATTATGAGCGTATTGGGTGGAAAAAAAAATGGTCATTTTATTGAGGTAGGATCACAGCATCCTATTATCATTAATAATACTTACATTTTAGAACATTATTTTGGCTGGCATGGGTGTATGGTAGAAAAGGATGAGAAGTGGAGGACTATGTATGACGCTCATAGAAATTCTAATTATAAAATTGAGGATGCTACAAAAATTAATTATGAAGTTTGGTTTCGAAAATGCCAACTACCCAAAATAATTGATTATTTGAGTCTAGATTTGGAAGTGAATAACAATTCCACTATTAAATGTTTAAGAAGATTGCCAATGCAAAAATATCAATTTAGAGCTGTTACATTTGAACATGATATTTATAGAACTGATAGTAGCCATGTAAGAGATGAATCCCGAAAAATATTCAAGGATTATGGTTATGAATTAATTTGTCCCGACGTCAAAAACAGTGGTTTGCCTTATGAAGATTGGTATGTTCATCCTGATCTTGTTGATATGAATAAGGTAGATCAAATAAAAACTAAACATAGTCTGGAATGGTCTGAGATTTTATGGAAAAAAGATAAAAACAATAGTAATTGAATTTTAAAGAGAAGTTTTTACACTTTATTAATCCCTATCGGTCTTTTGTTACCTTTTCCAAAATAGGGAATTATGGGAGGCTGGGAAATCAGCTCTTTCAATATGCAGCAGTCAGATCATATGCACTTAAATATAATATTCCAATAATTCTTCCTCAACCATCTAAACACAGATTGGATAATTTTAATATTAAATGTAACTATGCAAACATCAATCTCTTAAAATCCATTAAAAAAGATAGCTTTAAGGAAAAACAATTTCATTTTGACCCATTATTTTTTCAATACAGTAAGCGAATTGATTTTAACGGGTATTTTCAATCTGAAAAATATTTTTCTAGATACCGTAAAATTCTTTTAAAAGACTTGACATTAAAGGATAATAAAATAACTGAATATAGTAAACAATATATTACCAATATTCGGAATGAAAATTATGGGAAACCAATCATTGCCTTACATAATAGACGAGGTGATAATGTGCCGTCAACTAAGAAATACAGTAATGGTGAATTAGGTGTATTCCGTCCAGACAAAGAAGCATTTCATCCCTTACTATCCTTGGAGTATTTAAAACATGCAAAATCTTTTTTCAATGGAGCTGTATTTCTGATATTTTCTGATAATGATAAAGATATAATATGGTGTAAGGAGAACATTAATGGACCACATCATTATTATTCAGAAGGGCATGATGATTTGACTGATTTTACCCTCATGCGGTATTGTGACCATAATATTATTTCCAACAGTTCCTTCAGTTGGTGGGCAGCTTGGCTAAATGAACATCCGAAAAAAGTTGTAATTGCGCCAAATAAATGGTTCGGAGATGCTTATAAGGAATTGAACCTAAAAGACCTCTACCCGAAAGATTGGATAGTAATATAGGGATGGTACCGTGAGTGACCCATTAGTTTCAATAAATATGGTTGTCTTCAATGAAGAACAATTTATCGGGGAAGCCATACAAAGTATTTTAGACCAAACATATACTCACTTTGAGTTGATTATTGTGGATGATGGTTCAACAGATAATACACCTTCAGTTATCCAATATTTTTCTGATCCACGGATTCAATTTATTATTTCTGAAAAAAACAACGGTGTCGTTCATGCACGAAATGCCGCACTAAATATCTCAAAGGGTGATTATATCGCAGTTTTGGATGCGGATGATATTGCACTTTCGGATCGGTTAGAGGTTGAAGTGAACTTTCTTGAAAGAAATCCCGAATTTGGTTTAGTAGGCGGAAGATCAGAATTGATAGATGAAAATGGAGAATACTTGAATAAACACCAAAGTCTTTCTCTGACTCCAGACGAAACAAAAGTCCATCTCCTATTTAAAAACTGTTTCACTCACTCAACAATCATGTATAGACGAAAAGATTTAACAAAATATAATTTTAATGATGTTTTTATTAAAGGATGTGAAGATTATGATGTCATTGTTAAAATTGCATCAAAAATGAAGGTGAAGAATTTACCCATTGTATTATGTAAATATAGAGTTCATAAAAATAATATCTCAAAAGAGAGTGAAGTCATCGAAAAAAACAATAGTCAAATAATTTCTGAACAGTTACATTTAATAGGATTAAATCCCTCAAAAAAAGAAATGAAAATCCATATGAAGCTAACAAAAAAAACAAAACACGATAATTTTCAAATGCTGACAAATACAGCAAAATGGTTGGATACATTATTTATTTCAAATCAAACTATGAAGATTTACCCTGAACCAGAATTTTATAACAGAGTTGCTGATTATTGGTTTAATATCTTCAACAATGTAAATTTGCACAATTTAGAATTATTTAGCAATTATATAAAGTCCCCAATTTTAAAACATTCAAATAGACAATTATTAGACCATATTAAGTATTTTATTAAATGTTTAATTCATTATTCAAAAAAATAGGAAAAAGCTAATGAATAAAAATATTACAGTTATTGGGGTAGGAAAACTTGGATTGTGTTTTGCACTCACGCTTGAAAGACAAGGATATAATGTAATGGGGGTGGATGTAAGTGAAGAGTATATTAAAAAAATAAACAATAAAACACTTACTTCACCGGAACCACAGGTACAAAAACATTTAATCAACTCCAAAAACTTCGTTGCAACTACTGAAATTGAAACTGGATTGGAGCATTCTGACATATTGTTTCTTTTTGTGGCAACTCCCTCATTAGACAATGGACGGTATGATCATTCACAAATTGATAACGTTGTAAACCAATTAACCAATTACAACTCAATTAAAAAGGAAAAACATCTCATTATTGGTTGTACCACCATGCCTGGATATTGTGAGGAAATTCAGAATATACTAAAACCTTACGGATTTTCCGTTTCCTATAATCCAGAGTTTATTGCACAGGGGTCAGTAATGAGCGATCTGGTAAGTCCAGATATCCTACTCATTGGGGAAGGAAGTGTATCTGCTGGAGATGCAATTGTAGAACTATACTCATCCATACTTGAAAATAAGCCAACTATACATCGCATGTCTCCCAAAGAAGCCGAGATTACTAAAATTGCACTAAATTGTTTTCTCACTACTAAAATTGCATTTGCCAATATGGTGGGAGATATTGCAAAGGCCGCTGGCTGTGACTCTGATATTATTCTAAGTGCCATTGGTTCAGATGATAGAATAGGTAATAAATATCTGAAGTATGGATATGGTTTTGGTGGCCCCTGTTTTCCACGAGATAATCGAGCATTTGATTTATTTGCCAATGATGTCAGTATTGATGCGGTTATAAGCAAAGCTTCGGATAATGCAAATAAACTACATTTAGATTTTCAAGTTACCGAATTAAAAAAGAAATATAAAAAAACTGAACCAATCATTTTTTCAGATGTTGCGTATAAATTAGGAACAAATATCATAGAAGAATCACAGAAACTTGCATTGGCAGTAGAGCTTGCAGAATTAGGATACCAAATTGTAATAAGAGATACGGAAGAAATAATATCTCAAATAGAAGAATTGTATGGCAATAAATTTAATTATCAGAAGAATTATTTAGAAAACAATACAGTTCGAAGACGCCATTAATATTTTCTTCTTTAATCATTTTAATAAGTTGTGATTTTTCAATAATATTTTGATTTAAATGATAATTTCCTTCTTGTAGAATTCTATAATTATAATTACCCAGTTTTGATAATTTTTCTACTATACTAATTATTTCTTGATGCAAATATGGTAATGTCACCTCAACTGATAAAAGTTGTACGCAGTGATTAAGCCCTTGTATCGCATTAAGTTCGCCGCCCTCAATATCAATTTTAATGTAATATGGGATACCGTATTTACTAATTAAGTAATCAAGGGTTATTGAAGGAACATTCTGACAATCAACATTTTTGACATGTTGAAACATTTTTGGCACCACATTATTTTTCCATTTTAATGATGTACTTGACAAATTAACGGAACTCATTTTAAAGAAATTGGTAGTACCATTTTTTTCTGTAACTGCCGAATTAACAACAACTAGTTTACCAGTATTCAATTGATTTTTTGATCTCTTTGTTAAAGGAACTAGAAGTTCACTATTTGCATCAATTGCTACAACTTTATTAGCAAGTTTTAGAAATATATCAGTATACAAGCCAACATTACAACCCACATCAAATACCATATGTGTATGATCGATCAAGTTTTTATACTGTGAAAATAATTCCATCTTTCTCAATTTTTCTTTCAAAAAGGATATAGCAGAGTTTAATAAAAATCTAAATTTCCAGTATCCTATTCTAATTTTCAATCTATCAAGTTTATATTTAGCTATGAGTAAATAATTGGTTGTAATTTTTAATAATTTAATGGTTATCATAAAGGGAAATTATGGACGATTAGCAAATAGGCTTTGGCAGTTTAGCTATTTGATTGCATTTGGAATTGAAAATAATGTCTATGTTTCATACCCTGGATTTAAAGAATATGCTAAATACTTTTTAGGTACACAAAATAATTTATTTTGTTCGTTTCCATCCATTGAATTACCTATACTAATTCCGGAATTTCTGCGTTCCAACATTTTCAAGTCTGTTCCATGGTTAAAACGATTTTTTATAAAATTAAAGGTAAATCAGAAAATTTATTCACATATTTGGATAAAACCTGGAGTATATTTTGACATGGATGATAAACTTTCAAAACAAAAATTACTAAATACAAAGGTCGTAACTTTAGAAGGTTGGCTTACAAGATGCAATATATCTTTTAGAAATAATGAAGATCTCATTCGGAAAATATTTACACCAAATGAAAATTATTTCAGTAAACCAGTAGAAATGAATAATAATAACACTGTGATTGGTGTACACATGAGACAAAAACAAGAGCTTTATGATGATAATGAGTCTTTCTTATACCTGAATAATAGTGAGTACCGGGAAATAATGCTTAAATGTATAGAATTATACGATGACTGTTCATTTGTACTTATATCAAACTTACCGGTAGACAAAAATTATTTTGCTGACCTACCAGTTTTTTACACTAATGGAAATTTAATTCAAGACATATATACATTGGCAACTTGCAATTATATTGTTGGAGTGTCAAGTACCTTCTCTCTTTGGGCATCATTTTACGGACGAGTACCATTATGTATGATTACCAGTAATAAGCAGAAAATTAATCGATCTTCATTCAAGGTGTATCATAACCTTTTCTAAAAATTGATAAGCGTTTATATTACATCTTACAATAAAGAAAATTATTTAGAACAAGCTATAGAAAGTGTTCTTGCCCAATCATTACAGTCGCAAGACATTGTCATTGTTGATGATGCATCTTCAGATAGCTCAAGGGATATTATTGATGCTTATAAGAGTCGATATCCCCATAGAATAAATGCAATATTTAATGAGCAAAATTTAGGAATCAGTAAAACAAGAAACATAGCTTTGGAGCAGTGTGAAGGAGATATTGTTACTTTTTTAGATGGTGATGATATGTTCTATCCAAATAAGCTTTTATCAGAATACGAAGTTTTGTCTTCTCAAAAGCACTTATCGGCTGTATACTCAAATTTTGATTATATTAATCCTTTCGATGAAAAAGTAGGAATATTTTCCGAAAATAATGATGAACCTGCTACAGGAGATATTTTAATAGAAACACTTTTAAGACAATATAACATTTCTTCAGGAAATAACTACATATACGAAATGTATTATAAAAACTGTGCTTTAGAGATTGGAAATTATGATGAAAATATTCTTTTATGGGAAGATTGGGATTTTAGAATCCGTATGTCAACGAAATACCAGTATGGCTATTGCCAAAATGTGAATTCTGCCTACCGTAAGTTGAAAAATGGATTACATACTTCACCCCCAGAGTTACATTACCGTGAACAAATTAAAATTTATAAAAAGAATAAGCACTTAATATTGAATCTAAACAAAGAAGTTAGAAAACTAATTCATAATAGATTATATTCTCAATTAAAAAATCTATTTATAAAGATTTCCCAGGTAAACTTAAAGGAAAAAAATTATATTAGTTTTGTAATTGATTCTATTCAATTTCTTTTTATATTTAAAATGAAAAAAACACTGAGGTTTATGATTTCAGAACTATCATGACTATTTAACATTGCTATCAATTTTTACCACTCCAAAAGATTTTTCAGGTGAATTCAATATTATCCAGAAGAATGCCTTAAATAGTTGGAGGGCATTATCTGATGAAATTGAAATTATTTTGATAGGAGAATCATTAGGGATTTCAGAGGTAGCGGAATCCATTCTTGGGTTGCATATTAAGGATGTGGAAAAATCTTCCCATGGCACTCCAACTATTTCAGGTTTGTTCCAAACTGCTCAAAAAATTGCAAAAAATAATATATTATGCTACGTGAATGCAGATATAATCTTACCTGAGAGCGTTATAAATGTAATTCATGCTCTTCAACATGTAAAAGGTAAATTTATGGCGGTAGGATATAGATGGAACTTGGATGTAAAAGATTCGATTCCTATTACAGATAAAACTTTACAATCTAAATTTTGGTCTGAAGCAAAAAAAAATGCTCAAAAACATCCCTGTACTGGTATAGACTATTTCATCTTTAATAAAGGCACATTCCAAAATCTCCCAAGCCTTGCTATTGGAAGATTTGGGTGGGATAATTGGTTGCTTTGGAAAGCGCGACGTATGAGAATACCATTAATTGATGTTTCAGACGAGATATTTGCGATACACCAAAACCATAGCTATACATTTAATCAATTTAAAGGAAAGTCTGATATTTTGTCTGGTAGAGAAGGAAAGAAAAATCAACAAATAACAAAAGGGAATACATTAAATTTATTAGATGCAAATTATCATATGGTCAAGGGGAAAATAGAAAGGAAACGTTCAAAAGAATACATTAACCGCAATTTAGGAAAGCTCGCTATTATTTTTCCAGAATTTTCTTTTCCCCTTAATTTATATAAAAAGTTCTATAGAAAATATTTACTTTAAATCCCTTTACATAAATGTCTAAAAAAAAAATAACAATAGGTATTACTGCCTATAATTGTCACAAATATTTACTTAATGCGATCAAATCCGTTATTGATCAAGGTTCAGACCTATGGACAGGAATTCTTATACTTGATGGTGGTGCAGATAGAAAAACCAGAAAAATCTTTGAGCAATTTAAACATCCAAAATTCCAGAAATATGCTTTTGATGAAAATAAAGGACCCTTTGGCACTAGAGCAAAAGCAATTGAACTTTCTAAATCAGAATGGTATTATCAACTTGATGGAGACGATTTACTGCCTAAGGATGCAATAAAACTAATCTTGGAAACAATTGATACCCATTCAGATGCAGAATTTGTATATGGAAACTGTGAACATTTTTCAATTAATAATTCTAAAATAAAGACACCAATGACGGATTGTGAGGCCCTTTGTTTTGGTCCTTTGTTTAATACCCAAAGTCCAATTAAAAAATCATTGTATTATAGATTAGGTGGTTATTGCGATGAACTTTATATTAATGCTGATTGGGATTTCTGGATCAGTGTTTTTGAGTCTGGTATAAATGGTATTTGTATAAATGATGTGATCTATCGCAGAAGACATAGAAAAAATAATGTTGCTAGCCTCTATTCTCATCTAAGACCTGAAATAGTTAAAAAGATTATTACAAGGCATCCAGAGTTTTTTTCTATTAATAATAGGAGAAATATAACCCTGTTTAAAGTCTATGAACTCTTAGCTAGAGATTTTCGGAGCTTGGGTAAAAGGGAAGATGCATATAAACACACAATAGTTGCAGAAAAATATGGTTCTCCAACTCCAACCTTAAAAGAAATTAAAAAAGAATTTAAAATGCCCTATATGAGATATAAATTTCGTCGGATTATCCGTCAATTATTTTTTTAATTTTATAAGTGGATTTAATATTCAATGAATATTACTCATATCATAGGAACTCTAAATACAGGGGGAATTCAAAAATATTTGCTTCAACTAATTAATTCCTCAAAACTAAATAATTATAAACATCAGGTATTATGTGCAATTTCTTCGGAAGGAAATTATAGAAGTGAATATGAAGCAAATAGAATAGATTTTATATATTTCCCATTTACCTATTTACCCTGCTCTAAGCTTCCCTATAAAATTGACAAATTTCTCAGAAACTTATATTCAAAATTATTTATGATTAGATTTTATTTATATTTAATAAGAACAGATACAGAAATAATTCATTCTCATATTCATATTAATATACTAAGTCAAATGATTGCTTCAATAATTGCTGGAAAGAAATTTGTTTGGACGATTCATGGTGAATATGAGCTGCCCAAATTTACTCAAATTTTAGTTAGGATATTTCATTCTATCATTTCATCAACAAGGCTTATTATTATTGGTGACTCAAGATATGCTTTAGAGGGTACTTTGCCATATATACAAAATCAAAAAAATAGTAAAGGGATTATAATTTCAACAGGGATTGATTTAGATATTTTTGTTAATAAAAGGAATTCATTAGATATTAGAATTAAATATAAAATACCCCCAAATACAATTTTAATTGGATCAACTGGAAGAATTGTATGGCAGAAAGGATATGATCAATTAATTTCGCTATTAAATAATTTTCATTTTAGCCAAAAACAAATTCACTTTATTATTGCTGGTGATGGAAGTTTAAAAAATCATTATATTAAAGCAATAAAAGAATCTGGTATATCTGACCAAATATCTTTCGTTGGTAATATCAAAGATGTCCCCGAATTTCTTTTAGCTTTAGATATTTATATTCAACCATCTATTACTGAAGGATTTCCCTTATCTGTATTGGAAGCTATGGCTGCAGGTTTGCCGGTAATTTGTTCAGACGCAGGTGGGTTAAAGGAAATGATACAAAATTTAGAAAATGGTATTATATATAAATCTCAAAATATAAATGATTTATATGAAAATTTATGTCTGGTACTTTCTATGACATCAGATAGATTAGGTCGCTTGAGTAAAAACGCTATAAAAACGGTTCAGAATAAATATTCTATTAACCATAGTGCAAAACAGTACGAAATAATTTATAAAAAAAAATAATATACCCAAAATGAATCAAAAGTTATCCATCATTATTCCTGTTTACAATGAAGAAAATTTTATTGATGAAATTTATTCCAGAGTAATTGAAGTAAATCTACATTCAGATATAACAAAAGAAATTATCATAATCGATGATAACTCAATGGATAGAACCAAAAAAATAATCAAGAGTTTTAGGAATGAAAATACCATTATATTAGAACAAGAAAAAAATAAAGGTAAAGGTGCGTGCATCAGGTTGGGTTTAGAAAAAGCATCTGGAGATATCATTCTTATACAGGATGCTGATTTGGAATATGATCCAGAGGAATATCCTAAATTACTGGATCCCATTATTAATGGTAAAGCAGATGTGGTATATGGTTCACGGTTCAAAGGGGGAGAAGCTCATCGCATTTTGTATTATTGGCATTCTTTCGGTAACAGGATGCTTACCTTGTTCTCAAATATATTAACAGATTTGAATTTGTCAGATATGGAATGTTGTTATAAAGTATTCCGAAAAGAAATTATACAAAATATAAATTTAGTTGAGAACAGGTTTGGATTTGAACCGGAAATAACTGCAAAAATTGCGAAATTATCAAAAAAAGGCAAATGTCGTATTTTTGAAGTAGGAGTTTCATATTCAGGCAGAACCTATGAGGAAGGGAAAAAAATTAATTGGACTGATGGAGTGTCTGCTCTGAAATGTATCCTGAAATATAATTTGTGGGGTTATTGATTAATAGTATTTATGTTTATATATAAACCTGATTATTCAACTGATATATTATATGCTCTTTACGGAGTGATCATCCTCATTCTAATTGTATTTTTCATATCCAAACCTACGGCTAATAGTAAATTTATATGCAGATATTAGCTATTGATGGAATTCTATATAATTTTGATTTTTCCGAGGTAGGTGGACAGCCCATCGGAATTGCGATGGTAGTCATTCCTTAAGTTCTGTAGTGTAGATCCATTGATTACTTTTTATTAATTAAAAAAAGATAAATTTATATAATTGGGTTTTGACTCAAAAAATGTGGTTATAAGAGAAATTCAATTAACCTTTTTCCTTACTATGCAATATTGTGCATAAATATACTAGAGCATATAATTTGCTTAAATCACAAATCATTAATATGAACATTAATAAATTATATATTTCCATCTTTTTATTTTTGATTATCTTTTTATTTTGTTGGTGGTCCAACCCTGCATTAATGCCTAAAATCAATTTGGGTGATACGCCTGGCTATTTAAGTGTTGCAAAAGATTTTTCAGCTACACAGACTGAGATCAGGCCATTTTTTTTCCCATTAATTATCAGGATATGTATGAATATTTCTGAATTACACTGGGAAAGAATTCTATCAATCTTTCAAATTTCATTACATTCATTAGTCTGTGTTGTTATTTTTCATTTTTATTCCAAACATAATTTTAATTGCATTATATCAATTATTCTCACACTACTTATCGGATTTAATCCAAGTCTAATCTATTGGTCGACATATTTAATGCCTGATTTTTTACTGGCTGTTTTGACAACATTAGCATGGATCTTTTTTGTGATTTTCATTCACCAATTTGACAAGAATAATAAAATTAATATTTTCTTAGTATTTTCTGGAATATTTTGTGGATTAGCTATTGTAACAAAACCGACCTCTATGCTGAGCATTGTTCCATTTTTATTTACTTTTATTATTATTTCGAAAAATTCCTTAAATATGCTTAAGGCTATAATATTGATTATTATAATTAATTTTTCATTTCATGTATCATGGGAAAGATATAAGGAGTATTATAATCCCACTTCAACTTTTGAACTTCTTGATTTCATTGAATATTCAGTGAATATGACTGCAATAAGGGGAGGATTGGTAGATTATGGAATTGGCACACCATTATATGATGAAATTAAGAAAAAGGAATTATTAGAGAGCGCAAGAGAATTTAGAATAAAAA
Source organism: uncultured bacterium (assembly GCA_964524135.1). Lineage (GTDB taxonomy): Bacteria > Fidelibacterota > Marinisomatia > SCGC-AAA003-L08 > D37C17 > D37C17. The sequence continues at coordinate 17,798 of CAZGBZ010000008.1, forward strand.
TTTCATATACAATGGATGGTAATCCAGAATATTGGAAATTTAATAAATCATTATCCTGGGAGATAAAAAATGATAAAGAATTTGCTAAAAAAATTCTTTATAAAGCTCCATTAAAGTTATTCATATGTTCTATATCAAATTGGCATGCATTTTTTACGAAACGCTGTTTTGGTCCAGGTGAAGGATCATTCCCTTATATGCCTGAAATAATCAGAAATTTTTATACAGTTGGTTATGCATTACTTTACAGACCGAGTTTGGCGATAATGTTATTAATTTCATTTATAATTTTATGGAGAAAACACTTTTTTATCCTTTTAATCTCATCTGGTGGTATATTATTATATGCCAGTCTATCCATTGCTTTATTAACTCCACATGGGGGAGAATTTGCCAGATATAGAGTCTGGATAGAATATATTATGTGGTTTTGTGCACTTTTCCCAATAGGCTATTTATTTAGCAATGTAATAAACAGATCAAAAAAGTTATAAATGAAAATTTCAATAATTATTCCTATATACAATGAGCAGGATTCTATTAAACCACTGATTAATAGTATATCCATTTTAACGGATAATGAAAATGCAGAAAAATGGGAAATACTATTTGTAGATGATGGATCAACAGATAAAACATTGGAAATATTGCAAAATGATATAGTAAAACTAGTTAATGCGAAAATAATTCAACTACAGAGAAATTATGGCCAAACTGCTGCTATTTCTGCTGGAATAGATAATTCAAAAGGAAATATACTGGTAACTATGGATGCAGACTTACAAAATGATCCTTTAGATATTCCAAAGCTAATTAAAAAATTAGATGATGGTTATGATGTAGTAAGTGGATGGAGAGAAAAAAGAAAAGATAGATATTTTACACGCATTCTTCCATCGAAAATTGCAAATTGGATTATTTCAAAAATCAGTGGTGTCACTCTTCATGACTATGGATGTACTCTAAAGGCTTATAAAAAAGCTACTTTAAAAAATGTAAAACTTTATGGTGAAATGCATAGATTTATTCCCATATATATTTTCTGGCAAGGAGGAAAAGTTTCTGAAATACCAGTTAGTCATCATTCCAGAAAATTTGGAAAATCAAAATATGGTTTGATGAGAACTTTCTCAGTTATTGCAGACTTGATTTTTCTAAAATATATGGAAAAACAGTTTACACATCCGATTCATCTGTTTGGTGGTATAGCTATATTAAATTTTGGATTTTCAATAATTTCCTTTTTAATAATGTTATATTTTAAATTCTGGGGTAGTAAATCATTCATCCAAACACCACTGCCTCAGTTGGTTATTCTTTTTGCTATGATTGGAATACTGAGTATGTTTATGGGGTTTTTAGCAGAAATACTTATGCGTACATATTATGAATCTCAAGATAAGAAGTCTTATCAGGTCAGAGAAACGACGGGAAATAAAACATCATAATATGTGTGGTATTTACGGCTTTCTAAGTAACGAACCCCTCCCTGCTAAAACGAATATATTACAGATCATGGGCAATAAATTAAAACACCGTGGTCCGGATCAGGATGGGGAGTATGTTGATAGTGAAATAGCAATGGGAATTCAAAGACTTTCTATTCTTGACCCAAATCTGGGAAGTCAACCCATATTTAGCAATAATAAATCACTTGTCATTGTCCATAATGGTGAAATATATAATTATAATAAAATCCGAAAAGGACTTGAATCTAAAGGATATCATTTTAAAACTAAAACAGATACAGAAGTTATTGTCAACCTTTATCAAGATAAAGGTGCCGATTGTCTTCAATATCTGAATGGAATGTTTGCCTTTGCAATTTATAATATTAAAAACAAAGAATTGTTTATTGCAAGAGATCGATTTGGAATTAAGCCACTCTATTATACCTTCCAAAATAACAATTTTATTTTTTCTTCAGAATTGAAAGGAATTCAATCATTCCCAAAGATTGATTTAGACATATCATTTGATGCTATAGATTTATTTCTAACCATGGAAAGTATCCCAACACCATTTACCATATATAAGAATATTTTTAAATTAGAGCGTGGGCATTATTTATACTTTAAGAATAGAAATTTAGAAAATAAAAAATGGTATAGTTTAACTTATTTCCCAAAGTTTTCGTTTGACAATGAGGCGGACTATGTTGACGAATTAGATGGTCTCATCAAAAATTCTATTAGAAATCGTTTAGTGAGTGATGTTCCAATAGGTGCATTCCTTAGTGGAGGCCTTGATTCAAGTTTAGTAGCAAGTTATATGCAAAATGAATGTAGTAACCTCAATACCTTTAGTATTGGGTTTGAGGATGTATCTTTTGATGAAAGTTATTTTTCAAAATTAGTCGCAGACCATTTAGGTACAAATCATCATTTAGAAATATTTTCAGCCGATTCTATGTTAGAGATATTGCCATCCATCTGGGAATTAATGGATGAACCTTTTGCCGATGCATCTCTATTGCCAACTTATCTCCTTTCAGGGTTCACCAAAAATGAGATTACTGTTTCCTTATCAGGAGATGGAGGTGATGAGATATTTGGTGGGTATCCTACCTACTTTGCTCATAAAATTGCTAAATGGATTCCATATTGGACGGCTCCTTCAATGCAATATTTTGCAAACCTATTACCAGTTAATTATGATAATATAAGCTTTGATTTTATGGTAAAACAATTTTGCAAAGGTTTGTCTTATAATGGAGATGTTCGTCATCAATATTGGTTGGGATCATTTGATGAAATTCAAAAAAGGAAATTATATAATTCTACTTTTACAAACGAATTAACCAATATGAATAATTTGTCATTGATCATTGAAAGGCAGAATTCAGAATTTAATTCAAATGTAAATTGGGAAAAATTTATGAGACAAGATATGGAATTTTATCTTCAGGATAATATGTTGGTAAAAGTAGATAGGGCAAGTATGGCATATTCATTAGAAGTTCGTGTCCCATATTTAGATCATCATGTTGCAGAATTTATGGCAAGAGTTCCAATAAATTTGAAGTACCGAGGTAAAAATTCAAAATATTTGTTGAAGAAAGTAGGTTCAAAATATTTACCTGATGAGATAATTAATCGCTCCAAGAAGGGTTTTGGCATTCCTATCGCAAAATGGATCTGCGGACCACTTAGGAGTGTGTTTATTGAGCTATTCTCTAAACCTGATTCATTTATAAAAACTTACTTTAATGAACAATTTGTTAATAGGTTGTTAGATGACCATTTAAATTATAAATCAGATAATAGAAAATTATTATGGACATTATTTACATTAGAAAATTGGTATGAAAAACATCTTAATTCCAGGATATGATTTAAATGGCTTCAGAAGATAGATTCGGATATGAATGGGAAAAATATTCAGAAATTTTGCCCCAATATGAAAATCAATTTAATAATTGGATTTATCCATTAACAAAAGCAGATTTTAAAAACAAGATAGTATTTGATGCTGGTTGCGGGATGGGGAGAAATAGTTATTTTTCTCTTAAGTGTGGAGTAAAATCTATTTTTGGAATAGATAATGATGACAAATCAGTAAATGTTGCAATTGAAAATCTAAAAAGTTTTGAAAATGCAACTATTCAAAAAATGAGTATATATGATATAGATATAAAAAACAAATTTGATATAGTTTTTTCCATAGGGGTAATTCATCATTTAGAAAATCCTAAAAAGGGAATTGAAAACTTAGTAAAAATATTAAAGCCGGGAGGTACAATATTAATTTGGGTTTATAGTTATGAAGGGAATGAATGGATTAAAAAGTTTCTTTCACCTATCAGGGAAAAAATAACATCAAAATTACCGATTTCAATCCTTCATTTGTTATCATATATTATTTCATTTCCTTTAGTAATAAGAGTTAAATATTTCCCAACCAATAATTTATATTTAAAACAAATTTCTAATTTTTCACTTAATCACATTAATAGTATTGTATTTGATCAGCTATTGCCCAAAATTGCACATTACTGGACAAAAGAAGAAGCCTCTTCTTTATTAAATCAAGTTGATTTAGCAGATATTACAATTCATAGACCCCCTAATGAAATGGGCTGGACTGTTATGGGTAGAAAAAAATAACTTGAATACAGAAATAAAAAAATTAAATCTTGGCAGTGGAAAATTCCCAAAGAAGGGATATATAAATCTGGATTTGGATAAAGACTCAAATGCTGATATTATTCACAATTTAGATGACTATCCTTGGCCACTGCCAGACAACCATTTTGAAATTATTGAAATGGACCATATTCTTGAACATCTCATTGATATAAGACAAACATTAAATGAAATAGATCGTGTACTTATTAATGGTGGTCAGTTGATTATCAAAGTACCACATTTTTCCAGGGGGTTCACTCACTGGGACCACAAACATGGATTCGATGTAAGTTTTCCATTATATTTTCAAAGTGAAATAAGTGGAGGTTTCCATAATTTATCATTACGACATGTTAAAACGAGACTGATTTGGTTCGGCCAACCAGATTTTAAAAAAAAATATTTAAACAAGTTTTCTTTTTATTCAGGAAAGATTTTAGGGTATATATTTGATTTTATAGGCAATTTAAATCACTATTTCACATCAAGAATATTATGTTATTGGGTTGGTGGCTACGATGAGATTGAATTTGTTATTGATAAGGAATAATTAATGGTGAATAAAAAACAATTATTTTCTGGATTTATTGTAATCCTAATTTTGTTTTTTGGATTGAAAATTTCAGAAGATTATGGAATAAGTGTAGATGAAGATGCCCGTAGAAAGGGTGGTCAATCATTTATAAAATACATTGCTGAGGCAATAGGTGTTGATAATCCAAGTTTTAAATATATTCCAGAAGTTCAAGAAACCACCAGTGGTTGGATGGCTCCTTATGGTATG
>CAZGBZ010000009.1:0-22570 GCA_964524135.1 uncultured bacterium
CAGTTTGCACAACTACTAACTTAACACTTGGTACAACTTTTGGGGGGCAGGCCAGCAATTGGTCAGTTCATTTCAACCTTTCTGGTAATAGCTCATACAGAGCAGGATGATATCTTTTTCACCAGTGAGCCCGCAACTGGTTACTCCGTTGATAACCTAGCGCCACCTATACCTCAGCAGATGACAGCAAACCATGGGGCTAACGAAATTCTTACAGAATGGGTATTTGAACCGGTAGAGGATTTTTCCCATCATAATATTACTACATTATTTTCAGGAAATTCTACCTCAACGGACACTTTTATGATTCAAACTATTTCTGCCAATCATGAGGAGGTTTATATTAATTCACAGGATTATAATGGCAATATCTCGAACAATTCTCTATCTTCATATACTAAAAAAGTAAACTCTGGTGCCAACCTTATCAGCTTTAATGTTTTGCCGGTAGAAAATTCTATTACAAATGTAATGAAAAGTATTGAAGGGATAGCAACGGGGGTAATTGGTCAAGGGGTTGCAGCAAATTATATAGAGGGGAATGGCTGGATGGGCAGCCTTTCAACAATTCAGCCAAATTCTGGCTATTGGATTATTGTAACTGAGGATGATATTCTTTTATTAAAAGGCGAACCCACTGAAAGGAATAATGGATATTTATTGGAAGCAGGAGCAAATCTTATTTCCTATCCCTTTAGGTATGCAACTGCAATAGAAGACGCAATTCCAACGGATGCACAAGCCTCGATAACAGGAATTATAGGAGAAGGTGTGGCTGCAAATAATATAAATGGAAATTGGATGGGTAGTTTATCACACCTAGAAGGAAGCAAAGGATACTGGTTTATTACTTCAAATGATGTTGAATTTACTTTCAATGGCTGTGATAATCAGGAATGTGCCGAATTATCACGAGAGGGGCAATACCCATCGAATGGCTCAAAACCGTACAACGAATTAGAGGGTTACAACTATAACCAATCCACTCAACAGGCATTCTACTTTATTGATTCTATAGAAGGAATCCAAATAGGTGATTGGATATTGGCTTATAATGGGAATGAGTTGGTAGGAACCCGCCAATGGACAGGTGACTACACCGACATCCCAACTATGGGTGATGATGGAAGCAATTTTACACAGGGTTATATGACCAGAGGAAACACACCTCAATTTAAAATACTTACGGATGGTGGCTTGAATCTTAAAGTTCTCCAAGGTGATATACCCTTCTGGTCTCCAAATGAATTGTTTGTTGTGGGAAGTTTAAGAGAAGCTGCGGAACTACCTACAGAATTTGAGTTTGGAACGGCATATCCCAATCCCTTTAACCCGGTAACCAATATTAACTATGCATTGCCAAATGATTCTGAAATCTCCATTAGTGTATTTGATTTGCAGGGGCGGGAAGTAGTAACTCTTGTGAATGGTAATAGGCAAGCAGGGTATCATTCCGTAAAATGGAACGCAGACAGTTTTAGTAGCGGTATGTATTTGGTGAAGATGGTCACAAGTAATTTTTCACAGACTCAAAAAGTATTATTGCTTAAATAGTTAAAGCACAGATTCGAATTTATATCCGTCCGACGGCTTTAAACCGTTGGACTGGTAAGAAAAGTATAAACCATCGTTCTAACCTCACAATTACAACTCAAAAGAAGATGAATATTTATAGCCCAATATTTTAAATTACCCCCAACCCCAGCGGATTTAATATATTGACCACCTAATTATATCCATAGTCCTTGCATAAAGTACACAAATATGGTAATAAGTCCTTGCATAAAGTACGCAAACATAGTAAAAAGTCCTTGCAGATAATACCATTTAGCTCTAATTTATGTTGTGGAAAGAGCATTAATAAATCAATTAAATCGGTGGAAAGACACCTTGAAGCGAAAACCGCTTATTCTAAGAGGTGCCAGGCAGGTTGGTAAAACCTATCTGCTTAAATATTTCGGACAAAAATCTTTTAAAGAAACCTATTATTTTAATTTTGAAAAAGATGAATCCTTACAAACAATATTTGAAAAAAATTTAAATCCGGTTCGAATTTTAGATGAACTCCAATTTAAAAAAGGAGTCCAATTTAATTTAGAAAGTGATTTGGTGATTTTTGATGAAATACAACAATGCCCAAAGGCATTGACATCTCTGAAATATTTTAATGAGGAAATTCCTGATCTCGCAATAGCAGCAGCAGGATCCTTCTTGGGTGTTGTTATGAATCCAGAATCATTCCCCGTTGGCAAGGTAACATTTCTGGATTTGAATCCTTTATCATTTGCAGAATATTTAGAGGCAAATGCCAACAAACCCATTCTTGATTTGTATCATAATCACTTATTGAAAAAAACTGTACCCCTTAGTGCACATGAGTCACTTTGGAATTATTGGAAGGATTATTTGATTATTGGAGGTTTGCCAGAAGCAGTAAAAACATTTCGAGACAATCAAGATAATAGGTTTAGTGCTTTTAAAATGGTAAGAGAATTACAGACAGGAATGATTGACATGTACGTAGCAGATATTGCCAAACATTCTGGAAAAGTTAATGCCATGCACATTGAAAGGGTATGGAAAAATGTACCCACTCAATTAGCAAAATCATTAAATGACTCCAGTTCAAAATTCATTTTTAAGGATGTCATTCCCGGTATTCGTGGTTATGAAAGATTGGTGTCACCAATTGATTGGTTAGAAAAGGCAAACTTATTAATTCGAACAAAAATTATCAATAAAGTACAAATTCCGTTAATGGTATTCACTAAGGAAAATATTTTCAAACAATATTTTTTTGATGTTGGATTATTGGGAGCAATGACCGGCCTTGATCCCAAACAAATATTAGATTATGAATACGGCACATATAAAGGATACATGGCAGAAAACTTTGCAGCTCAGGAGTTAAAGACAATGGGAATAACCCCTTGTTATTGCTGGCAAGGAAGAACCTCAGAAATTGAGTTTCTTCTTGAAACAGGTAATGGAATTGTTCCTTTTGAGGTGAAATCAGGTCAGGTTACTCAGTCTAAAAGTCTCAAAGTATATGAAGAAAAATATTTACCACTGAAATCAGTTATTCTATCTGGTAAAAATATATCTATAAAAAAAACGAGAAATTATATTCCCATTTATTTTGCATCAAGAATTATTGATAATTTACACTAATCCGTTACCAATGTATTGGTTCTACATCCCAATTTTTAATTCACAAATCACTATTCACAAATCACTATTCACAAATCTCTATTCCCTATTTAAAAACAGAGAAAATTCGGTGTTCATAATTCGATATTCAATATTCGTGTTTTCCCTTAGCTCTTACCCTTTTCCACCCAAAATATCTTCCATCTTCCATCTTAATTCTTCAATTTTAATTCTCCCAACCCCGATCCCCGAACTCCGTATCCCCGAATAATCGTAACTTTTCCCATGCGGATTTGTTATATATTTGGGATTATTTTTGTATTATTCTCCTGTAAGGAAGCTCCAATTGTAGTACCTCCCGCTCATGAAGATGAAATACCTGAAATAGTAGAAGTTGATACCACCCCGCCAAAAATTAAGTGGATATCCCCTCGCTTTGATGGAGTGGTGCAAGAAATTATAACCGTTGAATGTCAAGTCATTGATACCAGTGGTGTGAAAAGTGTAGATTTGTATATTGATGGATTACAATCAGGAATAAATAGCAATAGCACCACCGATACAACCTTTGAATTTAACTGGCAAACCACAAATTATTCAGATGGAGCAGAACCAAAATTATATATTCATGCATCTGACAATGAGGGAAATGATACCGTCAGTCAAACTATCCGAGTCATAATTGACAATAACCATTCTTACCCAAATCCAGTTGATCTATATTTGATAGATTCTGTTTTCACAATTACTGATACAACTTTTAATGGATATAAATTGAAATGGTTTTCTTCAACAGATCCTTATTTTTCAAAATATATTTTAGAGAGGTCTGATGATCCGCTCATGATAAATAGCAGTACATTATTTTCAACGTCAGATAAATCCATTATTGAATATGAAGACGATTATACCAGTGCAGCCATTATGTATTACCGCATCGTGGTAGAAAATATTTTTGGAAAACAAACTCCGGGAAATGTCATGTCAACCTCCTTGAGTAGTATGCCTTTAGCTTGGGATATTCAATCAGTGAATTATACTGAAAGTTCCCTTTCAATATATTGGAGTTTCCCCCCGATTGAAAATTATCTTTTACATCAATTATTATTTTCGAATAAAAGGGATGGTACTTATGAATTATTGCAGTCTTTTTCTGATTCCTCAATTTCTCAATTTTACTCATCTGATTTTATTCCAAATACTGAAAACTGGTTTTCTGTTCATGTAGAGGATTCATTGGGGCAAAAATCCATGAGCCAACCCTATATGCATCCCCATCCCCAGGAGCCACTAATAGATTCCGTTTTGTACAATGATCATACCTTTACCATTCACTGGGCTACAGAGCCTGAAGAAGATTTTATTCAGTATCAAATATTACAATCGGAGAATGAAAATCCATTTGACTTTACGGAAAATACCATAATTGAAGTTCGTACGGATACAACTTTAATTACTTCTGGTATTATTGAAAGTGAATATTACCTGTATCAAATTATTACTAAAGATGCATGGGAATTGGAAACTCGAGGTAATGTTATAACGGCAAGTTCATTTTATAAGTTTGCAAAGACTATAGGTGGGAGTGCAAATGACGAATTGTATGCTGTAATACCCAACGATGCTGGAGGGTATTTAGCCGTTGGAAATTCATTTAATGAGGGCAGTTGGCTTGTTAAAATAAGTGGTTTGGGAATAGTTGAAGATTCTCTTTATTTTAGTGAAACTCAGAGTCATTTTCGTGATATTACGAATGCGTGGAATGGAGGATTTATTTTATCTGGGTATTCAAGAATTGATGAAAAAGAAAATATTCTGGTTGTAAAAATTGATGGGGTTGGAAATCAGGAATGGCTAAATAATTTTGCCTTTAATGATAATGCTGGAAGTAACGCAGCTATTAGTCTGTCTGATGGGAGCATTGGTATTACGGGATATTCGAACAGCAATAATAATCAAGATATTTTAGTACTTAAACTTGATACTGATGGAAATGAATTATGGAGTAAAGCTGTAGGTGGAAATAAATCAGATGAAGGTCATAATATTTTAGAAATTGAAAACGGTGGAATGGTAGTGCTGTGTGAAACCCATTCTCAGGGAGACGATGATGGAGATATTTGGATTCTTGAATTTGATTCTGAGGGGAATGCTGTGGATACGCTTTTAATCTCAATGGAAGGGAAACAAGTGGGTTTTTCGTTCGTGAAAACAGAATTGAATGAATATGTCATAGGCGGGCTTACTTCCGGAAATAGCGGGGTAACAGATGCGTTTATCATAAAGGTGAATGAGTTGGGTGAAATTGAATGGGAATTCAGTTACGGTGGAATTTATAATGATATAGGCTATTCTATTATATATTCCGATGGTGGCTGGGTGTTGGTTGGGCAGACCTATTCCTATGATGTTGGTGGAGGTGATATATTATTATTGAAAGTTAATGACTTTGGTGAATTGGAATGGGTAGAAATTATAGGAGGAAGTTCTCAAGATTCCGGCTACGATATAAAATTGGCATCAGATAAAGGATTTATAATTTCCGGAACTACATTTTTCCAAAATAATACAGATGGTTGGCTTATCAAAACTGATTCCCGAGGAAATTTTAAAGGAATGTTAGAATATCCATAACTTGAAATAATAATTCAAATTATTTTTCGCATGGGCAATCCATAACTTCAGTCGTGGAGTAGAAGAATAAATTATATAGTATAACCATTTTAATGGTTTTAAATAAATTTAACAGAAAACCTTACTTTGCCCCGACTTTAGCTTACCCCGTCTTTACATTGCCCAGACTTTTAAGTTGGGAATAACTTATTTCCTCACTAATGGGGTTTAGCCTAATAAAAGAAAAAACAATTAATTTTTGAGGAGCCCTAAAATATAGTGTAAATTAAAAGTAAATTAATCCCTGGAATAGAATGTAAAGGAGAATTATGGCTGAAATAACATTTCAAATAAACGACATTCATTGTGAAAAATGTGTGGAGAAGATCCGTCAAGCCCTTGAAAATCTGGCGGGCTTGGAAGAAGTTCATTCTGATTTAGACGAAAAAACAATCAAGATTGAAGGTGAGGCGGATCCAATAGCAATCCAAAAAATTATTCAGGAAGTTGGTTATACACCTGTTCAATTGCAGAATGATGATAATCAATCTTAAGCTTCATTGGCATTGGATTTAAGTTAAATGCAACAACTTGTAACGAGTGACTTATTAAAGGGGTAATCCGTTATAAATTACCTACCAATCCTTGGTGTAATAGAAAACATTTATTAGCCAATTCCCCCTTGACTAATATGAAAATCGGTAGGGGAAATTATCAAAGTAGAGAGGAATTTACATGCAAAAACAGCTCAGTTTTATTTTACTTATTCTTAGCATTACAGCCTTAAGTTTCACCCAACAAAAAGATAAATCGGATTCCCAATCAGAAGTTAAACATATTATTCAAGGAGAATTTGAAGCCCAGTTTGGAGAAGGTTGGCAATTCTCATGGAACCTGAATTCAACACCTCATCGAATATTTGGTGGAAATATTTCACAACAATTTAATGCTTCTGATCCCATAGAAAGTGAATATGCCGCTCGCGAATTTATTTCAGAAAACCAGATTATTTATAATTTACCTGAAACCAATTTGGATTTATGGGTGAATGAACAACAAGGCTCTCTCCGCTATCTTATTTTTAATCAGGTATATCAGAATATTTCAGTCTGGAACGCTCGTATTGATTTCCGATATCGGTTAAATGGCGATTTGGTGATGACTGGAATGGATGCCTATCCGAACCTTTCAGTTGATATAAATCCAAGTATTAATCTGGATGAAAGTATTACTTTTGCCAAGGATCATATTGGTTTTGATGAAAATTTAAATGATGAAGTTGTTAATGATCCTGAATTAATTATTTGGGTAGAAAAAGGTAAAGAACCAGTTTACCATTTGGCATACCAAATTGAATTATTTGTTCATTCTACCGATCCAAAGGATAATGTTCCCGTTCACCGTTGGCAGATTTTTGTAGATGCCCATAATGGAGAAATTTTAGAGAAATTTGATGAAGTTAGAACTGCAACGGTTGAAGGTCATGTAACCGGCGGTGTAAAAGACCAACCCTATGGAATGGAAACCAACCGTGGAATGCCTCATGTAAAAGTTAATGCCTCCGGTGTAGGTAACACTTATACGGATGCAAATGGGTATTACTCCATTGATATTGGAAACACATCAAGGAGTGTAACTGTAAAATTAGAGGGATCCTATTTGAATACCAATAATGCCAATGGAAGTGATGCAAGTATAACTCGAACGGTGAGTCCCGGAACAACTGAAGATTTTAATTTTGCGTCATTTAATTCCATACCTGGCGAACGTGATACCTATTATCATGCCAATATAATTCATGATTTAACAAAATCAATTCATCCCAGTTTTACCGGTGCTGATTATGTTATGCCGGCAAAAGTAAATATTGGTTCTGAAGATTCATATTGGCCCTGTAATGCTTATTGGGATTATACAGGTATTAATCTATTTTCTGAAGGTGGTGGTTGTGCTGGTACGGATGAAATGGCAGATGTCATTTATCACGAATATGGCCATGGACTTCAACAATTTATTTATGACCCCTATTCACCTCCCTACAGTTCTTCAGGACTCAGTGAAGGCTGCTCTGATTACTGGGGCATGACCCTCACCAATTCGTCCTGTCTGGGAAACGGTTTTTTTGGTAATGGAACCTGTTTGCGCAATGGAGATAACACTTTACAATATCCAGCAAATTCCTGTGGTGGGCAAGTCCACTGTTTAGGAGAATATATTATGGGCGCCCTCTGGAAAATGCGGGAAAACCTCGTTGCCTTGCACGGCTATGAAAATGGTGTAGAGATTTCAGATAATATTTTTTATTGGGCACAAACAGGTCGTCCAAATAATGATATGGACTTCCTAACTGAAATTTTATTAGCTGACGATAATGACGGTAGTATCGAAAATGGTACTCCCAATTATATGCCCATTTGTGATGGCTTTGAAGCACATAATATGAACTGCCCTTATGAAGGTCCATTTGCAGATTTAGAATTTTCTTCCCCTTCACTTGATTTTGTTTTGGCATCAGGTGAAACAGGAAGTCAAGAACTCACCATTTCAAACGTGGGTGAATCCGGTTCAGTGCTCACATTCAATTCAGGAGTTTCCCCTTTTGCTGAAATTGGTGATGGCCCAGATGCATTTGGTAATTTTTGGTCGGATTCTGATTTAGACTCTGATATTAGCGTGGATTGGGTAGATATTGATGGTATGGGGACACTATATAATTTCCCTCATAATGATGAGGCAGGTGAACAAATTGACATTGGCTTTAATTTCCCTTTCCTTGGGGAAGAATATTCTCAATTCATAATAAATGCAAATGGCTGGCTTGGATTTGGATCCGATGCCACATTATGGGAAAATTTAAGTATCCCATCTCCTACTGCCCCTGGTCCGGCAATTTTCGGTTTTTGGGATGATTTGAATCCGGTGAATGATCAGTGTAATTCATATTGTTCAGGCGAGGTGTACTATTATAGTGATGGCAATAAACTGGTGGTCTGGTTTGATAATGTTGCCCATTGGTGGACAAACTTTGAAGACAGCTATTATGATTTTCAGTTCGTATTATACTCCGATGGAAAAATTGATTTGAATTATAATACACTTACGGGTTCTCATACTGCAACAATCGGTATTCAGGATGCCAACGGTGCCAATGGTCTGGAAGTGGCATTTGACCAAGCCTACCTGCATGATGGTCTGAGCCTTAAATTTAGTCAGGGACCTGAATGGATTTCTGTTACTCCTCCCACAGGACAGGTTGATGCAGGCTCATCAGAAACTTTAGTAGTTGAGGCTAATGCCAGTGGATTGGATGATGGCTTATATGAAGGTTTTTTACGAATGGTAACCAGTGGTGGTAATGCTGGTTTGGCAGTGAGTCTTTTGGTCACTGGAAACCCTTCCTTGCCGGGAGATATAAACGGAGATGAATCTGTTAATATTCAGGATATTATTATCCTCATTAATTTTATTTTAGGAACGGATGCCCCAGATTCTGTTGAGTTTAATGCCGCTGATATTAATGGAGATGGAGTCCTAAATATTCAGGATATTATTCTGATTGTAAATTTGATTCTTGATTAAATTTTTGTAAGTTTATAAAATTTTACTAAAAGGCAATCTTTTTTTTAATTGGTTGCCTTTTTTCTTTAATCTGCAGGTCTATTGTTTTTTCATTTCTAATAATTAGTGTAAATTACAATCCATGACAAAGCGCTTTCCATTGCAGAATTTTCTAATTATATCATTAGTTATTATTTTCTTTATATCCTGTGGTTCAGATATGGTGGAAGATGTTGTGGAAACCTACGAATCCGGCAATAAAAAAGTGTATGTCCGCTACCATCCTGATCCAAATGTTTTAGAAAAACACTTTTACAATGCAGCTGGTGAAATGATTCACTTGGAAAGAGATAGTTTATCCTATGGGTATGATTTAAAGCAATTTATGTCAGGTACTTGGATCATTGATAAAATGACGGTGGATGATGAGATTATGTTTGAAAAAGATTCAGTGTACAATCCAGAAAGTCCACCAAATATATATACATTTTCAACTGATAAACTTTTGGTTTCAGGACCTCAATATTCAGCAGATTACAAAATAGGTTATTTGGATAGTAGTCAGGTTGAGTTGGATGGAACCTGGACCTATGGTGTTGATGGTGAAAAAAACTATCGTACCAAAAGAGTATATCATATTCACCATTTTCAATTATTATCTTATTACACTTTTCTTTGGACAGATTTTCTTAAAGACACTGAATAAGAAGAGGAAGTATTATTTCGTAGAATTAAAATTCCCAAAATTGAAATTCTGCCAGACACTGCTCTGGTAGTTCCAGAAATTTCCCAGGAGTCTCCATAGTACCCTAAATCAGAAGCCAATAAGGTTCTGAAAATCTTCGTCATATTTCCCAAATAACGCCACTGGTTTTGTGAGCTGAGTCACACCTCATTTTAAAAGTGAAATGCGTCACAAAATGCTTGCTATACTATTTCTAATATTCACCAAGCGTAAATAGAGGATTAAAATAATGGCACAACAAAATAGAAGATTAGTAGAAGAAATAAATCAAGCAGAATATCTGCAGGAAATTTGTTTAGAAACCCCCCAAATAACAATTGGAACTCAATGTGGAATTGGAATGTATGAATTCAAAAGTATTGGTTATCGGGATAGTGAACTGATATTGGAATTCAAATTAGTTATGGACGGAAAGCGTTCCGATTGTGAACGAATTGCATATAATCTTGGAGATCGATGTGTACTTACAGCGGCTCAGTTTTTGTATGCTTATGAATACCACGCATTTGCCTAGAAGGAGGTAGAAGAAGGATATAAACTGTCTGGTACCACTTATGTGGTCGGAAGGAGCCGGATAGTATAAAAAGGCCTCTCAAATTGAGAGGTCTTTTTTATCTATGGTGAATTATTAATCAACTTTATTCGTAAATTTTTTCTGGTGATTTTAATGTATTTTTGGAATATTCAATTTCTTCATGGCTGGATTATTTAAACCTGAAACAATAATAAATTGGCAACTTCTTTTATTTGGACTTACTAAAGTTCCATTAATATTCTATTGCCGTCCAAAAGTAGTGAGCATTTCTGACTCAAGGTTAGAAATCAAAATAAAATTAAATCGTAGAACTAAAAACCATTTAAACTCCATGTATTTTGGAGTATTATCGGTAGGCGCTGATGTTACCGGTGGTTTTTTAGCGATGAAACCAATTCAAGCCAGTAAGTCCAAAATTAATTTGATATTTAAAGACTTTCATGCAGATTTTTTGAAAAGAGCTGAGGGTGATGTTCATTTTATTTGCGAGGATGGAATTGCCATTCAAAATTTAGTTCGGGACGCAGAAGAAACAGGGGAGAGGCAAAACCTTCCTGTGCAAATTGTAGCTTCCGTTCCCAAAATTTCAGATGAACCCGTAGCCAAATTTATTCTTACACTATCTATTAAGAAAAAATCTAAATGAAAATTCAGCTCACTAATGGGTGGGATTGGGTATTTATTTTTATAGCCTTGAACTCTTTCATGTATTCCAAAGAACTCAGAGTAATGAAATTAGGTGAGGGACTCCATAAACCGGTCTATCTCACTGCACCAAAAAATAATTCAGATACTCTGTTCATTATTGAGCAGCATGGGGTGGTTCAGCGTCTGATAAATGGTGAGGTAGCTCTGTTTCCTTTATTAAATATCCGCCATCGGGTACACCAACCCAAGATGCCCGGAGATGAGAGAGGGTTACTTGGATTTGCTCTCCATCCGAAATATTCAAAAAATGGAAGAATATTTGTAAATTATGTGAGTAAAAAAGACAGCACAGTCATATCTGAATATGAGGTTGACCTTAAAACCAGAATGGCGAATTCAAATAATGAGAAAATTATTTTGAAGTTTAAACAGCCTTACTCAAATCATAACGGTGGACAGTTAGCTTTTGGTCCCGAGGGGTTTCTTTACATCGCTGTGGGTGATGGTGGTTACGCCGGTGACCCCAATGAAAATGGTCAAAATTTAGAAAATATTTTTGGTACAATTCTTAGAATTGATGTAGATGGAAAACCACCATATGAAATACCAGTTGATAATCCATTCTTAAATGAAAAAAAGACCAAGGGAGAGATTTATTGTTACAGTCTCCGCAATGCATGGCGCTTTTCATTTGATGCAGAAACGGGGGATTTATATATTGGCGATGTGGGGCAAAGCAGTTGGGAAGAAATTGATTACCTACCGGCAAATTCCTCTGGTGCAAATTTTGGGTGGAATAAAATGGAAGGCACTCATTGTTATCCTCCTGGAGAAGAATGTGAAAAAGATGGCTTAGAGCTGCCCATTTTTGAATATCCCAATAATGCCAACTTTATGAAAACTCTCATTGGTTGGGACCAGAATAATGCCCAGGGATGTTCAGTTACCGGGGGCTATGTTTACAGGGGCAGCCAATTTCCGGAATTATACGACCATTATATTTTTGGAGATTACTGCACCGGAAAAGTTTGGAGCTTCACAGTGAAAAATGGCACTTCACAAAACTATGCAGAGTGGAAAATTACCGGACTCGATGAAGATTTGTACCTTTCCTCATTTGGTGAAGATGGCAAGGGAGAGTTATACATAGTAAACCATACCGGATCCATATATAAAATTGTAGGCGTTGAATAAATTTTTAAGATTATTCTGCATCTGGTTGGGTAATTACGCAACCATGTGGTGCTGTGATACTGGCTTTTTAGAAATTGAAAATAATTGTTATTTCCAAAAGGACATACAATTTTTACAAGCACTCATTAATAATAGTCAATATAATAATAATTCCCCCTCATCTGATTTAAACCCCATTAATCTTGGATGGCAAATTTGGGAAAATGGCCGCCTAGTTGAATTTTGTTCGTCTCCCTCAACACATACAGAGTGTAGAATGGAATATATACTTTCAGGCTTAATTCCAAGTGAAATTGGTAATTTAACCCAATTGCGAAAATTATCGTTTGAGTCCAATAAATTTAGTGGAGTTATCCCAAGAGAAATTGGGGCATTGAAAAATATAACGGACCTCACCCTATCTTCAAACCAATTAGGTGGTAACATTCCCTCTGAAATTGGTGATCTTGAATCGTTAGAGCATTTAGCCTTGAACAGCAACTCTCTCTCAGGATATTTGCCTTCTGAAATTGAGAAGCTCAAAAATCTAAAATGGGTGTATCTGGCTTCTAATTTTTTGACTGGCAATATCCCCTCCAGTTTTGGTGAGATGGATGGAATTACTTATTTAAATTTATCCAATAATCAATTTGAAGGAGTGATTCCTTCTTCTCTTGGTAAACTAAGTAAATTACAATATTTAAACCTCTCTCAAAATAAATTGACAGGGAAGATCCCGTCTGAATTGGGAAATCTGCACCTATATCGTTTAAATTTAGAGTTTAACCAATTGACTGGAATCATTCCATCGGAACTGGGGAATTTAATTAATTTGGTTAATTTAGATTTAGAGTCTAACCAATTGAGCGGGATTATTCCTGCTTCACTGGGAAACTTGAGTAGATTGAATGAATTAGATTTACATAATAATCAATTAAGTGGATCATTGCCAGCTACTGCAAATGGGTGGGTCGTTTTGGAAAAATTAAATGTAACCAATAATCAACTTACAGGTGAATTGCCAATTGAGCTGGGAGAAATAAGTAATCTTAAATCATTAAATATAAGTTTCAATAATTTTGAAGGACCTATTCCTGAAAAACTATTGCAATTAAAAGGCTTGGAATTACTTTATATTCATGCAAATCAATTATCGGGACAGATTTCTGATGAATTTTGCGATGCAGAAAAATCCAAGAAAATATTGATTTATGGGAATGCATTCTGTCCGCCATTTCCTGAATGCATTAAATATATTGGAAAACAAACGTGCGAAAATTGATTTTCCATTTCATCCTCTTTTTCATAATTGGGTTTGCAGGTGATCAGCCGTATGTTTTGATGGTATCCTTTGATGGTTTTCGACATGATTTTACAACAATGGCTGATACCCCTAATTTTGATCGGCTGGAATTGGAAGGTGTAAAAGCAGAATCACTTGTACCAGTTTTCCCAACCTTGACATTTCCCAATCATTACTCCATTGCTACCGGAGCTTACTCAGGAACCCATAATATTACAGGTAATTCATTTTACGATAAGAAAATTCGAGAAAAATATAGTCTGTATAAGAAGGAAACAGTACGGGATTCCAAGTTTTATAAATCCGAACCAATTTGGGTCACTGCAGAAAGACAGGGAGTAAAAGCGGCGTCCTTTTTCTGGGTTGGGTCAGAAGCACCCATCAAGGGATATTCACCCTCAATTTTCAAATATTATGATGGGAGTGTAACCTTTAAAGCACGAATTGATTCTGTAATATCATGGTTTCAGCTCTCTGTTAAAAAACGACCCCAATTAATAATGTTGTATTTTTCTGAACCAGATCATACTGGTCATAATTGGGGAGTCAATACTCCTGAAATAGTGAAAGCAGTAGAAGAAATGGATGACCTATTGGGCTATCTTTTACATAATCTCGAAGCTCTGGACATATATTCTAATCTCAATTTAATTATTGTCAGTGACCATGGGATGACAAATGTCAGTGTAAAAAGAAGAATTGTTTTAGATGATTATATTAGCCGGTTAGATGATCTTTATCTAAATGGTAGAGGAACCCTCGTTCAAATTGATTTGAAAAAATTTAAGAGAAAGTATAAACAAACATTATTTAAAGAATTGCAAAAAATTCCTCATTGTAAGGTGTGGAAAAAGAATAACATCCCGAAAAGATTTCATTTTAACAATCACAACACTGGCGAGTTTCTACTTTTAGCCGATGAAGGTTGGCTCATAACTACTCAATCTGCTATGGATGAAAATGAATTTACTCTCGGTGGTATGCATGGATATGATCCCCAACTACCCACGATGCACGGAATATTCTACGCTTTTGGAGCAGACATAAAATCAAACCTGCGAATACCCGCATTCGAAAATATTCATATTTATCCAATGATTTGTAATTTGTTAGAAATAAAACCCTATTCCGGAAAAAAAGATTCTCCTCAGGGAGACATGCAAATTCTAAACCATATTTTAATTGAGAAAAACGAATGATGGACCAGTATTTTTATTCAACCCAGATTTTTGATAATTTTATTATTTTGCCAGAAGATGAAGCTCACCATGCAATAAAAGTTCTGAGAAAGAAAATTGGAGATAATATTACTATTGTTGATGGGAAGGGTGGGGTGTATGAATCAACCTTTGAAAATTTAGACCCACTGAATTGTAAATTAAAAATAAGGAGGAAAATTAATATTGGCCTCCCAAAGCATTTCATCCACATTGCAATTTCCCCTCCAAAAAGTCATGACAGACTTGAGTGGTTTATTGAAAAAGCCGTAGAAATTGGAATCCAGGAAATCAGTTTTATTTTAACAGGTAATTCAGAGAGGAAAAATATCAAATTAAACCGAATTTTTAAAAGGACAATTTCATCAATGAAGCAATCATTAAAATCTTATATTCCTGCAATAAATGATATCCTTCCGGTAAAGAAATTTATGGAAAATTGCAGCAACAGTGAAAAATTTATCGCTCATTTAGGCGAAGAAGAAACTCACCATTTAATTAAACTTGCCCCTGCTCAAAGTGATTATTGCATACTTATCGGTCCTGAAGGAGATTTTTCTTCGGATGAAATTAAGAAATCTCAAAAGTATGGCTTTCAAGAAGTCACACTTGGGAATAATCGGCTACGAACCGAGACAGCCGGAGTAGCAGCCTGCCATATTCTTAATTTGGTGAATGAAAAATGATCATAAAAAATGAACATAAAAAATGGATGAAGGCTGCATTCAGGGAAGCTGAAAAAGCATTTGAAAAAGAGGAAGTCCCAATTGGTGCCGTGGTTGTTCAAAAAGGGATAATTATCGGACGAGGATACAACCAATGTGAAAGACTCACTGATCCAACAGCCCACGCAGAAATTATTGCTATTACGTCTGCAGCAAATACAATTAAGGACTGGCGCTTGAAAGAATGCCAGTTATATGTTACAAAGGAGCCCTGCCCTATGTGCGCTGGCGCATTGGTAAATGCCCGAATTGATATGGTGGTTTTTGGCATGTATGACGAAAAGGAGGGCTGCTGCGGTTCCCTGTATCAACTATGCAGGGACAACCGCTTTAAGCACCAACTCACTGTTAAAGGGGGAATTATGGAAGATACCTGCACCCTAATCATCCAGGAATTCTTTAAAAAACAGAGGGAAAAAGACTAAAATTTCTAATTAGCTAATTGTTACGGGGTTAGGGATTCGGGGATCGGGAACATCATTATTTTTTATATTCAATATTTGGTGTTCGCTTTTCATCATTCAAAATCACTATTCTTAAATCACTAATCCCTGTTCAAAGTAGGTCCCTGAGTTCCTAAGTACCTTTTAAATTTTATAATTATTTCGCAATCCTAAATCCACTTTCCTTGGTGGAATTATTTTTGTGATCTGTATCACATCAATTTTCTCCTTATAAATACCCTTTGGAATTTTCCCTATTCATTTAATAAATTCCAGTTCAAATTTTGAAGAATATAATCAGGATAAGTGCGGTTATTATTTTTGAAATTGATGAACGATATATTTTCTGGCTTTCTTTGGAGGAAAAAGGAGATAGGAAATATTAGCCCTGAGGAGCTGAGGAAAATGGAGAGGATTATCCGGAAAATAGTGATTTTCCCCATTGTTTTAGTGGCTGATAAAAGAGGTGATTGTATGACTCAAATCACACGAGCATTCCTGCTATGGAGGTTAATTTAAAATATTGATATGCTAAGAGTAAATAATAAAATGAAAATAAGAATACTTAGTTTTACCATTCTGGTGGGTACTTTCCTGTCAGCAAATCCTAATAGTGAAAATTTACCCACGCCTATTCCAATTGATTTTGGTGAGAATACTGGTATGCGCAGTGACAGCACAATCTGTGAATCATGTATTATACCCTATGAAGCCGATGTAATGGGTGCATCCTGCTGTGATGAAGCAACGCAATTCAATTCTGATTTTACCTGCGAAGTATTAGAGACAACCTATTTATGGAATTGCTCAGGCTGTACCTGTACTGAAGATGATGACAATTGGGCTACCGATTTTGGCTGTATGGATGAGTTGGCGTGTAATTTCAATCTAAATGCAATATGGGATGATGATTCATGTTCTTTTACCGATGGTATTTGTCAATATTGTGAAAATGGTGAGGCTGTGGATAATGATGATGATGGCGATAATGTCTGCAATGAGGATGAAATTGTTGGCTGTCAAGATGAAATTGCCTGTGATTTTAATCCAGAGGCTACGGACCCTGATGAGTGTACCTATCAATTAAGTTATTGTGAAGATATTGACGGTGATGGTCTTGGAGCAGGAGATTCGTGGGAATATTGTTTGGAAGATGTGCCCGATAGTTGGGTAAATGATTGTACAGATTCTGATCCGAATTGTGCTACAAATGACACCGATGAGTGTGATATTTGTAGTGGAGACGGAGCGGTTTATGGTAATTATGAAAATTGCTGTGAGGAAAATGTGGATGATTGTGGTGTGTGTAATGGTACAAATGCTTCAATGGATGAATGTGGTGTCTGTTTTGGTAATAACAGTACCTGTATGGATTGCTCAGGTGTTCCAAATGGGGATGCCGAGCAGGATGAATGTGGTATCTGTAATGGACCGGGACCAATTTATGATTGCGGTTGCTCCGATGCTCCGGCCGAAAATTATGACTGTGATGGTAATTGCATTGCTGAAATAGATTGTAATAGTGAATGCGGTGGCGGTGCAGTTGTGGATGAATGCGGAGTCTGTGATGGTGATGGCTCCAGCTGCACTGGGTCCACTGTTTCGCTTGAAATTCAAAATGTAGATTTGGATAACGGTATTTTGGATATTTATATGGTGAATTCAGAAGAAGTGGGTGGATTCCAATTTGAATTGCTGGGAATATCAATCACAGGAGCTTCAGGAGGAACTGCCTCCCAGTACTTTGCTATCGTGAATGCAAGTAGTACTTCTGTCTTAGGATTTGATATAATGGGTGGTACTATTCCAATAGGGGAGGGTGTTTTAACCCAGGTGAGTTTTACAGATTACACGGGTGATGAAATCTGTTTTGGTGAGGATACCGGTAGTGCAGGTGGGACTGCTATTTCTGGTGTAGGTGGTGTGTATATTCCTGCTGATTGGGGTCCCTGTTTTGGAGGTAATGAAACCATTCCTGGCTGTATGGATATGGATGCTTGTAATTATAATCCTGATGCAAATGAAGAGGATGACTGTACTTATGCAGAAGATAATTATGATTGTGAAGGAAATTGCATGGCTGAAATGGATTGTAATAGTGAATGCGGTGGCGGTGCAGTTGTGGATGAATGCGGAGTCTGTGATGGTGATGGCTCCAGCTGCAATGAAGATGAATGTGCTACTGGTGTCTGTGTGAATATTGAAAATGTAAATATTGATACGGGAACTTTAGATATCCATATGTCAAATTATTCAGGATGTAGCTATTGTGCTGATTCAATATATAACAATAATTCTCAAGATTGGTTTTATAAAAAGGCGTATTGCGAACTTTCTTATGCTGGCGATACAACTTGGGTATCCTATGATAATTTAACTGAAGAAGAATGTGCCCAGGTACCCAGCTTTGATGGGAATGGAGGTTGGTATTTTAATGGAGAAATAGGTGGATTTCAATTTGAACTCCCTGGGGCAACCATAACAGGAGCGTCTGGTGGAATTGCTGAGGGGGTAGGATACACTACCATGACCACACCTTCAAGCGTTATCGGATTTTCATTAACTGGATCTACAATTTCTGAGGGAGAGGGAATTCTAACTCAGGTTGCCTTTTCTGCTACTGAAGATGAAAGTATTTGTTTTGGTGAAGATACAGGCTCAGCAGGTAATACAGCAATATCTGACGAAAATGGAGGCTATATTGAAGTAAATTGGGGTTCTTGTTTTGGAGGTGATGAAACCATTCCTGGCTGTATGGAAATGGATGCTTGTAATTATAATCCCGATGCAAATGAAGAGGATGACTGTACCTATGCCGAAGAAAATTATGATTGTGATGGCAACTGTATAGTTGAAATGGATTGTAATGATGAATGTGGGGGAACTGCAGAATTAGATGAATGTGGAGAATGCGGTGGTGATGGTTCAAGCTGTGTATCTTGGACAGAGCTTACTGCTGCAGGTGGTGAAAATCATATATCTCTCTCTTGGGAGCCTTTTGAATCCTTAAGGCCCAGCTTTATGGGCAGGGGATGTGAAGATGACCCGAATATTTGTATATGGAACTCCTGGTACTCTGACTATGATAACCAGCAGGATTGTGAAGCCAATGGTGGAATTTGGGGTAGTTATTTAGAGTATTTTGGCACCAGTTGTGATGAGATGGTAAGTGATGCTGGTTGTGATACTCCAATTTTATATTGGATGGTATCAGACTTATGTCCAGAATCTTGTGGAGTTTGTTTGGACGGCTGTACAGACCTCAGTGCCTGTAATTTTAATCCAGACGCCACCGATGATGATGGTTCCTGTGAGTTGCCTGAAGAAAATTATGACTGTGATGGCAACTGTGCCGTTGAAATAGATTGTAATGAGGAATGCGGTGGTAGTGCTATGGAAGATGAATGTAGTGAATGCAATGGTTCTGGTGCTAATGTTATGTGTGAAGATGGTAGTTATGTCTGTGATGAATCTGAATGTGATACAGGCGGCGAGTCAACCGTATCTTTAGTAATTCAAAATGTAGATTTAAATGCAGGCACTTTAGATATTTATATGGTCAATTCAGAAGAAGTGGGTGGTTTTCAAATGGAAATTACGGGCATTACAATTACAGATGCCACTGCCCCTGACGGGTTTATGGTAAGTACTTCCTCTACGACAATTTTAGCATTTTCTCTAACTGGGGCAACTATTCCAATTGGTGAGGGTGTTTTAACTCAAGTTAGTTTTTCAGATTATTTAGGCGATGAAATTTGTTTTGGTGAAGATACAGGCAGTTCTGGTGGTACAGCTATTTCAGGGGCAAGCGCAGAATATATTGCTGCGGATTGGGGGTCTTGTTATGGAGGTGAAATAATTATTGGTTGTATGGATATGAATGGCTGTAATTATAACCCGGAAGCCAATACCCCTGATGAATGTACTTACGCGGAAGAAAATTTTGATTGTGATGGCAATTGTATAGTTGAATTAGATTGTTATGGAGTATGTGGAGGGGAATTTCCTCCTGATTTCGCATGTTTTGATGGTTCAATAGTGTGCAACCCATCTGATTGTGGAGTTGAGCCAATTACTTATAATTTGTACCGTGATGGTGAGCTCTTGATGGGTTGGCTCATGGATGCAAATTATGTAGATTCTGATCTGGGCTATTCTGAATCTCACTGTTACACCGTAACCTATAATTATGGAGGTGGTCTTGAATCTGAACATTCCAATGAGGCTTGTGCTGAAACTAATCCTGAACCGGTGATTCCCGGCTGCATGGATGAAAATGCCTGCAATTATAACCCTGATGCTAATGAGCCTGATGAATGTAGCTATGCTGAAGAAAATTATGACTGTGATGGCAATTGTATTCCCGGTGAAGATGAATGTGGAGTTTGTGGGGGCGATGGTCCTGAAATTGAATGCTGGGATGGTGAAATGGTCTGTAGTGCAAGCGACTGCACAGATGAACCAGATGATTCCCCTTTTAGTTTCAACCAGTCGTCAAATCAAGCATTCTACCATATTTTCACTGCCTATGATTTAGATGGAAATTCACTGGTTGCCGGTGAAGACTGGGTTGGTGTTTTTAATGGAGATGTATGTGTAGGGGCAAGGGAGTGGACTAATGATATTTCAACGGATATTCCAGCAATGGGTGATGATGGATACTGGTATTCTATTGGATATCTGCAAGAAGGAGATTATCCCAGTTTTCAAATATTTGATGCCTCTGAAAATCAATACTACGCAGCCCAGCCATCAGAGGAATATGCATTTTCGAATAACGGTACATTCAGTGTTGAAAGTTTATCTGCAGGAGTTAATTATAACCTGAGTCTTAACAATCATCATAATCTGGTAAGTTTTTATGCCCTGCCTGAAGATATGAGTATTGCCGGAGTTACTTACGATTTGGGTAATAATGCCCTATCTGTTATTGCGGAAGGTTCTTCAGCCATAAATCTTGATGGAATTTGGAGTGGTTCACTCACCGAATTTTCCGGTGAAAAAGGATATTGGATTTCCATTGATAACTTTCCTGACAATTTGTCCGTAATCGGTTTTGATATGGATCCTGACAGAATGTATGTGCTCCATGAAGGACCAAATTTAATATCCTTCCCAGATTCAGGGTCAGCAGACTTGAGTTCTGCTATACCAGATAATGTTGAACATTTATTTACAGCTATTATTTCTGAAGGAATTTCAGCCCTGAATTCTGATAATGGGTGGGCTGGCTCGCTAACTGGATTTCAAGGTGGCACTGGGTATTGGGTCATTGTTCAGGAAGAATTAACATTTAGTTATAATACTGAAGATTTATTAGCAAGGTCTGTCCACTCTTTCTCAGAAATGTTACCTGATCAGGCAGGGTTTACTGTGTCTCAGTCTTCCAGACAGGCATTTTATTTTGTGAAAAACATTAAATTGGATAATGGCGGCGTGGAAGATGGGGACTGGATACTCAGTTATAATAATGATGTTCTGGCTGGAATTCGTCAGTGGAAAGGTAAAACTAATGATATCCCCGCGATGGGATCTGCTAGCGATCTAGTAACGGCTGGTTATTTTAATGTGGGCGATACTCCCGCTTTTAAATTATTAAAACAATCCACTGGAGAGATTATTGCACTTGAAGGCAATATTCCTAGTTGGTCAGATAATGGTATATTCAATATTGGTGAGCTTAGTGAAAGACAGCCAATCCCTGAATTAATTACATTAAATAAAGCCTATCCGAATCCATTTAATCCAACAACTACCATTGGATTTGGATTGCCTGATCAGTCGGATATAGTTATTGAAATATTTAATTTACACGGAAAACGGGTAGAAATCCTTGTGGATGAATCATTGCCAGCAGGGTATTCATCTGTTGTATGGAATGCAGATAAATTTAGTAGTGGGCTTTATTTTGTAAAATTGTATGCGCAAAGTTTAAACGGTATAAAATATACCCGAATACAAAAGTTGATGTTGGTGAAATAATAGGTTTTGATGTGTTACAAAATGTTACCATGTTGTTTTTGGTAATAATGAACGTGTCTAACTATATTTTGAAGATAAATTATTTAGAGATTAAATAATTAGTCCATCTTTTTCAGGAGGAAAGAGATAAAATACACAAAAAAGGAAGGATAAAAAGGAGGGGTCATTTGGAAATATCATGGATTATTTTGCATTGGAAGGTTCAAATATGCAATTTTTGTCAATTTGATACCCATCACAAACCCCCAATTTTAAATCAAATAAATTTTAACGTAAATTCATGATTAATAAAAGGAATAAATCAATGAGACTAAAAATAGCAACAATTACACTTGTAGCAGTATTAATTGCCAGCTTTGCATTTGCAAATACCTTAGGGCTTTCAGACAATGGTGATGGCACCTGGAATGTAGACTATGTCAGTGATGGCGATATAGCGGGTTTCCAGTTCAATGTAGATGGAGCCACAGTGAATGGT
>CAZGBZ010000010.1:0-22155 GCA_964524135.1 uncultured bacterium
AATATTACCCAATATATTGTTAACTGAACAAAATTTCATTTAATGCTCTAAAAGAGACCAACATTTAAACGTTGGGAGTGCCGGATTAATAGAGCTGACACCTTTGTTATACCCTTTCAGGGTTGGATTGAAATTTAGTTTCTATACCCCGGACGTTGCCCTGGTTTAGTATGTGTCATCCCTTTGGGATTTGCTAATTGAAAATATTACCCAATATATCGTGTACTGAACAAAATTTCATTTAATGCTCTGAAAGAGCCCAACATTTAAACATTGGGCAACGCCCAATGATAAGAATGAATGCAAATGCAAGCCCTGAAGGGGCGAAATAAGAATTGAGAAACTCCAATAAATACACCTATTTTTTTGCTACTATAATTCGTTCTATAGTTTTCCAGGCTTTCCCTGTTTGCCGATCAGTAGCCTCCACATAGAGAAGGTATTGCCCCATTCGGCAGGTATAATTTTGACTGGTTTCACCATCCCAGCGAATGGTGCCCTCATTGGTGGAGACAGAGCCATCTGTTAACAGGGCAATTTCTCTCCCGGTGGGGTCATACACAATCATTCGTAAATATGCGTTAGAGTAAGGAAGTTGATAAAGAATAATTGTCTCATCCTCAAATCCGTCACCATCAGGTGAAAATGGATTGGGTGAAATAGAAACGGTTCCCTGTTGATGTAACGCTGTGACAAAAATAGAATTTTCTGCAAATGGAGTTGATCCGGAAGAGTGGATACAGGTTCCCCAATTTTGAGGATTATTGGACTCCATGAAATAGGAAATTCGTTCCAGAGAAAAACCGTCATCTCCACCCCAAGAATCTTCAAAGCTGACATGATCAATCATTTTACCGGTGGGGTCAAATAAATACACATCATCCCCACTATTATTTAAGGAGGGAAAATCGTATTGCAGCAGATAATCATCCTTGGGCTCACCTGAAATAACAGCAAAATTCCTCGGTGTCAAACCAAAGGTAAAAGTGCTGTCAGGAAATACCCAATCATCTTTATCAGATATTTTCCAATTATCCAATGTGATTTCTGTTTCCGTTTGATTAATTATTTCTACCCATTCCGGTTCACCAGAAAACGGGGCATACATAATTTCATTTATGAGGATATCCCCAAATTTATATTGAATATGGTAATTATATGTTAGGGTATCATTTTCAGATTCATAATCATTTTCTGTAATAACCTCGATAAAATAGGTATTGGCTCCAGATGGTTGTCCAGATTCATGGGAAGAAATTAATTCCGACTGGTAGGGTTCAATTACAGTATTTTCAATTAGCTCAAAATTGACAAACACTTGAGAATTAGCACTGAGAATCCCCTTATTTTTCAGTCGAACCAAAAGATCAAACTCCTGGAAAGGAGCAATTGGAAATGGCTCAACATAAACACTGTCAATCCCAACATCAATAGTAAATGATGCCACACTATTTGGTCTCCCGGGGGTCCCCAAAGAGTCCAAACTTTGACTCCAATTATTTTCCGTGTTGTCAAAATCCAATACAATCTTCTCCAGTGAATATCCTGATTTTATGGTGGAATTCCAGCCCATTTCTGAAATGACAAGTCCCAATTCATTTATTAGATAAAGGCTATCGGCACTATTACCAAGTCCATTTCCAATGCTGAGATCATCTACATAAATGAGCAAAACATCCGACGGAAAAAATGCATCATAAAATCCGTCATAATCACCTTCGAGAATTACTGCGAATTGGTTTGCAGGGAAAAAGATAAATCCATCAGCTGTAAGTTCATCAGTAGAATATTTGTCAGCTATCTGCCAATTCTGGAAAGTGATGTTTTCATCAGAAAAATTATACAACTCAATAAACTCATTGGGGGAGTCTGCACCATCTAAATCGAACATTACTTCTGAAATGGTGATTTGAGACCATAAGAGGTTTATTATTATCACAAACAGAGGGACATTCATAGTAGAAAATAAAGGTAATAAATTTTATAAGGCAAGTTATAAATTTTTCGTTACAAGCTCTTACTTTTATTTTGTTGGGTCTTCTTCTCTATTATTTTGTAATTTATGGGGCAATCCTTTAATTATTTTTATTCCCTAAAAAAGGTATTTAGTATTCGTCTCCATTTTTTTAAATAGAATGGATGCAATGTTTATAAGATATATAATAGTATTTTTAACTTCATCGTTATTGCTGGGCAGAGAAACAATTGGCAGCGGTTTATATGAGGATGAATTAATTGGGTATCTCCGGGAGAATTATAAAACCAGTTCAACACTGAGTTATAATGACGCCCGGGATGTTATGTATAGTGATTACGATAACCATGATGGCGTGGTGTACGGTGTTTATACCAATTTTAGCGTGAACAATGTTCCCGATAATGACCCGCGCCCAACCGTTCATGATGGTGGTTTGAATTGTGAACATGTATGGCCACAAAGTATGTATGAAGGAACTTATCCTATGAAATCAGATCTTCATCATTTAAGACCGTCGAAAGATAATGTTAATTCATCCCGTAGTAATAAGCCTTTTGGTGAAAGCCCTGATTCTCAAACAAATACTTGGTTTTGGATGAGCCAAAGTCAATCATCAATTCCCTCCAGTAATATTGACGAATATAGTGAGTCAGAGACTTCATACTTTGAACCTCGTGAAGATAGAAAGGGAGATATTGCTCGGTCTGTATTCTATTTTTATACTATGTACTCAGAAGTTGCAGATGGCAACTTTTTTGATATTCAAAAAGATATTCTTAAAATATGGCATGAACTTGATCCTGTTGATGAAGAAGAGACTGCTCGAACCTGGTCAATTGCAGGTTATCAGCAAAATAAGCCAAATCCCTATGTTTTAGATGAATCACTAATTTTTCGGGCTTATTTTTATGAAGGTCTTTTGACAGGGGATTTAAATGAAGATGGATTATTAAATATTCTGGACCTTGTGGTTCTCGTTAATATCGTTTTGGGAGATGAAGATGAAATTCCTGCAGCTGATATTAATGGCGATGGTGCTAACAATGTGCTGGATGTCGTAATGCTGGCAAATATTATCTTATCTCAAAATTAGTCCAACCAGTTTTACCCCAAATCACTTTAACTTAATCGCTCAAATTCAGGAGATATTCAATGTATAAATACCTAAGCATGATTTTGGTAATCACACTAATTTCATGCAATAAACCATACTCTAAAGAGAAAGAAGTTGTAGAAGAAGCCCAACAAACAACGGTAAGCGAACCGGTAGTGGGAGAAGAAATTACCACAGAATCCGGATTGAAGTTTATTGATAACGTTTTGGGTGCAGGCGAATTACCCAAAGCTGGGGATAAAGTAAAAGTCCATTATACTGGCACCCTGGAAGATGGGACACAGTTTGACAGCTCTGAGGGGAAAGCTCCACTTGAATTTACATTGGGTGTTGGCAGGGTTATAAGGGGTTGGGATGAAGGACTTTCCACTATGAAAGCCGGTGGCAAGCGAAAGCTCATTATTCCCCCTGAATTAGCTTATGGTGAACGAGGAGCTGGGAAGTTAATACCCCCTGGAGCCACCTTGCATTTTGATGTAGAGCTTGTTGAAGTTATGGAGGCATTTGTTGATACCGATTTTTCATTACCTGGCAGAGAGGATAATACTGAATCTGGGTTGCGTATGATTGTCCATAAAGAAGGCAATGGAGAAAAACCCAGTACAGGACAAACTGTCACCGTTCATTATACTGGATTATTAGAGACTGGAAAGAAATTTGACAGCTCCCATGATAGTGGTAGACCCTTTACATTTCCACTTGGGCAGGGGCGTGTTATAAAAGGATGGGATGAAGCTATAGCACTCATGAGTAAAGGGGAGAAACGTACATTGGTGATTCCCCCTGACCTTGCCTATGGCAGTAAATCTAATAGAAGAATACCTGGAAACTCTACTTTGATTTTTGAAGTGGAACTCATTGATTTTCAATAATGATTAATTTACAGAAACAATTCTTATTTGGAATGCTTCTCATCTTTTTAGGATGCCAAAATTCAAGTTATAATTGGTATAGTGGTAATTTTGAAGAAGCCAAAAGTGCTGCAGGTACTAAATTAATAATGCTGGATTTTTATACCGATACCTGACCGGCATGTGTTCAGCTGGATGCTGATACTTTTACAGATTCTCATGTGCAGACATTTTCAGATGCAAATCTAATCAGTGTTAAAATGAATGCAAATGAGGAGGATCCCCGAAAATTATTTGATGAGTATAACTGCAAAGGTGTACCCCATTTACTATTTGTGGATGGCAAAGGAAATGAAGTTGACCGGATTATTGGCTACCTTCCCCCCAGTGAATATTTGGCAAGAATTCAGGATATCATAAATAACAAACACACTCTTGATGATTACCTATCCCAATATAAAAATGGAAAAGCTAATGCTGAAATAATTGCGGGAATTGCCCTGAAATATGAAGATAGGGGCGACTCGGATAATGCGAAAGAATTTTATACAATCCTCATTAAGGAATACCCGGATCCAACCTCAGAATATTATCAGCGGGGTACATATTTTCTGGCAAGTGATGCCTTTGAAAAAGGGGTTTCGATGGCGTTGAATGCATATATCGCATCCTTCCCAGATTCTCCCTTTATTGAGGATGCTTTCTTTACCATGGCCTATCATTATGCAGATGAAGAAATGGCAGAAGAAGAAATAAAAGTTTATCTGAAAATGATTGATCAATTTCCAGAAAACACGAATGTTTTAAATTCCTATGCCTGGCGCATGGCAGAGTTAGAAGTTAATCTGGAAGACGCTCTGGTAAAAGCAAAACAGGCAGTAGAATTATCAGCGAATAATCCAAATAGTCAGGCAAATATAATTGATACAGAAGCAGAAGTTTTATGGAAGCTCAAGCGATTTGATGCTGCTATTGATGCCATTGAAAAGGCAATATCCATTGATCCTAAAAATGATTATTTCAAGGATCAAAAAGAGAAATTTATTCAGTCCCAAAAAGAATCCAGCCAGCCAGTATAGTTACCATTTCCCCTACCCCTCCGGTCTTGTAAATTCTTCTATCTTTCTATCAGGAAGGGATAAATATATTTTAGAATTATTACCAAAAGTAATTCCTAATGTTGAATCTGGAATATCGTAGTAACTATTTTCATATTCTAGTTCACTACTTACAGTAAACAGGATATTATTATTTGAGCTGTCTGTAGCTGCCAACAGAAATTCCTTATTAATTGGGTCATAATCCAGAGCAAAGACACCACTATTATTTAAATGCTCCCAAACCACTACTGTATCTTTTACAGTACTGAAATCATTTTCCACATTGACATAGCGCCACTTATAAAGTGTAGAATCATCCTTATGACCATATAGAATCACCAGGTTGTTTTCAGCCCAGGTTATTCCCCTGCCGCCCCAATACATAAAGGTGGTAGTGGTATCGGCTGTATTTTCAGGAAAATAATCTGACTTAAACCAGAATATTTCACCTAATTGGGAAATTTTAATAATATAATCT
Organism: uncultured bacterium; assembly: GCA_964524135.1. Taxonomy (GTDB): domain Bacteria; phylum Fidelibacterota; class Marinisomatia; order SCGC-AAA003-L08; family D37C17; genus D37C17. Next base: position 5,522 of record CAZGBZ010000010.1, read on the forward strand.
GTAAAGCGGGGTTGGAAGTACAGATTAGCGCCGTCATTTGCAGCAGTTAAATAGCCCTGTCCATTTAAATCCAATTCAAAGCGGTTAATGGGAGATGAGCCATCATATTTATAGAGGTCAATTTGGGGGCCGGAATTCGCGGAATTATCCAAATTGGTGGTATAGAAATAGCCATTGAGGTAGGTGATATCAGCGATGGGGTCTGTAGCTGTGTGTTTGCTTGAATCTACTTCCAATCCATTTTGGCAGGATAGAGTTAGAATGGGTATTAATATTGTAAAAGATAGATTTTTCATGAGTACCTCCATAAAATTTATTTAAGGCAGTGCTGTTAGGATGAAAGAGAAACAGGCTATATGCATTACTTATATACACTCCCCCGGTGGGCAATTCGTATAATTAAGATGATAAGTTCATTTTTATTTTTTGTAAAGATAATTCTATAATTTCCAACCTTTAAACGATAGAAATTTTTATACTGTCCCTTTAACCGGGTAATGTTCGCCGAAAGTACCTGTGGATTTACCCTGAGAATTTCAAGTTTGTTTTTAATTCGCTTCTGCCAAATGGAGTCAATGGATTTAAATTCTTTTTCGGCTTCCTTTAGGAATTGGAGTTTGTACACTAAAGTCCGAGAGCTTGCCAAACCTTATCTGCAGAAACCACTTTTGTATCGCCAGCTTCAAGCTTTTTCATGCGATTTTCTGCAATAATACCATCTAATTCATCAAAGTATAATTCAAGCGCTCTGGCAATAATATGGCTTTTTTTATGGCTGGATTCCTTTGCCACTTTACTGAGCTCTCCTGCCAGTGACTGAGGCAGGGTTATGTTTAATCGATCATGTTTTTCCATAATATCCTCATAATAATCTGTTATTATATGCGCATAATATAGAGCATTATATAATTTTATGCAATTGAAATTTAATTGTTAATAATAAATATTAAGTAGTTTTGGATTGTGTTTTTTAGAAGGCCAGGAGGTTCTTTATAATGAGTTAATTAGCCTTCTTTGCTTCAATCTTATTTTGTTCATTCTCTTTATATTTTTGATAATATTCTAAATTAATTTTATTTGAGCTAATAATTGCATCATATACATTGTAAAAGTGGAAAAATAATGCTGTTAACTGAACAAATCTTCCCGCCTTAACTCCATCTTCATTATCTTTATCTAAATTATTTGATAAAATAAGTGAGCCAGCTAAATACAACAATGGAACACCAACTAAATATTTTATTCCTTTTGAATAGTCTTCATTGTAAAAATGACCTCCTGATGGTACAATTACTGAAAGCATTCCAGATTTAAAAGGGTCTTTTGGCTCACTGTAACTCCAAGGTGGTCGAAAGGAAATATTGTTAGAAGCAAAATTAACAATTCCATATCTATTAAAAATTATAGTTCCATCATATAAAATTACTGTTGAAATTTTATTTTTTTCAACACCCTGTTCAATAAGCCAACCCGTAGGTTGAAAATAAATAAAATAATTATCTTCAGAGAGATATTTTCCTTTATAAACATCCCCGGAAATAAGTATCATTTCATCAACTGAATCTGTATTATCATCTTGGGAAAAAAAACTTCCAATCAATAGTATAAGTATTAATTTCTTCATTATTATCCTTTATTAGATATTTAAACTTACAAAAATTAGCACAAAATGTTACTCACCTATATATAGATGACTTACCCCCTAAAGGGGTTTTTCTGATTGCTTTCCATAAAAAATCCGTATTCCATCCAGGGTGAGGTTTGGCAAATAATTATGTTTTGTTTTCAAGTAGGGAGAAATTAATCCTCCAAATCCGCCGGTGACAATGATATTACATTCATCCCATTTCATTTCGTCCATAATTCGTGTGAACATTCCATCTACCAGATCAATAGCGCCCAGCATAATTCCGGACTGTAAATTACTTTCGGTAGTTTTCCCCACTGCAGATTCAGGCATGGTAAAGGCGGTTTCTTGTAAAAGGGCTGCCTTTTGGATGAGGTTATGAGCTGCCACTTCAATCCCCGGGGCAATAGCGCCGCCGATGAAAGCACCGTTTTTATCCACCACATCATAATTGGTAGCAGATCCAATATCACCCACAATGGCAGGAGTACCCATCAATTCTTTTGCAGCAGCCACATTACAAATCCGGTCAGTGCCTACATCCTTGGGAGTCTCAACTAATAGTTCTACATCAGAATTCTGGTAAGTGATAATATGTGCGTCTATCTGAAATAAATTTCGGATGGATTCAATATAAACCTGCGTCAGGGTAGGCACTACCGAACTGATGGCGGATTCAGTAATATCAAACTCCTTTAAAGTAGAAAACTGATTCCAGAAATCCAAGGTGGAGGTCAGCCTCAGGGTATGCACCCATTTTTCACCATCGTGAACACCGCAGGTGACGTTGGTATTCCCAATATCTACAGTTAACATCATTATAAAATTACTACCCCACTGGGGAAGGTTTTGGTTTTACCATTTATCTGAATTTCAGCGTGCCCCGATGAAGATATCCCCTGAAATATGCCCTGCTGTTTTCCCTCTTCTGAGTGGAAAGAAACTGTCCTGTTCTGATGGATACAATGGTCAGTCCACCGGGAAATTATGGAATCCAATTGATTATTGTAGAGTGTTTCAAATTGATTCAGGATGGCAGAAAGAATCTGCTCCCTGCTATGGGACTGTCCAGAAAACATAGCCAGGGAAATGGCATTGTCCTTGAGAGCATAAGGAATGTCTTGGGCATCTTCATTAATATTCAATCCTACCCCCACTACTACTCTAAGTCCATTTTGAGTTTGTTTGGATTCAATGAGGATGCCTCCCATTTTTTTGTCTTTGAGCATAATGTCATTGGGCCATTTTAATCCCGTTTGGATAGCAGTTGCAGTTGAAATTCCTTTTACGATACTAATTCCCATTAATAGGGGGAGCAGCCCCAATTTTTCTAATTCTAAGTTGGAGTGTAATATAAAGGAAAAGGTGAGGCTTTTTTCCGGAGTTGAATACCAATTATTTTGTCGACGTCCTTTACCCGCATTTTGCTTATCGGTTAAAACAAGTAATCCATGAGTCGAGCCATTTTTAGTATATTTCCAGGCATCCTCATTAGTGGAGTTAGTTTGAGAGTGATAATTAAAATCACGACCCAAAATGGTTGTACGTAGATATTTTTGGTAAAGTTCTATTGAGAACATACCAAACCTGAATAATTCATTAGTAAAGTAATAATTGGACTAAGTGCTGTAATAATAATGGGTAGAAAAATTAAAACACAAAATAATTATGTAAAACGTAAATATGTAATTGGTACCCTTTTCGTTTTACATAGTTAAGTTTTAGCATCGATAACATTTGCAATCGTTGGGTTTAAGTTTTACTTAATTTCAAAGCAGGTGATTTAATCAAGTTAGGAATTATTTCTTTGACTCAGTCAGATACAGAAATGCGTCCGTCAATCCCCTATTGGTATAATTAATGAGGCGCATATTTTCATCCACCAAAAAAATACAGGGTAATCCGGTGGGTTTTACCCAAGAATGCATAGTACGGTATTCATCTAACAAAATGGGTACGTGGGGATCGGGATATTTTTTATGCCAGGAGACAATATCATCAAATGTGGCTGTTGTCTTTCTTTCTGGACCCTCAAACATAATGTTAACCAATTGTACTTCACCATTTTCAATAAGGTCTCTTACAGGGAGGTAGCGATCCTTCCACCACGGATTTTTCGTAATAGCTAAGTCATTGCTGGTGAGCCAGCTTGCCATATCATTGCAGGGGGAACACCATCCTGCAGAAAGTTCAATGAGGGTCATTTTTCCCTGATGAGCAAAATCATATAAATCCACAGATTCACCAAATTGATCAATGGCTTCAAAGCGGGGTATTAAATCGCCAACCTTAGGGACGCAATAATTTCCCTTAGGGTGTGCCCTGCAATTCTGGTTGTAACAATCAGCATTGCTTAGGCAGTCACAGCCAGTAGGACCCGGGCAGGGTAGGTCAAACCCAGGGTCTTCAATATCATCAATCCGTGGGTTCACCGGCCAGCCTCCCGCATAAGTAAAAGCTGGGGTTTGTTTTTCCTGGCTGAAAATAATACCCAGAAAAATTATTAAAGTAATGTATTGATTAAGTTTCATTGAATTATTCCGTTAAATTAATATTTACTCCAAGGTTGTCCCACATTCTTTACAGAATTTGGCACCATCATCATGGCTGGCTTCGCTACAATTAGGACAGACTAACTCATTAGATGTGAAAGTCAAAGATGTATACTCCGCAGATATAATACCGGTAGGAATTGCAATAGTGGCATATCCAATAATCATTGCAAAAGATGCCAGGGCTTGCCCTAGTTCAGTTTGAGGCGAAATGTCTCCATAGCCTACTGTTGTGATGGTAACAATTGCCCAATATATACTCCTGGGAATACTGGTAAATCCATTGGCTTCCCCTTCAATTAAGTACATTAAGGAACCCAAAATGGTAACGAGGGTGAGTATAGAAAATAAAAATACGGTTACTTTACGCCTGGATGCATATACTGCTTTTACCAGCAGGTTCGCTTCACCAAGATACAGAATTAATTTTAATATTCTAAATATTCTCAATACCCTGATAATACGAATAACGGTGAGATAGCGACTCACTGGAAAAAAAATGCTGAAATAAGTGGGGATGATAGCCATTAAATCAATAATTCCAAAAAAGCTTCGAATATACTTAACCGGCTCCCTTGCACAATAAATTCTGAGAAAATATTCAACAGTAAATAGTATAGTGAATATCCATTCAAATATATACAGTATCTCAGAAAAACGATTATTGTAATATTTTACACTATCCAGCATTACCACTATTACACTGAGCAGAATGCTCCCGATTAATATGAGGTCAAATCCTTTACCGGCAGGTGTATCCGATTCAAAAATGATTTCGTAAAGTTTATTCTTTAATTGAGTATTATTCACGATACAATTATACCACTGATTTTGTGAGTGATTATAGGGTTAATCTTAAACCCTCATAAGCAAAATAGGGAATTACAGAACTATTATTTTCCTTGAAAAATTGATTAGCTTTTTCTAATTCAGCATCAATATCATCATCGCTACGTTCAGGATCATGGTGATAATACACCAGATTTTTAACCTCTGCTGATTCTCCTAATTTGGTAACCTGTGATATGAGGGAATGTCCCCAACCATGTTTTAAGGGCATATCATCCTCGGTATATTGGGCATCGTGAATCAAAATGTCGGCATTTCTACATTGCTCTGTCAGTTCAACCAACTCAATTGATTTCTCATAAGGGGGATCAATCTCATTATCCGTAAAATAGCAAATCACTTTATCTTCAATTTTGATTTTATATCCAAATGCTTTTCCGGGGTGATTCATGGGCACTAACTCCAAATGAAAACCATTATTTGCTAGAAATTCCAGCGGGTTTTCAGTTACAAAGTTAAAATTGGATGGTACCTGATCAGGAGTTACAGGGAAATGGGCACCGTCCATTTGATCAATAAGGGAAGCGAGAACTACATTCTTTTTATGCAGAGTGGGAAACATGTGCACCGGTCGGTTTGGCTGGTAAATAGGTGTAAAAAAGGGAAAGCCCTGAATATGATCCCAATGGGAATGGGTAACAACAACAAAAATTTCTAATTCCGGCTGCCCAATTATAGCGCTGCCCAAATTGCGGATTCCCGTTCCTGCATCCAGTATAAGAATTTTATTATCAGCTGTTATGGATACGCAGGATGTATTCCCACCATAACGATTGGTAGAGGGTCCCGGACTGGGCACTGACCCCCGCACTCCCCAAAAATCAACCTGTATATTATTCATTCATATTCCTTTGGATTAGATAGGGTAATTTAATAGGAAAGGCTAAAATGAGGCAGAGGTTTATTTTTTCATATTAATAAACTGTAGGGGAATATCCAAGTTTTCTTCTTTCAAAAATGAAATGATGCTCTGGAGGTCATCAATCTTTTTACCGGTGACCCGAATTTGCTCACCCTGAATTTGTGATTGTACTTTGAGCTTTGAATCTTTAATCATTTTGTTGACCTTTTTCGCATTCTCTTTTGAAATACCTTCCTGCAGTTCTACCCTTTGTCGGACTGTCATTCCTGAGCCTTTTTCAATTTCATTAAATTTAAAGGTTTTCAGTGCAACAGATCTGCCAATTGCCCGTTTTTCCAGCATATCCCGCACAGCGCTGATCCGCATATCTGAATCTGATTCAATTTTGATGGTACCTTCCTTTTTATTGAAAGTGATACTGGTATCACTTCCCCGAAAATCATATCGATTGGTTATGTCTCGGGTTACCATATTCACAGAATTTTCAACTTCCTGAATATCATATTTGCTTACTATATCAAATGTTGGCATGGCCTATACTCCTGATTGATAAAAAATGTAGAAAAAATAATATTGAAATTTACACTGCAAAAATATTTTTACCCTATCTTTGCTTTGGCGTAATATACTTACGGGTAATATACGAGTATTTTGCTAATTATTTAAATCGTAAATATTTAATCTATTGGAAGTTGACAAGAAATTACCTGCCTGTACTTTTGCTACAGCAGATAGGCGTTTTACATAATTACATATTTTTCATAAATATAATAATAGCCGGCATTTATGCCAATTTACTCTTTCATTAATATGAATTTTAGATCCGTTTTTCATATCAGACTGCAGAATTTTGAGCTTCAGGCGGAGCGCATGCTGGATGCCGCCCTGAAAAGTCGTGCAGTGGCAGTGATTTCTTCTCACCATGCCAATGGCACCATTATGGCGCTTTCATCTGAAGCTCGGCAGGAGGGACTTATACAGGGCATGAAAGTGAGTCTGGCACGGAAGATGTCCCGCTCGACGCGCCTTTTGCCTTATAATCGTTCTCTGTATGCTCGTATGCACCAGTATCTGTATCAGACCATAGCCACATTCTCTCCCATAGTAGAACCGGCAGTATTTGGTCAGTTTTATATGGATATGTCTGGTATGAATGGCATCTACAAAAGCGATCTCCGTGCCGGTGATATAATTTCCAAGCGCATTGATGAACTGGTGCATCTGGAAAATCACATTGGTATTAGCAGTAATAAACTGGTGAGTCGCATCAGCACCTCCGTGGTACCAGAGCGCATCTATAAAATTAACAGCGGTGAAGAGAGCCATTTTCTGGCACCCCTCCATTCCCATTTACTGCCTACATCAATCGAACCTCCTGTAGAAAAGATGCTGCGCTTCCTCTTTCTGCGGCAGATTCAGGATGTACAGTCTGTGATGAAACAGGAGTCCGCCGCCCAGGCTATTTTCAGCCGCTACTACAAGCCTTTGGCAATGGAAGCACAAGGCAGGGATACCTCTGCTGTTCAGCCCCCCCGGAAGCGTGATAATATTATTGAGCAGGTGGTTCTGCCGGAGGATACCAATGATGAAGAAAAACTCTGCGGAGTTATCCGGCAGCTGGCAGGGCAGGTGGGCTTTAAGCTCCGCCGCCGCTGTCAGATTGCCAGAAAGGTGAAACTGGAAATCCATTATACAGATGGCTATGCCAGTGCGCGCAGTGGCAGTTTGAAGAGCAATGATGAGGCGTCCGTTATACGAGTCTGTTTGGAGCTGTTCTTTCGTGCCAATACCCGCCGCAACCGCATTCGTACCATGATTATTGATGCCTCCCAATTTCAGATGGTTGCCTGCCAACTGGATTTATTCAGACCACCAGAAACCCAGCATAGAGCATTGGCAGAGGCCCTGGATTGTATCCGGAGGAAACATGGATTTACTGTTATTAAAACAGCGGCGTAATTATTTTATACCACTAAGTACACTGAGAACACTAAAGAATATAAAAAACTCCGTTCTCTTAATGTCCTCGGTGGTAAAAGCATGTTTACTAGTTTAAACACCCACTCTATCTTTTCCAAAATGCAGGGGACTGCCTCCCTGAGAGAACTCCTTGCCCAGGCAAGAAAATACCGCATGACTCATCTAGCGCTGACGGAGGTGAACGGCATCTGGGGATTTATCCGCTTTGTGCAGTTTGCACGGGAGTTTAACATTCAGCCCATTGCCGGTGTGAATCTCATTACCGATCATGATGATGTCATACTACTGGTGGAGAATCAGCAGGGCTACGAAAACATATGCCGCATCATTTCGGATGTGCATGAGAGTACCAATGTGCATGTTGCTGATCTGCTGAAATCCCAACATGAAGGATTATTTGTCCTTGCCCATGAAAAGCATGTGCTTGAAAAACTGGTTCAACTTATTTCCACTACCCATCTTTTTGTGGAACTGCGGCCGGGAGTAGAAGAACGTACAGCCAAAGAGCTGGCCAAACAGTTCCAATTGGAAATTGTTGCCAGCGGTGATGTGTATTTTATTTCTCCCAAAGATCAGTCTGCCCATAAGGTACTCCGTGCCATTGAGCATAATACCACCCTGGCAGCGGTTGATCCGGCAGAGGTGAATAGTGCCACCCATTATTTCCGCAGTGAAAAAGAAATGGCAACGCTGTTTCCTAACAGTCTGGATGCCATCAACAATGCCCACTATCTGGCAGAGCGCTGCAAAACGGACTGGACATTCCTCAATACCATTTTCCCCAATATGGATCTGAAAAGCACCCGGGAAGCCAGTCGTAAACTGCGGAAATTAGTGTATGAGGGAGCAGAAAAGAGATATGAATTGCGGAGTGGGGATTACGGAGTGCGGAATGGAAAAACTAAAGATGAACTGCAGAGTACACAGAGCAGACGCAAAGGGCACTCGATCTCCGATCTCCGATCTCCGATCCCTCCATCTACACTTCGTTATGAAGGACAGGCAGTACCCCCTATCTCCGAGACCGCGGTGGAAAAGCGCATCAACCATGAACTTGCCATCATTACTGAAAAAGGCTTTGCTCCCTACTTTCTGGTGGTGTGGGATATTGTAAAGCAGACCAATGCCACTATCGGCCGAGGATCAGGAGCTGCCTCCATTGTGAGTTACTGTCTGTTTATTACCCAGGTGGATCCCCTAAAATACAATTTGCAGTTTGAACGATTCATTCATCCGGAACGGGTGGATATGCCGGATATTGACATTGACTTCCCCTGGGATGAAAGGGACGATATTATTGACTATGTTTTTCAGAAATACGGACTCCACAGAACGGCTATGGTTTCCAATCAAGTTTTTCTCCAACCTCGCTCAGCCGTACGGGAAGTGGCAAAAGTCTATGGACTTTCCAACGAGGAGATTAAAGCTGTCACCAAACGTATCGGCTGGCACAGCCGCCGATCTGATTTACTGCATTGGATAAAAAATGATGAGCGTTTTAAGAATTTGAATATAGATAGCACCTTAAAAGAAATATTACAAATATCAGAAAAAGTAATGGGCGCTTTCCGGGTATCATCGGTACATCCTGGCGGGGTGGTAATTGTGCCGGATGAAATTAGAAAATATGTGCCCGTACTCATGGCAACTAAAGGAGTGCAGATACTGGAATGGGAAAAAGACCAGACGGAAGATTCAGGTCTTTTGAAAATTGATTTGCTGGGTAACCGTTCCCTGGCAGTGGTACGGGATACCTTAAAACAGGTGGGGGTGTACCGCAGTGAATATGTGAATTATCACAGTATTCCCTCAGTAGGTGATGCCAAAACGGAGGCTCTCATGCAAGCCGGTCGTACCATGGGAATCTTTTATATTGAAAGTCCTGCTACCCGCCAGCTTCTGGCCAAAGCCGGCAGAGTGGATTTTGAGCATGTGGTGATTTATTCTTCTATAATCCGTCCGGCTGCCAATCGTTTTACCAATCTCATGCTGGAGCGTATTCACGGAAAGCCCTGGAAATTACAGCATCCTGATCTTGAATTTTTACGTGAGAGCTATGGTATCATGGTGTATGAAGAACAGGTGTCCATGACTGCCAGGGTGTTGGCAGGTTTTGGCTATGCAGAGTCTGATTATATTCGCAAAGTTATTTCACGGCCTGCATTAGAGCATCTGGTACCACAATGGAGGAAGAAATTTATTGGGGGTATGCTGAAACGGGGATATACTAAAAAACTGGCTCTGGAAATGTGGGCTATGGTGCAGTCCTTTTCCGGATATTCTTTCTGCAAGCCTCACTCTGCATCCTATGCCATGCTCTCTTTTACCTGTGCCTATCTGAAAGCCCATTTTCCGGCAGAATTCCTGGCAGCAGTAGTTTCCAATCAAGGGGGATTTTATTCGGCCTATGCCTATCTCAGTGAGGGCCGGAGGCGGGGAATCAGCATCCTGCCGCCCCATATCAACCGCAGTTTTAAAGAGTACAGAGGAAATAAAAAGCGTATCCGTATGGGATTGATGGCCATTGCCAATCTGAAGGAAAAAGCGGTATCGCACCTGCTGGAAGAACGTAAAGGTGGTGATTTTAAATCATTAGATGATTTTTTCCATAGAACAGATCTGGACCTTGCCGATGCCATGGCGCTGGCTAATGCCGGTTGTTTTGCTGAATTGGAAGGAGAGCAGTCCCATCAGCAGATTGCCTTCCGCATTGCCTGTCATTATTTACAAAGCAGTGAGGAGGGTGAAAATATGCTGCCGGCATTTGGTGAAGGGGGACTTACTCACGAAGAAAAAATCAGATTGGAACGGGAAAGTTTTGGCTTTCCCATTTCGGAACATCCCTTAACACCCTGGCTGCCCCTGTTTGCTGAGAAAATCAAGAAGGCCCGGGATATCCCCAAATATGTGGGACAAACCATTCAGTTAGCAGGAGTGCTCATTACTACCAAGGTTACCTCCACTCGAAAACGAGAACCTATGGAGTTTCTCACCCTGGAAGATGAGAATGACATCTATGAATGTGTTATGTTTCCCGATGCCTTTGTCAAATATGGCGATCTATTAAACTGGGAGAAACTATTCATTATTCGTGGTAAGGTTGAGGTTTCATTTGGTGTTTATACCGTCACTATTGAGAAAATGGCTAGTATTCAGCGTATGGGGGAAAAGATTAGAGGGGAAAGAGTAAAATAAAAAGGCACCTTATTCAAGATGCCTTTTTATTTTACCCCTAGAGAGATATATTTTTGGAAAGAGTCACTCCAGGGTTAGTCTTCCTTCCTAATTTCCTAAAATACTATTTACTAATAAAATAATATCCATAATATTAAGAACATTATCATTATTTAGATCTAAGGCATAATACTGACAATCACTAGCATCATCTGAATCTAGTACAAAATTAACCAATTGAATTACGTCAAGGATGTTAGTGATTCCATCGCTATTGGCATCTCCCATCATAGTATCACCACAGGGATTCCCAACACTAACCGATTCAATCACCGTTGTGGTATTATATCCAGTAACTGTTAAAAGAATATCAGCACCAGATTCAATACTTCCTTCCAGTTCAATTTCTGCATTTCCTGAATTATCGGCATAGGCTGATCCTAAATATTCTCCATCTACTGAAAGAGCTGCTAAGTTAAAATCACCGCCACCAGATACATTTACAGAATAGGTTGATGCCCCCACTTCAATTGAACCACTATGGCTTACGGAAATTTCAGTGGGTGAATCGGTTCTGAGAACCACACTGGGATCACCAAAAATTACCCAATGATCAGTTTCGTCATCCCCGGAACTGCCATAATCGTCATTCATTTTAAGGCAGCCATTAAAAGATACACCACCAAATGTAACCTTGCGATTATTGGAATAACTTTCTACTAAAATGTCCACCATTTCATCTTGAGCAGACATAGGAGGTGCCCATCCCTGATAAATTGTTGACATAAATGAGGCAATTCCACCAGAAGGCTCACCATTATGAGTGGCTCGTTGGAAAGTTTCCCCCAAGCAATTATATCCTGCAAAATTTCCAGTAACACATCCCACGGTACACACAAATGGAAGCTCGTTTGCATTTGTCAAGGAATTTACATGAGAAGTATTAAAATTAGTAGTGACAATAACGGTCACATCTCCGTGTCCGGTGTAATGAAGCATACTTCGACCATCATTAAGAGCATTTTTAAGGGTAGTGCTATTTGGATTACCACTGGCATCAGATCCACCATGGCTGCCATCATACATTTCATCCACTGAAGTGTAGGTATAATCCAATAAATCTGCTCTCATATTGCGTGCATGCTGCCAATCGGCTTCACCATCGTCTCCATAACCAGCGCCTTCATTAGAAGCTACCAAAACACCTTTACTATACCAATCGGCATCTAATTGTGGGTTCCGCTCATATTCAATAGACCTCTCTACCTGAGTATTTACATGAGAGGTATTCTCTGCTGAGAACCGACCCACAAAGAATTCTGGATAGGAATCATTTCCAGACATATAAGCATACCAGATATCTGATTCACCACCGCCATAATTTTTAGACGGAATTTGAGTAATATCTCCTACCAATAAAAGATAAGCTAAATTGTGAGAATCATAAAAATCCTCTACATAATTTTTAATTGAAGTATAATTTGTCCCTGTTTCAGAAACTGGTACCATTGTAGTTTTCAATCCTTTTTGATTTTTCCATTCAACAAAGGGTTCCATGGCATTCATGAAACCATCATAACAAATTATTAGCATTTCACCGTCTTCAGGAACAGGAGAGTATCGAGTGTCATTTTCACTATAGTTTAAGAATTGATTAGAATACATATTATGATAATCTAAATTTGGTTTTACAGTAGGACTTTTGGATTGGAAGGAATTGACACTTTCTCTATTATTAAAACTGATTTTTACAGTCATTTGATGTATGACCTTTAACTCACCAGTAACAGGATTATATTGAAATGGATTAAACTGAATTACCTGTCCCCTATAATCTCGGAGGATATACGGATCGGTTAAATGAGCAATTTCCCCTGGGAAGAATTCATTATTTTGATAAGCATTCCCCTCAATATAAGGTACTGAAGAAATATCAATATTTCGCGGTAGATTTCCCTTGGATGCAAAAACATTGTAATTATTAAAAGTTAAGCTTTCTGATTTGATAATTTCCAAAGAGGTTCCACTTAAATCAGGAATAATGATAGAACGATTTACATGAGGAAGAATTGGTGAACCAGCTATTAGAAAATTTGGTTCATCTTCCAGATAAATACCATCATACTCAGTCCCATTAATCTGAATATATTCCCTTTCAAAATAGTTCAGCTGTAATTGAACAATTATATGTTCTGCTGTCTCAGATTTAATAAAAACATCCACTGGGATATCTTCATTGGTGAATTGAATAGAGCTTCCAGAGAGGAGTGTTGCAAAAGCAATTAGAATTATATAGTTTTTGAATTTGCGCATCATTTAATCCTTATTTAATTTAATTTCTTACAATCATCTTGTTTAAAATTTAATAAATTCTATATTATTTCTGCTAAATGCAATTCTGAAACAATATGTAACTAAATAATTAGTGGATATTATTTTCTGATCATAAGAAAAAACAGCAATTAATTGCTGTTTTTAAAGTATTATTTAGTATTTTTGAAAATTAATAAAGAGGGTGGCTAATCTCCCACAATAGTGTTTACCAAAATAACGATATCTGATACATCAACCGACCCATCTCCATTGATATCAGCAGTTGATAATTCATCATCTGTGGGAATGTGTGTTTCAATGATAATTCCTATTACGATAACAACATCTAAAACATCAATAGTGCCATCGTCATTTACATCCCCTTGGGGAGTAGCTGAAAACCCGGTGTCGCAGGTTAATTCAGAAGAACCACAATCATTTATACTTTCGATACAATAATTATATACCACATTTGTTTCAGGAATAACATCTGTATAATTTGTTTCATTGCCTGAGATAATTCCCATCCAAGCACCATCTCGGTATATTTTATATTCGTCGGTTGCATCAGTTCCCGCCCAGTTCACCTGCACATGGATTGAGTATTCTCCATCACTTGCACTCACGAATGAAGTTGTTATAGGAGCAGTTTTTTTACTACCGGGGTTACAAGTCATAGTGGAACTTCCACACTCATTATTTGCCTGAATGCAGTAAACATGTTCTACACCAGTTTGTGCACCCCAATCTTCAAAGGAAGAATCTCCTGCATCCAATTGGGCAATTATTTGATCATCTCGGTAAAGAATTTGGGTGGTGGTCTCAGAGAGGGAAGTTGTCCAGCTTAAATTCACCATGAGACAGTCATCTCCGTCAGACGCCAAGAGGTTAGTTGGACTTTCAGGCTCTTCACAGGAGTAGAAAAACTCCAATTTAATGTGATCAATGCAATAATTATCCTCTGAGCCGAGTCTGGGCATAAGCATGCCTCCACTCCATACATTACCTACAATATACTCATTATCAGTATAATCGATGCTCAATGTATAATCGTGGTTCCAATTGCCATTATCATCCATCATTCCCATATAAGTTTCAGACCAAACCGGGAGATCGTCGCATTGTGCACCCCGTACTGTAACTCTAATTTCATCTATAGACTGATAATATGGAGGTTGATAGCCATACCATGCTTCCCCCCAGTAGTCTAAGGGATTCCACCAACTATCATCCCAGCCCAGCTTTACACAATCACTTGCACCATTAAGGCATGCACAAGTTAATTCGATTGCATCATCATCAGACCACGTTCCCTGAGTTTCACTGCCTTGTTTAAGATCAACCCAGAATTCTCGAGAAGAATTTGTTAGTCTATAATTATTATTTAAGATGGTGAAATAATTTTCCGTTAATACTAATTGAATTTGATTGAAATAACGAATTGACATTATTCGATGGTATGATGCAGGGCCGGAATATAATTCTAAATTGGGTAAAATGTCATTTACCAATGCAAAAAGACTATCATTTTTAAGATTCAATTGAAGGAGGATGAGATCTTCTGTTTGATTATTTTCAACGAGGGCTTCAATTCGCCCTGCAGGAGTAAATTCTTTAATAATTAATTCGGGCGGATTTTCACTCTGTGATACTAAAATTGTTAATCCCAAAATTAATAAGATGGTTTTTGATAGCATCCTCATGGGTTAAAATTACAAAATTTGAAGTAATTATAAAAGCAATATTCTGACATTTATAGTCGAGGAATATTTTTATTCCTTTTTCGATTTAATTTGAAGTTTAAATAAGTGAAAAATGACTGTGCAGATATCGACGGGAAAAAGTAATTTATTGATATGATATTATTCCGAAAAATGATTATAATAACTCTCCTTTGTATATCATCTTTATATAGCCAGGTTAATACCGAAGCTATGAGGAGAGATAATCAACTGCCCGGAGTTCAGAATAATCTGGAATTTGATTTTGCATATATATCCGGCAATACTGAAATTTTGAATCTGAATGGTTCATATCGAGCAGATTATGTATCTAATTCCAATTGGTATGGATTTTTTGTATGGAAATATGACCGTGCATTTGAAAAATCAAAAGAAGATTTCACCTATAAAGGATTTGGACATGTAAGAGCTACAAAACCAATTAGATCACATATCTATTTTGAAGGATTTATTCAGAAGGAGTTTAACCATTTTATTGATTTGGAAAATCGAGAGTTGATAGGTGGAGGATTTAGGGTTAATCCATTTAATCAGCTATATTTGGGTTTAGGAATTATGAGTGAAACAGAAAAGTACCAATACAAATCTATTAGTCACAATTTTACTAAGTCGACTAATTATTTGAACTATTCCCTGAAATTATTTGAAATGCTTGAGCTGCAGAATATTCTCTATTATCAATTTAAGCTGGAAAATCTAGGTGATTATCGTATTCTTTGGGATGGAAAGCTTACCTTTTCAGGGTCAAAGAATATCTCATTTCATATAAATTGGCACTATCGATATGATTTAGAATCTGGCAATCCAAATTATTTTGAAATTTCCAATGGACTGGGATTTCATTTTTAGGCACAGTCAGATTTTAAATTGGGAACAAATAGTTCTATTATCTGTATGAAGAGAAGTTGTAAGTTACATGAGGAAGAATTTTAAGATATTTATAAAATCAATTATTCATTATAAAGGGAAAGCGATGAAAAGAGTTATATATTTAGTTGTTTTAGCAATGAGCCTTACGCTAGTTTTTTCACAGGGGAAACCCTGTTGCAAGAACAAAAGTAGTAAGGGGAAGGTAGCTTGTAAGTTTAATCAGGCAAATATGGACGTAAAGAAAGAAGGTAATGTGGCAGAAGATGGTACACAGTTAGCTATTGCTGGTGTTCAATACCCCCAAAGTGGACAAAATACATCTCTTGAAAAACAAAATTGTCCTAATCGTGCTAAAACTCCCTGGTGGAAGTTCTGGGGTAAAAAGAAGGGATGTTGTAATACAAATTCCTGATTTCAGGAAGGTTAATATTATTCTCGAAGAGAACATGATACAAGCTGTTACAATATTAATTTAGTCTTGTATTAGAAACATACTATAAGTTAACAGTGAAAAGATTGGGTAGGGATCGGCTAAGATAATTTATTTGATCCTCATCACAAAAAGGGACATTAAATAACAGTAAACTTGAATAAAAGGAAAGTAAAATAATGAAGAATATTAAACTAATAACAATACTTGCACTATCTAGTGCTGTTTTATTCGG
>CAZGBZ010000011.1:0-7709 GCA_964524135.1 uncultured bacterium
CCCCTGCAACCTCAAGCATTCGATCCTGTTCAAATTCTTCCCATACAATTTGAAAGGTTGGAGGTTCCTTGATTGCCTCGGGTGGCGCCTCTAGGCCGGCAATAATTCGGTCTCTTTTTACAAGCAGTGCTTTTCTAGTCCGTACAGCATCGGTTTCAATTCCAAGATAGGTGATTTGACGACGTTTATTATTATGGTCTTTGTAATCTATAATAAATTTCCCCGGAGCCTTTTTGCGGACCCCAGGGAATTTTTTTATTGCTGATCTCTTCACTTTCACTATACCTTAATATAAATCTGAAAGATATTTGTCAGTCGTTTCAACAGGAACCATAGCGGCTTCAAAATCCTCCAGTTTTATCAGAATCTTTCTTCCTACTCGATAGAATTTAACCTTGCATTCTCTGATCATTTTTCGAACCATAGATTTTGATATATTGAAATAAACAGCTGTTTCATTTACTGTAAAATAATTAGACTTCATTATTATCCTTTCCCGTGTAAAGATATATACTCCTGGCACACCTATAAGGCTCTACACAGGCTACATCTCTACACAGATTTTGTTTGTAATTAGAATGGTAAATCATCATCTTTGTCTTCGTCCTCAGGGGCAAACCAGCCATTTAGTGGGTTTTTGGGATGTTCTGGATCTGATGTATATTCAATTGGAATTTTCGGGTCAACTCCGTATCTATTACATAAATAATCATACTTTAATTCGATCTGGTAATAGGGAATATACATACCTAAAGAACTTCTGGATGGATTCAGGTGCAAGTACTTGCGGATAATCCTGCCAACTTCTTGATTGGAGATATGAGAGTGTTCCACCAGTATTTCATGCATTTTATCTCCAGCCAGTTCAGTGATATCCTTAATGGATATGCCTTGATTATTTTTATAAGTCTTATCTCCTGCAGTATCAGTATGGTATTGCCTAACCACAATCTCCGCGATAATACCTGTAAGATTGGCCTGCCTATCAGCAACCGTAGCTTTATTATATACCCGCATGAATTGCTTCACTTCACGTCTGAACTCGTCATCATCAATTATTGACAAAATTGGAAGGCTAATCTGGTTTAACCTCGGTTCAATGCTGCTGTCTCTTAGAGATTCATCAATTTCTATTTTTCCATAATGTTTAAACCTGAACATTAGAAGTTTATTTCTTAAATCAAGGGCTTCTTTTTGAAATATATTTTCCTTTATCTGAACCAGGTCATCCCGGTATTTGCCCTCCATATCCTCAGTAAGACAGCGCGATTCCAGGGCTCTGTCTTTCCATCCTTCACGGGTTGCAATAATCTTTGGACCAAAAACCCTGTAACATTTTGGCTCCATTGATCTGGATCCCACATCACAGCGGATAACTGGTAGCCCTTTCTGGTAACCGCAATTGAGAATTTTTACCACTTGAGAATGCATATCGCTATTCTGGAAGTCCGCCTCATCCAAAACCAGTGTACCCTGGTATTTTTCAATCATTCGAAATAGGGGAGCTGTAGTAGTGGCTCCTGCTGTGAATATGGGCCTATAACAAATAGAGCCCACTGTACGAATGAAAGTTGTTTTCCCACATCCGGCCTCACCTCTGGCTCTCAGGTAAGGCAAAACATTAAAATTGTCATATATCCAGGATAGTAATACATAAAAGGATGCGATCTTTTCATAAATTTTTGAAACTGCAACATATTTATGTATGTAATCTTGAATATCTTTTAGCAGTACTTCAACTGAATGATAGTCTACCAGCTTTAAAGGCAATAGTACCACTTGATGTTGAACCATATTATTTGGATCATCCAGAGGTTTATATTCAATATCATTATAAATAAAACCATCAGATTCACCTACCAATCCGTCCTTATAAGTTGAAAAGTAATATTGACCCTTTTTTCTCTTAGGATCAAAACAGGCTTCATAGATCGTCCCATCATACACCCCTGAAGGGATATGAATTGCATCATCATCATCATTGGCTGTCTTACCGGAAAACACCGATTTTATGATTACATCTATTTCCTTCTCTTCCATGGGCGGTTCATTATTATGATTCCAGAGAAGAAGTGTTTGCCTAACTATTTCTTTACCAGTTTTGGCTGTTCTTAAGGATTGCGCAATCTTGTAACCAGTTGTGTTTCGTTTTCCCTTACCAACTCCGGATTTAAGCAATTCTAAAGCCTTATTACCGTTATTTGATTTTTCGTATTTAGATTCAATTACCGTTGGACTATAATTATTGTAAACAGCTTCCAGGGTAGTGTTTGTACTGCAATCCTCAAGTTCGTTTAGAGTAGTACCTCTACCAGGATTAGTAGCAAGTTCTATCAATAAATCTTCGGAAAGCGACATAACATCATCAATACGAATTTTATATAATCCCGACTTACTATTTATGGTGTTTTCCATGCGCCACAACCCATTGGCATTGTATATGGTCATGTCGAAATCCCAGTTCCCAAGGGAAGATACAAAATACCTAAACCTGTCAGGGAGATCAGCTGAAGGTATAACCGCGTCTCCAAGCATGCTGGTTGGAATAGCAATATGAAATCCTTTAGAGCCGGAGAACCATATCGGGATTTCCGACTGGTCCATTTCAAAATTTACTGTAAACCATTTGAGAAAAGTCTGAACCGTTTCAATTGCTCCTGGTATGGAATCACGGTCAATATCTATAGGAATATAATCTGCATAGCAGGGTCCCGAATAATCTTTTACAGATTTATTTGATTCCCAGTAATCCCGATAATCTTCATTAAATCTGAAATAAGTCCTGCCGGTATCAGTTTTCCCTTTAGTATTTTTCAGGGTGTGAACCACATTGTTTCGGTTATGCCATCCATTGATAGCGCTGTCATAGTATTTGTAATTAGGATACTTCATTGTTATTTACCTCATTATTAAAGTTATTTAGTATTTCTGTTTTAATTGCATCTGCGATACTTTTATTTTCACATTGAATTAAGGGATACCAGTTGCCATCTTCAGCCTGCTGATGCGGCAATTGGATCCAGGGCTTCTGCCCCTCTTGTTGTATTATTTTGATACTCCGAAAGGTAAATTCACCACATTTTACAGTTGCATACCCTTTTATTGTACCTTCACCGAATACCGGGTGAATTTTTACTAGTTGAGTTTCCATTATTTTTCTCCAATTTAGTTAATCTATTTATGGAAAAATTAGGATGATTCCCTAAGGGTGGTCAGGGACTCAGGGGAGTGAATAAATGGGGTCAGGTTTACCCCGAAATTGGGTATGAGATTAGCCCTAAGAGGTATTAGAGGGGGTTAAATGTGGAGTACTTCTTTTTTTGAGTAATCTTTTTTCGTTTTGAAGTACCGCCAAGGGTGTCGGTCATTACTTGAGTCATAGTCAAGGTTTTTTGGGTCATATCCAGAGACATTGCTAAAAGTTTTAGTAACTTGATGCAAATTG
Source organism: uncultured bacterium (assembly GCA_964524135.1). Classification (GTDB taxonomy): domain Bacteria; phylum Fidelibacterota; class Marinisomatia; order SCGC-AAA003-L08; family D37C17; genus D37C17. The sequence continues at coordinate 3,446 of CAZGBZ010000011.1, forward strand.
TGCAAAATTGTAAGGTAATAAGTCTGAATGTTCTTTTTTTCTGTTTTTGATGGGCAGGCCTTCTGGTGGTATTTAGCATATATTTCATCATACATATAGACCTGAAAAGAATGAAACGTAAAAAGGTGTTTTTTGTTACTCTCATTAAATTGGGTTTTAATACTTAACCTGATTGCTTCAAACGGCTTTAATTTCCTAAGTCCTTGGCGGTTTTCCTTGCTATCCGAAGTATTTTTAATTATCAATGTGTCCGGTTGCAGGTAAAATTGAAAAGAAATCGGTTGCATGTCCTTGGTATCCCCCATCAGGTAAAGCCAGATATAGTATTCATATTTGCCAGAAATATTCATTAAATGGTATAGTTCTTTTCCCTTTTCATAATGTCCATAAGCCGCAAGAAGCTTATTCATTTGACGAGTTTGATCGTTGTTAAATTCTATTTGTAAAGGATTGCTCAGAGCATAATCACGCCGGTTGGCAATTTCTTTTGCATCTGCATCATTAATTTTTAAGGTTTTTGATTGAAAAATAATCTCGTCTCTTGGAAGCACCGATACCTCGAGAGGCTTCCTGCATAGAGTTTCAAATAACGTATGCAAGAAAATCTCTGTTTTCACACTATTATATATTATATCAGCACTATGTTTGCTGTTTTCCAGTTGCTCTTTTAAAAATGTGTGAAATCCTTCATCAATTTCCAATTTTACCTTTTTAAACGCTTGTACATGGTTTTCGGCTTTCAGAAGTTTATGATAATTTGCATGTAAGTCCGTCAGTGCATATGATAAACCATATTTATGTGTGAAATGATCTAATAATGTTGTGATAGATGGTTCTTCTATATATGACTTTAGAAAGTTGTATTTCTCGGCTAGACCAGGTATATAGGTATCGTAAAAAGCGGATACTTTATCTGCAATAGAAGCCTGTTGAATCTTCTTTTTTTCACTGGTGGTAAGAGCCTTACCTCCAATCAGTTTCCCGTAACATGATTCTATTAATTCAGTAAATTCCATTTATATAAAATTAGGCTGCTGTAATAATCGTAACTTAAAGTTTTTTATGTAAGCGGGCACTCTTTCAACGAGCCTCCCACAGGGTTGAAGTCCCCTTATTGCAGATTTTGGTAGGAATTTGGGAGGGTACACCGGCGCCGGTGCTTATTTCTTATTCAGAAAACTCGTCAGCTTCCCTTTGTGCTAAAACACCCCCTTCTTCATTGATCCATCGTCCGGATTCTGGATCCCGGCGGCTTTTCCCAAGGAAATATTCCAGGACGGAGAATGCTTCCTCTCGGGTAGGTCCCTTTTCCAAAAGTTCGCTAATTCTAGCCTGCTCATTTTCAGATACCAGCATGTGATCTCGGAGCCAAAGCATAGTTGTGAACTGCTTATTTGTACATTTATCATTTGTTGCTTCAGGTTGCACTTCTTCTTCATCTTCCAGATTCATATCCTCGATATCCTGGGTGAATATCTCAGATAATCCAGCTGCCCTCAGGGTGGCGTCAATATGAGCTGATTTGGAACTCATTTTAAGTGATTTGTTGATGTCACCATTATCCTGTCCCACTTCCCTGGCACCGATACCCGAGGCAATAACCTTTCCATCTGAAGTTGTCAACTCACATTTTAAAATGATTGTTTTCACCTCTTTCCCAGAAAGCGCCATGTCCTCATAACGGTGCAGGTTGGGGAATGTGGGTATTATACCCAGCATACCACAGATTTTCTCCGCACCTGGTTTGAATAGGCTGGACTTGGACGGTTTCCCATTAATCTGTATGGCGCCATAATCCTGATCTTTTATTAGGGCAGATTTTATCCAGTCCATGAGCACCCTGCGGTTGGCTTTCCTACGCTCCAAACCTGCCTGAAAATCCTGTGTTGGCATATCCAGGGGATGATTGGTTGTTTGTGTCTGCGGAACAGTTGGTTCCACGGGCTTTTTTATCATGATTCCATTCTTCATTTTGTTCATTCCTTTCTTTTTTGTTTAGTTATAGCAGGCCCTTATCAGCCATGCTGGTAAATTCATTGCGATTGCCAGATAAAATCAGATGATCATGAATTCGAACATCAATTGTAGCCAGAGCATCTCGTAGTTTGCGTGTGATTGTTATATCATCTCTTGATGCTTCCGGATTTCCGCTGGGATGTGAGTGAGCCAAAATCACTGCTGTAGATTTATGCTTTAATACCGCTTTTACTATTTCCCTGGGGAAAACTGAAGCTGTTGATATTGTCCCTGTTGCCATAGTATCAGTGATTATTATTTGATTTCGTCCATTGAGAAACAAAACCACAAATGATTCGCGATCCGGTTCGTCAATGAAATACTGTCTGAGGTGATCAACTGCAGCCTGGCTATTTTGGATTAATGTGTCACCTGTTTTTAAGCCAAAGCGGGAGGTGTATTCGTTTTTTAGTAATTCGTCTGAAATATGTGACAAGTTCATTTTTTTTTACTCCTTATGATTTGATTAATAAAAGTTTTTATGCAATGATTATACAGTGGGAGGAGGTTGGAGCCATGATAATGGCGGAGGGAGGCACCACAGAAAGGGCTTAGATGGTATGCAGGTAAACCACCTTTCCGGAAAATGAAATCATGGATTCAAATGTGTCACCAATTTGAAGGTAACTGTACTCATCAAACATATCCTTGGGTAGCGAACCAAGGCGAATTTCACCTACATGAAAGTCCAATCCCTGTGGATCAACATCATTTGGTTTAATTTCCACAACAGCTGTACGCCCAATGGATTTCACCATGGATTTGAATCTTCTGAGTTTATCTGAAATATCAGAGCCTGATAGTGAGTAATACCCCCCCACTGCCCGAAGCGTTTTCATTTCAGATAGTATAGGTACTGGTACTGCCTGTTGAGGTTCATCACTCGTCCCCCGGATTAAAGCCAACATCTCATTTTCAAAGCAATGAAATGCAAACGAACCGATTGAACCAGTCCTGCGGATATGGGTTGCACTCCAAACAGCCGCAGCATATTCTTTGCGATTTTCCTGCTTGGATGCCGACCATTCTCTGAGGAAATTGATTGGTGTCTGCAATGCTTCTGTGGGGTCACTATCTCCTGCATTATATTCCTGCAGTATGTCCGATATCCACCCATTGTATAACCGCTGTACGCTTGCTACCTCCTCATAGCAGGCAGAAGTGTCGTAATTATGCAGGGGCACTCTGTATCTGTAATGAAGTAGATCCCGCTCTGGATACATGAATTTGAAGCGGGATTGAACAATGCGATAGGGCTCAAACAGGTAATGATCTACATAACCTTCATCTATACATGGAATATGGGAAATGAAGCTGGATTTGTTGAATTTGCATTCCCTATACACATCCATAACCTCCAATTCTTTTGCAAGTTCATTCAAGTTTTGCGACAATATACCAGTGTCCCATTTTAAACTTTGCACCTCATTTTGAAGCGAAGCGCTGAGCTCCGGTATCAGGTCATGTTTATCGCTCATTATGGCACTGTTAATAAGCAGGGTTGTATAGCCAATTTTAGCGCCACCAGACACCGCCTCAGCACCTACAAATGGAAGATATTCAAGAGGGTCTTCCCTTCGAACCTTCTTCCCTTCAGGTATCCGCTTATACCCACTCCCGAACTCAGGTGATTTGACCTCTTCCAGTATTTGATCATTATCGATGAGAACCATGTAGTCGCCGTCATAATCACCATCCAGGATAAGCGCATCTTCATTTGCAATGTAGATTGACCCACTACAGGGTTCGCACACCAGATTATGGTTATTTCTAACTGGAACAAATGAAGAGTAATCTCGGATTGGAAATCTGGTCATGGTATAATTACCTTCTGGTAGATCAATATTACACACAGTCCCAGGGTTTATTTGAGCCGCTGATGCCATGAATCCCATTTGGTTTACACTGCTTCCCAGAGCCAAATCCTTAAACCTTGCCCGCAGGTGTTTACGAAGAATATTAGCTAAGTATGGGTGATGTGGCTCCAATCCTGATTTTAGGTAGGATTCCAATTTGAAGCGATCATCCTGATCCTCAATTGTCCCAATGAAATTGAGGGTTTTATTGCGATCAGTGAGCACATCTTCCAGCCTATCCAGTTCCAATTCAAGGGCTGGTATTGTACTGTTGATGGTACTTTTATTGAAAAACTGCAGCATGGTCCAGTTGGATTTAAATCGCAGAGGACGGGCAATCTCCCGTATTCCCAAGACAAAGAACTGTTCCCCATTTTGAGGGCTGTTTTTAC